>CAITXU010000255.1 GCA_903896505.1 uncultured Verrucomicrobiota bacterium | reverse complement strand
TACGCCCGGCAACAGTTGCAGGCATGGCTGTCCGACCTGATCAAGTAAACATGAGTAACGAGTCCAACGAATTCCCAGAACTTCAGCGGCTGATGGCCCTAAAACGCCACGAGCAGCCCCCCCCTGGCTATTTCGACCGTTTCCCGATTCGTGTGATGGCCAGAATCGAGGCCCTGGAATTGAAAGAGGAAAGCACCGGTTGGCGATCCTTCTTCAAACCCTTGACCTCTCCTTCAGGCATCCTCGGGTTCAATGCCCTGGCGTTGACCGGCCTGGGCTTGGTGTGTGTCAGCTTTTTTCACGTGATCACCTCCAAACCCGATGATGATCAAGTGGTTTGGGTTCCCACCCCTTCTCCCCGCATCCCGGCTTGGGGAACGGGTCGATGGCCTTCCTCCGGTTTAGCCGCTGGCACCACCCCCCGCTCGTTCACGGGCACCAATGACTCTTCCGGACCTGCGGGATTGTTCGACCCTCCTACATTGACACAGGAACGAGCGTCCTTCGTGGTCCCAGCTCACTGAGCTTCGCTTCGCAGTCGGCACACTGTGCCTTCAGGGTGTCGACCGTTTTTGTTGATCCATCTCCTTTGGACGTGATCAACGCCGGTCTTCTGGCGAAGGTCCAGTCGTGACCTTTGCCAACTTACTTCCAACCTCTTTCGTTAGCCGCCTCGTTTTGTGCTGCCTCATCCTTAGGGGGATATCACTTGCGGCGTTTGCAGAGGAATCCGCGGGAGAACGTCTGCCTCTCTGGCCGGGCTTTGCTCCCGACGGTAGCGGAAAATCGACCAACGAACCCGCCTTCCTCACGTTTTACCCTTCGGCAAAGCCGAAGGGTGCTGCGGTTATCATCTGCCCGGGAGGAGGGTACGGCGGTCTTGTGACGGGCCCCGAGGGAAGTGGGATCGCGCGGTGGCTGAATGGACATGGAATCGCCGGGATCGTCCTGGAATACCGGCTCCCGCATGGGCGATCCAAAGTACCGTTGCTGGATGCTCAGCAGGCCATTCGAGTGGTTCGGTCCAAAGCCGACCGTTGGCACATCGATCCCCATCACGTCGGCATCATCGGCTTTTCCGCCGGTGGACACCTGGCATCCACCGCAGCAACCCATTTTGACACCGGAATCAAGGATGCCAGTTCAGAAGCCTTCGCTGGTCAAAGCAGTCGGCCCGATTTTGCCATCCTTGTCTATCCCGTGATTTCCATGGGCGAAAAAGGGCATGCCGGTTCCCGATTCAACCTGCTGGGTTCGAATCCTTCGCCGTCAGAACTGACATTCTTCTCTTCGGAGATGCAGGTGACCTCCAACACACCACCAACATTCCTGGCCCATGCCGTCGACGACAAGGTGGTCTCCATCGACAACAGTCGGCTCTTTTACCAATCCCTCCTCTCCCATGGAGTTCATGGGAAGTTCCTCGAACTTCCCTCGGGGGACCATGGGTTGAATGGCTATCACGGCCCCATGTGGGACGCATGGCAACGGGATTCCATCGTCTGGCTGACCGAAGAAGGGTTTCTTGGAACTCGACGGTAAGTCATTGCCATCACCTTTACCTCGTACTTTCGCGCGCTTCTACTTGACCCCAACCAGCCGCACCAAGGTAGCCTCACGGTTTCACGTCGCCGGTGCTGTCAGGCTGGAAAGCTGAACGCACTCCAGACGTTTTGACTGCCGCACATGAGCACCAGCATCGAACCTATTGGACAGGGAGCAACGACCCGGATGACACCGCCGGGGAAGCAGGGGCTGTACGACCCTGCCAACGAGCATGATGCCTGTGGCGTCGGCTTTGTTGCCAACATCAAGGGCCGTAAATCCCATGCCCTGGTGGCTCAAGGACTTCAGATTTTACAAAATCTGGACCATCGCGGTGCCTGCGGATCGGAAGTCAACACAGGTGACGGAGCGGGTATTCTCATCCAACTGCCACACGAGTTTCTGGTCGAAGCCGCCGAAGCCGCTCGAATCACGCTCCCGCCGCAAGGCCAGTATGGCGTAGGAATGATCTACCTGCCGCCAGACCCCCGCCAGCGCCGAAAGCTGGAACAGGCCTTCGAAAAAATCATCCATTCCGAAGGCCAGGACTTTCTGGGCTGGCGAACCGTACCCGTTGACGGAAGCTCGCTGGGAGCGACCGCGCGGGCCTCCGAGCCCCATATTCGCCAGATATTTATTGGACGTGGCCAGGGTCTAGCCGACGACATGGCCTTCGAGAGAAAGCTGTATGTCATCCGCAAACGGACTTACACGGAAATCCGCTGCTCCACCATGGACGGGGCACAGTACTGGTACGTGTGCAGCCTCTCCAGCCGGACATTGGTTTATAAGGGAATGCTATTGACAGAACAGGTGGGCCGATACTTCCCAGACCTGCGGGATCCCCGAATGACCACGGCACTGGCACTGGTCCATTCCCGCTTTAGCACCAATACCTTTCCCAGTTGGGGAAGGTCCCATCCGTACCGCTATATCGCCCACAACGGCGAAATCAACACCCTCCGCGGAAACATCAATTGGATGCGGGCCCGCGAAGCCCTGTTCGCCTCGGATGCCTTTGGCGAGGACCTCCCCAAGGTGCTGCCGATTGTCGACCCCAACGGAAGCGATTCAGCGATGTTCGACAATGTCCTCGAATTGCTGGTGATGGCCGGGCGATCCCTGCCTCATGCCATGATGATGATGATCCCGGAGCCTTGGGCGAATCATGAATCGATGAGCGATGAGAAGAAGGCCTTTTACGAGTATCACTCCTGCCTGATGGAGCCGTGGGACGGACCTGCCTGTATCGCCTTCACCGACGGTGTCCGCATCGGAGCCTCCCTGGACCGAAATGGGCTGCGGCCTTCCCGGTATTACGTCACCCATGACGATCATGTCATCATGGCCTCGGAAGTCGGTGTTCTGGATATCGCCCCCGAAAATATTGCAAGCAAGGGCCGACTTCAGCCCGGGCGCATGTTCTACATCGATACGGAACTGGGTCGCATTGTCGCTGATCAGGAAATCAAGGACCAGGTCGCCGGTGCCCAGCCGTACCGGCAATGGCTGAACCAGCACTTAATCGAATTGGCGTCTTTGCCTGCCCCCGACGATTTGCCGGAGTTGGCGCATAAAACCGTCCTTCAGCGGCAGCACGCCTTCGGATATACCTTTGAAGACCTGCGACTGCTCATGCTGCCGATGGCCCGCGACGGCGTCGAAGCTGTTGGCTCCATGGGAACGGACACTCCGCTCGCCGTGCTTTCCGACCAGCCTCAATCGTTGTTCAGCTACTTCCAGCAATTGTTTGCCCAGGTCACCAATCCGCCGATTGATTGCATTCGCGAAGAGATTGTTACCAGTGCCGTCACCACCATCGGCTCCGAGAAAAACCTCCTCGATCCTGTCCCTGAGAGCTGCCACCTGATCGAGCTGAAGTCGCCCGTCCTGACCAACGAGGAATTCGCCAAGCTAAAACACCTGAATCAGCCGGGGTACAAATCCATTGTCCTGCCCATCATCTACAAGGTGGACAAAGGAGCCAAGGGGCTGGAAAAGGCGCTGAAAGACCTCTTCAAAAAGGCAAACAAAGCCATTGAAGAAGGCATTAATATCCTCATCCTGTCGGATCGTGGACTGAATGCCCGGATGGCCGCCATTCCCTCCCTTCTGGCTGTCAGCGGACTGCACCACCACCTCATTCGCGAAGGGACCCGGACCCGGGTTGGTCTCGTCTTGGAATCCGGTGAACCGCGGGAGGTCCATCATTTTTCCCTCCTGATTGGTTACGGTTGTGGAGCCATCAACCCCTACCTGGCTTTCGAGTCGATTGATGATTTGATTCGGCAGGGCTTGCTCACCCAGGTGGACCACAAAACGGCCTGCAAGAATTACGTCAAGGCTGCCGTCAAAGGGGTGGTCAAGGTTGCCTCCAAAATGGGGATTTCCACCATCCAGTCTTACCGGGGGGCCCAGATTTTTGAGGCCATCGGCATCAATGAACAGGTGATCGACAAATATTTCACCTGGACCTCGACACGGGTGGAAGGTCTCGGAATGGAGGAAATCGCCCGCGAGGTCGAAATCCGCCACCGACATGCCTTCCCGGACCGTCCCTTCAACTTTCGCGCCCTCGACACCGGTGGCCAATATCAGTGGCGCAAGGATGGCGAGTATCACCTGTTTAATCCGGAAACCATCCACACTCTTCAAAAGGCGGTTCGGTCGGGCGACTATTCGGCCTTCAAGCAGTACACCCGACTGGTGAACGAGCAGTTCAAACATTGGGCCACCCTGCGGGGCATGCTTGAATTCAAGCCCGGCACCCCGGTACCGATCGAAGAAGTGGAGTCGGTCGAATCGATCCTGAAGCGCTTCAAGAGCGGCGCCATGAGCTATGGCTCCATCTCGAAGGAGGCCCACGAAACCCTGGCCATCGCCATGAACCGGATTGGCGGAAAGAGCAACACCGGCGAGGGAGGCGAAGACCCCGCACGGTATGTTTTGGAATCCAATGGCGACTCCAAAAATTCCGCCATCAAGCAGGTGGCCAGCGGACGTTTCGGAGTCACCAGTCTTTACCTGGTGAACGCTCGCGAACTCCAAATCAAGATGGCTCAGGGCGCGAAGCCCGGCGAGGGAGGCCAGCTTCCAGGCGGGAAGGTGTATCCATGGGTCGCCAAGGTCCGCCATTCGACTCCCGGGGTCGGCCTGATCTCACCGCCCCCCCATCACGATATTTACTCCATCGAAGATCTGGCCGAGTTGATTCACGATCTTAAGAATGCCAACACACAGGCCCGGGTCAGCGTAAAGCTGGTTTCCGAAGTCGGTGTCGGAACCATCGCCGCCGGCGTCGCCAAGGCCCATGCCGACGTTGTTTTGATTTCAGGCTTCGACGGCGGAACGGGAGCCTCTCCCCAAACGTCCATCAAACATGCAGGCATACCGTGGGAGTTGGGTCTTGCCGAGACCCACCAGACTCTCGTCCTCAACAACCTTCGTTCACGCATCACGGTCGAGACCGACGGCCAGCTGAAGACCGGACGCGATGTGGTGATCGCCGCAATGCTGGGCGCCGAGGAATTCGGATTTGCCACCGGACCGCTCGTTGCCATGGGCTGCATCATGATGCGGGTTTGTCATCTGAATACATGTCCGGTGGGTGTCGCCACTCAGGACCCGGAGCTGCGCAAGCGGTTCACCGGCGATCCCTCCCATGTCGTCCATTTCATGAAGTTCATGGCCCAGGAGGTTCGTGAATTGATGGCGGAACTCGGCTTTCGCACCATCAACGAAATGGTGGGCCGAACGGACCGGATCGAACCGCGCAAAGCGGTGGAGCATTGGAAGGTGCGGGGCCTCGATTTCAGCAAGATTCTCTACCAGCCCGAGGCTGGAGCCGAGGTCGGTCGCTACTGTCAGATGCGCCAGGACCACGGCCTCGAAAAGTCGCTGGATGTCACCCAATTGCTGGCCCTGTGCGCCCCTTCCCTGGACCGAAAGGAAAAGGTTCGGTTGAACTTACCGATTCGAAATGTGCACCGCGTCGTTGGAACCATCACCGGCAGCGAACTCACCCGTCGATATGGGGCTGCGGGCCTGCCCGAGGACACCATCCACGTGACGTTCACCGGTCACGCAGGCCAGAGTTTTGGTGCCTTTTTGCCGCCCGGCATGACCTTTGTTCTCGATGGCGACGCCAACGATTATTTGGGCAAGGGCTTGTCCGGCGGAAAACTCATCCTCCATCCCCCTGCCGGGTCCACCTTTGTCGCCGAGCAAAATATGATTGTCGGCAATGTCGCCTTGTACGGGGCGACCGCAGGCGAGGTTTACATTCGAGGCATGGCCGGTGAACGGTTCGCTGTCCGCAATTCCGGGGTCACCGCCGTGGTCGAGGCCGTGGGTGACCATGGGTGCGAATACATGACCGGAGGCAAGGTGGCTGTGCTCGGCTCCACAGGACGCAATTTCGCAGCCGGCATGTCCGGTGGTGTGGCCTACCTCTACGACGAGCACGGCGACGCGGCCAGCCGCTGCAACCTCCAGATTTCAGCCATCGAACCGCTGGATGAGGAGGATGCTGCCACGTTGAAAATCATGCTGGAAAACCATGCCATCAACACCCGGAGCACCCTGGCCGCCACCCTTCTTCGGGACTGGTCGGTGACCCTCCCCCGTTTCGTGAAAGTCATGCCCAGGGACTACAAACGCGTCCTGACATCCCTGAAGCAGGCCAAAGCCAATGGCCTGACCGGCGACGACGCGCTCAATGCCGCGTTTGAGGCCAACTCCAAGGACGCAGCCCGGGTGGGTGGCGGCTGATCTGACTGACCATCAAAATCCATTCTGACCTGACCCCCAACGAATTGACGCAATGGGTAAACCCACCGGCTTCCTTGAATTCATCCGAGAGCTACCTCTCGACCGCAGCGCGCTGAATCGCATTCGTGACTGGAATGAATTCCACGAACACTTCGATGAAAAGCAGTTGCGCAACCAAGGTGCCCGCTGCATGGACTGCGGCATCCCGTTCTGCCACACGGGCAACCTGGTCAGCGGCATGGCGAGTGGCTGTCCGATCAACAACCTGATCCCGGAATGGAATGATCTGGTATACCGGGGCCTTTGGCGCGAAGCCCTCGACCGCCTCCACAAGACCAACAATTTCCCCGAATTTACCGGACGCGTCTGTCCGGCGCCGTGCGAAGGTTCCTGTGTTCTCGGGATCAATGCCCCACCGGTGACCATCAAAAATATCGAGTGTACCATCATTGACCACGCCTGGGAGGAAGGTTGGGTCAAACCCACTCCCCCGAAAAAACGGACAGGCAAGAAGGTGGCCGTGGTCGGGTCCGGTCCCGCCGGACTTTCCGCCGCCGCCCAGCTGAACAAGGCTGGACACTGGGTCACCGTTTTCGAACGGGCTGATCGTCCGGGAGGCCTGCTCATGTACGGCATCCCAAACATGAAGCTGGACAAGAAAAAGATTGTCCAACGCCGGCTTCGGCAGCTCGAAAAGGAAGGCGTGGCCTTCCGGTGCAATTGCGAAGTGGGACGCGACCTGCCCGCTGCCGAGTTGCTCGCGGAGTTTGACGCCATTGTCCTGAGCACCGGTGCCACCCGCCCTCGGGACCTGCCCATCGAAGGCCGCCAACTCAAAGGAGTCCATTTCGCCATGGAATTCCTCCACGGCAATACCAAGGCACTCCTGGATGGCACACCACCTCCCATTTCCGCCCAAGGGAAGGACGTCGTCATCATCGGCGGCGGTGACACAGGAACCGACTGCGTCGGAACCTCCATGCGGCACGGCTGCACCGGTCTGGTGCAGGTCGAAATCCTTCCGAAGCCTCCCGAGCAACGCGCCAAGGACAACCCATGGCCGGAATGGCCCAAGGTTTACAAGCTCGATTACGGTCAGGAGGAGGCAGCCGCCACATTTGGTGCCGACCCCCGTGTTTATCTGACCACCGCCAAGAAGTTTCTAAGCGATGATCAGGGCCAGGTATCGGGTGTGCATATCGTTCAAATCAAATGGGAAAAGAACGAGAAGGGTCAGTTCATTCCCGTGGATGTTCCCGGCACGGATCGCATCGTTCCCGCCCAGTTGGTGCTTCTGGCCATGGGCTTCCTCGGACCCGATCAAACCCTGCTGGATTCCCTGGCTGTGGAACGGGACCCCCGAACCAACATCAAGGCCGAGCACGGACGCTTCACGACAAGCATCCCCAAGGTTTTCGCGGCCGGAGACTGTCGACGGGGCCAAAGTCTCGTCGTTTGGGCCTTCAACGAGGGACGTGGAGCAGCGCGTGAATGTGATCGATTCCTGATGGGGACAACGGAGTTACCGTAATCCATCGGGTTCGACGGGGATGTGATTCATGAAGACATTTCCGTGAAACATGGGGCTGAGTCGTGGGTGTTGTTGAAGTCCGGACACATTGTCCGGACCCAAACAACATCCACGTCCTCGCTCCATGAAAACGCTTCGCTTACTCACCACCTCGACCCTCCTCACTGCAGCACTCTTGTCGGCGCCCCTGCAGGCCGAGACCGGCCCGGTAGATTTCGGAACCTTCACCCCGCCGACGGGCCACGGTGATTTCGTCGAGGTCAACATCAAGGGCAACCTCCTGGCGATGGCGAGCCGTCTGGCAGAAAAGGAGGAACCTGAGGCCGCCGAGATGCTCAAGTCCATTCATTCGATTCACGTGCGGGTGATAGGACTGGACGACGGCAATCGAGCCTCGACCGAAAAGCGCCTGGCGGAAATCCGCAGTCAGCTGGAGGAAAAAGGCTGGGAAAAGAACGTGACCGTCAAGCAGGAGGACACCGACGTCGCGATTTATTCCAAACTTCGCGGCCAGGAAGCGGTGGAAGGGCTTGTGGTCACCGTCATCGACAACCATCAACAGGCCGTTCTCGTTAATATTGTCGGTGATATCCGTCCAGAAAAACTCGTCAGTCTTGGGGAACATTTCGATATCGAGCCGCTCAAGAAATTGCACGAGAAGATCGGAGGCAAGGGCAAGCCGACGGGTGCATCGGGCGCGGACCCGAAGAACTAGGGGAAGATCAGAACTCCATCGGTCTCCCCATGAGCTCTTCATCAGTTGCCACAGCCCCCTGCCCCTCCGTCGTAAACCCCGCACGTCCCCGGTTTCGATGGCGCTGGCGTTGGTTTTTCCTCAGCCTGTTCCTCGCCCCGTTCATTGGCATCGCCTTGATTGTGTGTTATGGGCTCAGCTGCCTGCTCGTCAGCTCTACGGTCCGGGAGCTGGGTTCCGCCGCCATACACGATACCGGCGGCCATTGGAATTGGAAGGTATCGGCCCGGGTCGGAGCAATCCCCCTCACGTTGGCACGCGTCATCACCGAATTTGTTCCGACCATGCCCCATGAAGCGCGACAGGCCCTCAGTGCGGCCCGTGGTGGCGAGGTGATGGTGTACCAACGCACCGACCATCGAAAATTGGACGGCTGTCGTCAACTCCTGGCCGATGCCGACCGCATCATGACCGGGCGCGGGTGGGAACGCGCTGTCGGCGTCCTGGAAGACGGCAATCTGGTGGCGGTTTATCTTCCGGTCGGATTGGATTCCAATCGCCGGGCTCGGGCCACGGTCCTGGTGGTCAATGAAGACACCCTGGTCGTTGCCTCAGCCACCGCCGATCTCCGTCCGTTGTTTACCCTCGCCCTGCAAAAATTCCGGGAATCCAATCCCCAACACCTTTTCTTAGCGAAACGTTAGCCAGGGATTTTAAGAATAAATTCGCCATGAACCCATTCGGTTCATGGCCTCGATTCGCGTCCGCTTTGGGAGTTTTCCTTTCTCCATCAGGAAACCGCGGCGACCATGTCGAAGGCGATTCGGTCCTGCGGACGTCCGATTGGCTTCGCCCCTGCGAGGCTCGCGTGGTACAGACCGCCACGGCGGTTCGGATCACGCCTACCCTGGGAACGCGGACGTCTCGTCCGCAGCCGGTCCGAACAACATCCAATCCGCGGACGCGAAGCCAAAGCGGCGGGACGCCGCTTCCACTTCAGTGGACTTAACCCCTATCTTACTCCCTGACAACTCGTGTTTGATTAAAAGGCATATTGGCACTTTTATAATCATCTCCCCCACAAATTCGGGTGTTCAATATCATTTCAGCAAACTACCGGGATTACGGCTTTGGAATACGATAACCACCGGTGATTGGCAACGTGCTGAATGACCGCAAACTTCCATTTTGAAGTGGCCTTCAAATACGGAACTAGTAGTTGAGTCATGGTTTTGCCAATTTAGTCTAGGACATAAGAATCAGACCGCCCCAACGGGGCAAAAGGTGACAGCCCAGGATGAAGTCCTGGGACACCGATTCCGCACAGGCTATCTCCTTTCGCCCCACTTGGGGCTTCAGAGCGTCCACTTTCCGGCGGACATCCATGAACTCAAGGCACGCAGGTCGTTGGTCTGGACTTGGGAGGTGCCGCGCATCGCACGCCATCCTTGCAAATTCAATATCACGTGTTTAATTTGCAATGCTGATTCAGCGGAGAGCCCTTCGGACCGTCTGCGATGCCCTCGAGCGACAAGCCGCTGTCGCCATCATCGGACCACGCCAGGTCGGCAAGACGACCATCGCCCTTGAAGTCGCCGAAGGGCGAAAGGCCCTTTACCTCGATCTGCAATCTCCCAGAGATCGCCAAAAACTGGCCGACCCTGAGCTATTCCTGAGCGGTTATGAAGACCGGCTTGTCATTCTCGACGAGATTCACCGGGTGCCAGAGCTGTTCTCGACACTCCGCGGCCTGATTGACCAGGGTCGACGGCGCGGACGTCGGACCGGACGTTTCCTGATTCTTGGCTTGGCATCGATCGAGTTGCTCCGACAATCCGGTGAGTCACTGGCCGGTCGGATCGAGCTGGGAGGGATTCGTCATCGAAAACCTTCTGGCCGCCGCCCCGGCCCGGACCACGGCAAGTTTTTATCGTACAGCCGCAGGTGCTGAGGTCGATCTTGTGCTCGAATTGCCCGGCGGGCATGGAGTTTGGGCGATCGAAATCAAGCGCGCTTCCGCGGCTCGTGTGGAGAAGGGATTTCACCACTCCCGCGAGGACATTGAGCCGAAGCGATCCTTTGTCGTCTACTCCGGCGAAGAACGGTACCGGATCACCGCGGATGTTGAAGCGATCGGAGTGAAAGAGCTCGCCGGAATGCTGGCAGCCATCGGTTGAAGGATGACCGCGACCCGGGTTGATAAAGCGGCAAGGCATGCCAAGCTGTTCCCATGGACAGCCCCAAGCCCAAGTCCGGTCCGAAACGGCCCGGGCCAAAAGCAGAACCTCCGTCCGGCGATGAACCTCTGCTGGAGGCCGGCGATGTCGAACATCTCTCGGCGCTTCAACTCTGCGACCTCATCTCGGCCACACTGCGACTGCGAGGAGGCCATCCGTGGGAAATCCGGCTACTCCGGGATCGGGTGGAGGAAATGGAAGTCCTTCAGGATCAGGCACGTCAGGCCGTCGAAGATTTGACGGAGGCCGTCGAAAAACTGAGAGCCCCTGCCCTGCGCCTCGCGACCTTCATCCAAAAATTGGGCAAAGACCGGGCGATGATCTGCGTGGGCGGTACCGACTATCTCGCTTCCCTCGATCCCCAGTTGCCTGAGGCGGGATTGGAGCCGGGCACCAGGGTCCTCATCAATGAAGCGTTTGCCGTGACCGCCTCCTTCGGGCTGGACAAGAGCGGCCCGGTGGTCCGGGTTTCCGAACTCCTGAGCGATGGACGTCTTCGCATTGGTCAGGAATCGGGAACCGGAGATTCCGTGGTCTTGCGCTCCCCGTCGATCGACGCGGCTGGACTGAAGCCCGGCATGGAAGTTCGCCTGGATGCCAATCAGCGGGTTGCCGTCGAGTTGGTGGGCCGGGGACGCCGGATTGACCGGACCCTCAGCAGTGACCAACCGCTTCTCTGGAGTTCCATCGGTGGCCAGGACGAAGCGGTGAAAGCGATTCGGGAATGCATCGAGCTTCCCACCCTGCACGCCGACCTTTTCAAACGCTTTCGCCATTCCGTGCCCAAAGGTTTTCTCCTGCATGGCCCCCCGGGATGCGGAAAGACCCTTCTGGGAAAAGCCACCGCCCACAACCTGCGAATCCAATTGCGCAACGCGACGGGGGTGGACCGCCCAGAATTCTTCCTCCATGTGAAAGGACCCGAAATCCTCAACATGTGGCTGGGTGAATCCGAGCGTCAGGTGCGGGACCTCTTCGCCCAATGCCGCGAGAAGGCCTCCGGGGGCCAACTGGCCTTCCTGTTTATCGACGAGGCGGAATCAATCCTGGGCACCCGCCACGCACCCAGGGGTGGCTCCAATATTCTATCCACATTGGTGCCCATGTTTTGCACCGAAATGGACGGACTGGAGGCTCTTCAGAATGTCGTGGTCATCCTCGCCTCCAACCGGGCGGATTTGATCGACCCGGCCATATTACGACCCGGTCGAATCGACCGTAAAATCCGGGTTCGACGCCCGGACAAGGCCGCCGCCCGGGCCATCTATGCAATCTATCTGACGGACGATTTGCCCTTGGACGGCGGACGCGAGTCCCTGATCGACGCCATCAGTGAACTGCATTTCTCACGAACCGAATCCAATCGCTTTCTTGAGGTCCTCTACCGCAGTGGTCGGCGCGAATTCCTCTACCGGGGAGATTTGGCGAGTGGGGCCATCATCGCCGCCATTGTGGAGCGGGCCAAAAGTTACGCCATTCTCCGATCCATCGCCGATGGCAAGGAGTCCCCTCTGGGACTGGAGGACCTGCGGCGAGCATTCGAGACGGAGTACCGGGAAAATGACTTGTTCCCCCCTTCCGACATCACCGAGGACTGGTTGAAGTTGACGGACCTGGAGACGTCCAACGTCATCCGGCTGGCTCCGTACCGGGAGAAATCCACCGGGGAAGCCGTCGCGTCCGCCATCATCTGAGGAAACCTCCGGATTCAGCGCCATGGACATCCAATTCGGACTTGAAACCGAGATCGGGATCTCCCGGGAAGACCCCACGGGCATCGACGTCGTGGCTGAATCGATTGCCCTGGTTCGGAGCGCAACCGTCCCCGGGGTGCGCGCGAAGTGGGATTACCGGGACGAAGACCCTCATCAGGACGCCCGGGGATTCCGGGTGGACCAACTCCGGCAGGACACGGATGAAGCGAACTATTTTGCCCAGGACATCAGCCGCCCGCTGAGCTTTGCCGAGATCAAGAGCGACCTGGTGCTACGGAATGGGGCGCGGTTTTACAATGACCACGCCCATCCGGAGTACTGCACCCCGGAATGCAGTACTCTTCGGGAGTTGATGGAACAGGATGCCGCAGGAGATGCCTTGCTCATGGCCTGTGCCAGTTCCCTCAATGCCACCACGACCAATCCGGTCCGGCTTTACAAGAACAACACCGATTTTCTCGGGCATAGCTACGGATGCCATGAGAATTATTTGTTGGCGCGGTCGCTACCCTGGGAAGTTCTTGCGGAGGGCATTCAGGCCTTTCTGGTCACCCGCCAGATTTTCTGCGGTGCCGGGAAATATGGCTGGGAGGACGAGGACCGATTTCTCCATCCCGGTTTTCAGATTTCCCAGCGCAGCGATTTTTTCTCCGAACTTCAAAGCGTCGATACGATGCAGCGGCGTCCGCTGGTAAACACCCGCGACGAACCGCATGCCAACCCCGCCCGGTATCGGCGCTTTCACGTCATCATCGGTGATGCCAATTTGTCCCCGTTTGCCACCTACCTGAAGGTTGGAACGACCGCAAGGGTGCTTGCCGCCTTACAAAACGGTGTCCCCTCCCACCGCATTCCAAGGCTGGCGGACCCACTTGGAGCCCTTCAGTCGATCTCGCGGGACACCGAATGGAAGTGGCGGGTTCGGACGGCAGGCGGACGGACCGTGACCGCGGTCGATATCCAACGCCAGTATTTGGAGTTGGTCCGCGAATTTGCACCGCCGGGTCCCGTCGAGACAACGGAACTAATCAACTCCTGGGACGAAGTCCTGACCGATCTCGAAAGGGAGCCGATCTCCACGTCGGACCGTCTCGATTGGTCGGCAAAACATCGACTCATCGAGGTATTTCGTGAGTCGGAAGGGCTCGACATGGAGGATCCTTGGTTGCGCAGTCTGGACTTGGAGTACCACGCCCTGGACCGGGAATCGGGCCTCTTTTTCGGGCTGCTCGACCAGGGGACCTTTCGACTACCGTTCCCGGAATTGAAAGGCGCAACGGCGGATTTCCATCCACCGACCTCCACTCGCGCCGCCATTCGGGGAGGATGCATCGAGCGCTTCGGTTCCCGCGTTGTATCCGCACAATGGGATGCCGTGGTCCTTCAGGGAGAATCGGCACGTATCACCGTCGACCTCCGCGACCTTTTCTCTCATCGGGACGTCGCAGCCGGATTGGACGTCTTGCGGGGTGCGCAACGTCCGGAAGATTTGTTGTCACTGCCATTTGCCAAAGTCGGCTAGCAACGAGATGATCATTCAAGGAAGCCCCTCACATGCCTGATACCATTGAAAAACCACGTCCGGCATCTCCGGCACCCTCCGGTGGCGGCGACGGTCCCCGGGAACCCAAGGTGGAAAAACCCAACACCGAGGAACTATTGAAACGCATGCGCAAGGTGGACCCGGACCAAGCCAAACGGTACCGGCAACGAACGGGCGAATGAACGGCGATTTTCTGGCCCTTCTCCCCCGGCCGAACCTGGCGGTGAGCGGAATGGAACGAACCGCAGCTTCAACGCCACGTCTCGAAGGCACCACCGTTTTTGCATTTCATTGTGCGGACGGCGTCTTGGTCGCCGGAGACCATCGCGCCACGGCGGGAAACGTGGTCTTTTCCGATACCACGGAAAAAATCCTCGAACTGGATGCCCACTCATTGATGGCTATTGCCGGGAGCCCGTCGGTGGCCCTCGAAATGGCTCGGACCCTCCAGACCTCCTTCGAATTTTACCGCCGGAGTCAGCTTCAGCCGATGAGTCTGGCCGCGAAACTCCGGGCTCTCTCCCGCCTTTTGAGAGAGAATCTTCCGGGCACCCTTCAGGGCTTCGGGGCCGTCGCACCACTCTTTGCAGGCGTCGATGCCGCCGACGGAAAACCGTCCATTTACTTTTACGATCCGCTGGGAGCCCAATTCGAGGCGGCAGCCTATGCCGGCTCCGGATCGGGTTCGTCGAGTGTGAAGAGTGTCCTGCATTATCTTGAAAAATGGGGGCCGCATCCCGCCACCATGGCACTCCCCGACGCCGTCAACCTGGCCAACCGTCTGTTGATGACGGCCGCGGAATTCGATGCGGCAACGGGTGGCGTGGACCCGGCCCAGAAAGACTTTGCCACGCTTAAACTGCTCAACCGGGATGGCATCCGCTCGTTCACCCGGAACGAACAGGCTCAATTTTGGCAGGAGGCCCGTCCATGACTGACGAACCCTATCGCTGGCTGGAGGCGGTCGCCAACCGTCGCGAATACATCCGCGACCAACTCAAGGATGCGACACCGGCTTTTGCCGTCTCAAGACCCGAAGGCGTTTTGCTGATGGGCGTCGGGGTCGGTCAGTCCAAGGTCTTTGAGATTTACGACCGACTGGCGTTGGCAGCCCTGGGACACTCCGTTGACATCGAACGCGTCCGGCAAACCGCCATTGAAGCCGCCCATTTGGAGGGATTCACCCGGGACCCCGCCGATGTCACCCTTCGCCGGCTGCTGAATTTCTCTCTTTGCCCCGCCTTGAAAAGCAGCTTTGAGCAGGTTTTCGCCGCTCCTTTTCTGGTGGAACTCCTCATGGTGGAGCTCGGTTCTGACCGGAGCAGCGACGTTATGGCCAGGGTCAACTATGACGGATCGGTCCGATACCTGACCGGCCAGGTGGCGGTGGCCCACCCATCCTCCACGACCGAGTCGGCGGCCACCGAATGGTTGCAGGGCCAATTGACCGATGACCTGGGCCTCAAGGATGTCGTATCCCGGCTCATCACTGCCTGGCGCGCGATGCCCCCAGGTAAACCCTTTGTCACGCCGCCAACCGACGGTCCAAAGGATGGAAGCATTCCCAAGCCAGGCCTGGAACTGGCCCTCCTGGACCGCCGGAGTTCCTCGCGAGCGCGCTATCGCATCTTAAACCCCAACGATTTGGCGTGAAACCGGGCGGAACCCATCCCCGCCGGGTCACCGGTCTCGAGACCGAATATGGTTGTTTGGTGCAACCGACCAATGGCGGAGTACCCATCGTCCACCAAATCCGCGACTGGCTCTTTGACCAGCAGCGTTACGGGCTGATTGACCTCCATGAGCGAGATTGGGAGGAACCACCTGGCAACGGTGGATTCCTCTTCAACGGCGGCCGCCTGTACATCGACATGGGCCATATCGAGTATTGCACGCCCGAATGCGCCAGTGCCGTTGATGTGGTCCGGTACGATCGGGCGGGAGACCGGCTTCTACTGAAAGCCGTGACTGAATTGGGCATCGAAAACCGGGCTCAGTTGTTTCGAAACAACATCGACCACCGGACCGGGGCGACCTTTGGATGTCACGAAAACTATTCCCTTCTCCGACAGGCCCCGCTGACCGAGGAGAATGTCCTCAGCTTGCTGGCATTTCTGACATTGCGGGTTCTTTTTACCGGAAGCGGACGCATGGGTGCCGGTGGCCACTTCAGCGGGCCGCGGGAAATCCATGGTCCCGCAATGACGGGCGGATTCCAGATCTCCCAACGGGCCGATTTCATCGAGAATGATTTCTATGAATGGGTGCAGCATAACCGGGCCATCATCAACACCCGTGACGAACCGCTGGCAGACCCGCTGACCTACCGACGACTCCACCTGCTTCACGGCGACACCAATGTCCTGCCCTCGGCACTTTACTTGAAGGTCGGGGCCACCCGGTTGGTGCTGGACCTCCTCGAGATCAATGCCCTTCCCCGGGTCATCCTGATGGATGCTGTCAAGGCACTCCGGGAATTGTCACACCAACCGACACCCCCTTGGAGAATCCGGTTGATGGATGGAACCGAGGCCGATCCAGTTGAGATTCTCTCGGCTTTCCGAAAACACGCGGTTCGTGAGTTTGCCGGAAGGAATGCGGAGACGGACGCCCTTCTGGACCTCTGGCGGAGGACGGAAGTGGGGCTTGCCGACGATTTGGGCACCTTGGTGGGCCTTGTGGACTGGGTCACCAAAAAGCATCTGCTCGACGCCTTTCGCGAAAGCGAAAATCTCGAATGGAACGACCCATGGCTGGAGGCACAAGACCTCGAATATCACCACCTAGAGCCATCCCGAAGCCTGGGACTGGCCATGGCCGACTTGAATGGTCCTTGGGCAGACGGACTTGAAGCCCCGTCCACCTTGGATCAGGCCCCGCACGATACCCGTGCCGCCGCTCGCAGTGCCGCATTGGCCCAATTGAAAGGCCAGTCGGAAGGCTACGAAATCGACTGGCACCATCTGCGACTGGATGAACAACGCCAGATATTCCTTACCGATCCGTTTGATTCGAAGTTGCCTTCCTCGGGTTGATGACCTTCCGGCGGGACCCGATGTTTCTCTCTAAAGACGTTGGCCTGCCGTGGATTGGTCGACGCCGTTCTTGATGAATTCCAGGGGGAAATACCGGGCGGTTGCTCCACTTGGAAAGTGGAACGTCGGCCACCCAAGGGTTGCCCGCGATCCTAAATCGGGCTACTTTCGCAAAATCTCCATGCGCCTTCGAATTTCCACCCTGTTCATGGCCCTCCTGGCCCTCACGGTATTTCTTCGCGGCGATCCGCCGCCGGCGGACATCGTCCCATTCGCCGGGCTCAGTCCCAAGGAGGCGGTCGCCAAGGCAACCCTGCCGCCCGGTTTCCAGCTTCACCTGTTCGCGGGCGAGCCGGATATTGTCCAACCCATCGCCTTCTGCCTCGACCACCGCGGTCGGGTGTGGGTGGCCGAGGGCCTCAGCTATCCTCGTCGACGCGAGGAAGGAAAGGGAATCGATCGAATTCTTTGTTTCGAGGACACCAATGGCGATCATCATTTTGACCGATGCACCGTGGTCATGACCAATCTCAACCTGGTGTCAGGTCTCGAGTGGGGATTTGGTGGGCTCTGGGTTGGAGCGGCACCGTACCTAATGTACATCCCGATCGCGGATGGCGATGTCCCGAAGGCCGCTGGTGCCCCCAAAATTCTTTTGGACGGCTGGAATTTCACAGCTGACACCCACGAGACGTTGAACACGCTGACCTGGGGTCCGGACGGATGGCTCTACGGCTGTCACGGGGTGTTTTGTCCCTCCCATGTCGGCAAGCCCGGAGCTCCCGAATCCGAACGCCAATGGGTCGATGCCGCTGTGTGGCGATATCACCCAGCCACCCATGCCTTCGAGATTTTCAGCGAAGGGGGGAGCAACCCTTGGGGAATCGATTTTGATGAGCGAGGTCAACTTTGGGCGGAAATGTGCGTGATTCCTCATCTACATCACCTGGTCCAAGGGGGGCGGTACATTCGCCAGGGAGGCGAGCATTTCACCATCAATGCCTCCGAAACCGCCCGGAACTCCAAACACCGCGATGGCGGCAGCCGAAAGCCAATTTTTCCCTATGTCTACGAGGACATCCAAACCGTGGCGGATCACCTCCATTGGTCAGGCGGCTCGGGACCACATGCGGCCAATGGACGCAGCGACGCCGTGGGTGGAGGACATGCTCACGCCGGCATGATGTGCTACTTGGGCACCAGTTGGCCTGAGGAGTACCGCGGAAAACTCATCATTGGAAACATCCACGGGCAACGACTCAATATGGACATTCCCGAACCCGCCGGTTCGGGCTACGTGGGGCATCACGGCAAGGATTTCCTGAATTTCAACGACACCTGGTCGCAGACGCTCAACCAGCGGTATGATCAGGATGGCTCGGTCTACATTATCGATTGGTACGACAAGAACCAATGTCACCACAATCGCGAGGACGGCCATGACCGGAGCAATGGCCGGATTTACCAGATCGTCTATAACAACCAACCGCACACGCCCGTCGATCTCAATCGCCTCTCGGATGATGATTTGGTTCGCCTTGTCCCCTCCCGGAATGAATGGATGAGCGCACATGCCCGCCGCGTCCTTCAGGAGCGCCTGGTTCGCGCCGCAGGCATCGATGTCGGCGACCCGAAGCCGGGTGTGGATTCGGAATGGAGCCGACTTTCCGCTGCCTCCGGCAAGAGTGCCATTCGGGGCGAGCTCAAGACGCTCGTGACCCAGGACAAGAGCAGCACGGGGCGACTCCGCGCCCTTTGGGGAATGCATGTGACCACCCCCCTGGCCTGGGAGGAGACCCGTCCGCTGATCGAAGACTCCGATGAGTGGATTCGCAGTTGGAGCCTCCAGCTGGTGGCGGAAAACTCTGCACGCTGGTTTCCGCCAGGCAGTCCCGCCGCTTCGGAGATGGTTGCTGCTTTGACCCGGCGGGCGAAAGAAGACCCTTCGCCCGTGGTTCGTCGCTATATTGCCAGTGCGCTGCAGCGCTTCCCAGTCGATGCGCGATGGACCGTGCTCACCGAATTGGTGCGTCATGGAGAGGATGCCGGGGACCATTACCTGCCTTTGATGTATTGGTATGCGTCGGAAGGTTCGGTAGCAACCGACCCCGGTCATGGGCTTGACCTCCTGCGCAACTCGAAGATTCCCAAGGTCCGGGAATGGATCGCCCGCCGCATTGCCGCCTTGAGCATGGCCTCCAACTAACATCGCCACCAGACCCATGAAACGTTGTTCTTTGATTTCCCCTAGCGGGACATTCCGCTCGAAGCTCATCGGTGCCCTTGGCTTGGTGTTGATGTTGCTCCCATTTGCTGGACGGGCAGAAGCACCGGCACCGCTGACTCAACTCACCGAGCTGATTGCGGTGACACCCGACACCGAAGTTCGTCTCGATATCCTTCGAGGCCTGAGTGCCGCTCTCCAAGGCCAGCGCAGTGTTCCCATGCCCGCAGGTTGGGCGGCAGTGGAGGAGACGTTGTCGACTTCGGACAATACTGAAGTCCGCGCTTTGGCACAGTCGCTGGGCCTCACCTTCGGAAGCCAAAAGGCCATGGCCGCCTTGCGAGGAATAGCCGCCGATGCCAAGGCTCCCGCAGAATTGCGACGGAGCTCCATCGAATCGCTTTTGAGGGTGCACGATGCGAGCCTGGCACCACTGCTCCAATCCCAACTCAATGACCCGACTGTCCGGGGAGTCTCCCTTCGCGGTCTTGGGGGATACGACGATGCTCAAACCCCCTCCACCGTCCTGGCGGTTTATGAAAGCCTTGATGGAAACGAACGGCGTGACGCCCTGAATACCCTCGCCTCCCGCGTCGCCTATGCCCGCCCGTTGTTGGGTGCTGTGGCCGCCGGAAAAATTCCCAAGACGGATTTAACCGCAGATCTGGTCCGCCAGCTGCGCAATCTGAAGGATGAGCCACTCCGCACCCAATTGACCGAGGTTTGGGGTGTCATCCGGGAAACCAGTCCCGATATGCAGGCGGAGGTGGAAAAATACAAGGGTATCTACTGGGCCGGCGGTTCCCAACCCGGGGAAGCTCCGCGGGGCCGGGCGGTTTTCAATCGAATTTGCGCGCAATGCCATCACCTGTTCGATAGCGGTGGTAACGTGGGTCCCAATATCACGGGGGCAAACCGTGGCGACCTGGACTACCTCCTTCAGAACATCCTTTATCCAAATGCAGTCATTCCCAATGAGTACCGGGCTGCAACCCTGGAAACCAAGGACGGACGCGTCGTCACTGGAATCATCAAGTCTCAGAGCGCATCGGGGTATCTGGTGCAAACCGTGAATGAACAGGTCACCCTGCCCCGGACCGAAGTCACCAAGGTGGAGCAGTCCGAGATTTCAATGATGCCCGAAGGGCTGATAGCCAGCCTTCAACCCCAGGAAATCCGTGACCTCTTGTATTATCTGGGGCGCCCCGGACAGGTTCCGCTTCCTGCTTCACCGTAGGCGGGGGGGCAGGTCGAATCGGCGGCCAGCCATTGCACGTGGCCGCAGCGCCATCTCCCCTCACATTTTAGAGGACGCAGATCAACCGAAATTGCGGTTGAATTTGCTTTCCTCGGCGGCTCCCTTTCGCCCTCCTAAGGGCTGCACGGACTAACCCACCGCCATGAACCCGACATCTCTTTCTGCCAATGCGGAAATTCGCTACCTGAACCTCAAACTCGCTGAGTTGGGGCAACCGGTATTCCATGCCCGGGTCAACCCGGAAGTGGCCGTCACCGTGGCCTCCTTCATCGCCCGAAGCCGCGAGAAGGACCGCCTGCTGAGCGGCCATCTTTGTCCGGTGGACTCCCGTATCCAGACCTTTCTGTACGACTACCTCGGCGAAGTCATGGTGGCTCCCCGGCTTCCGCCTCAGACGCTCTTGTTGGACCTTCCCGGGATCGCCCGCGTTGGCTCACTTCCCCCGGACCGGGACGAGTTCGTCAGCGACATCATCCGGAGCTACCGGGTCGCCAATGGGATTCTTCACAACCCCAAGTCAGACCGCCGAACCACCGAAGGGATTTTTCATGTCACCGAGGGAGGACTTCCCATTCCGGACGATAAAAAGGCGGTACCCCGGGAAGCCTTTGGGCGCCTACTCCAGCGGGCCTTCAATCCGCCCGCCCAATTGATGGAACTACCATTTACGACATCGCAGTCGGAGCGGGCGCAGTGCTGGGTCTCGCTTTATCTTCGCCCGGTTATTTGCCCGGAAGTTCCTGGCTTCATCGCCGAACAGCGGATGGAAACCCGGTTTTTTGCACCCGGCAACCTGGTCAGCAACCTCGACTTTGTCGAAACCATCTTTGGCAATGCCGGGGACCCCAATCTACCGGAAAACGACGCCGCACTCGACCCGGAACACTGGTCAGGCCACACGGGTTGCGTGATCCTGGCACCTCACCTGGTCAAGAACGTCACCAAAAAGGAGTTGGGCCTTCCCCCCTGGGAATCGGCAACCGAGCGTCAGCGTCGTGATGGCATGTGCTGGAAGGATGCCGGTGAATTTTATAACGAAGGGCAGGCCTTTAAAATCACAGCCCGCGATGCAACCGGGGTGGTGGTCACCATCCTGGGAGACAACTATTTCGGATACTGCAAAAAAGAGGTCAAAACCCAGATATCGTTCGCCGCCAACCTCTTTGGGCTGGCCGAGGAAGAGCACGCGGGCGGAGCCCTGGTCTTCCCGTGTTACGACCTGGCGGGGGAATATGATGCGAGCCTGCATCGGCACGAATTTCCGCAGACCTTCGCCGAGACACTCCGATTGTATGGAGCAACCCTCGATATCCGTCCGGAAGGATACGCCGTCGATAAGGTGCATCCCTCCATCGTCTACGTCCCCGAAACCAGCCGCTTCGACCTGCAGCAGCAATCGGTGACGTGGCCATCTCCCAATGGTCCCCAAGCCATCCGTTTGAGGGTGAATCATTTTTACTTTCTGCCCAGTGGATTTCGAGTTCATCTGGAGGAACCGGTTGGGAACCGCGCCTGGCGTCTGATCGGGACCCGCCCCGAAGGAGTTCTCTGCCATAAGCCCTGCACCGTCAGCGGTGGTGGAAAGAGTGAAATCTCGAAGCCGATTACCGACGCCATCATCCATGGACCGGTCTTTGTGGCGGATTTCCGGAGGGATTTTGAGGCAGTTGGTGTCCTGATTCGCCACGATTACGCCAACCGATTCCAGAATCCGGCCCAGCGCGGGCGCGATCATCGCCCCATCCTGTCGCCGCAGCGGTCCCTGGGCAGCGTGATCAAACTGCTCACGCCCAGCAGTGACTACAATCTCGAATACAACAACTGGCTGAACGCCATTCCCCAGCACATCAAGGAACTGGTCTTCGTGGTCAAACGGTTTTGGAAGCCGGAATGGGGTGATCAATGGGAATCCCAGTTCGCAGTCGATGTGGTCAACGGCCAACCCTCGAATGAGCTCAGGATCGGTCGCAAACGATTGGCAACTCAGTTCCTGCGGGTCGGTTACGACCGGGATGACCAATGGCGCGTGTTTGGCCTGCGAAAGGATTTTCATCCAGCCGTCAAGGTGCAGATGGAAGATGATATCACGGCCAGCGTCACGGTGCCTCGCGGTCTCCTCTCCGGGCTTTCCGAGTCATCCACGCAACACTCGCTCAAATTCGTTGCCAACACGGAAAACCGCCTCTTTCAGCGTCCCGATGATGCCTTTGTCCGTGGATACGACCATTCCGCCGAGGAGGAGTTTTCAGAGAAGGACAATTTCTTTTCCAATTACGAACCTTTGGACCGCAAGGCAGTTGCCGACGTGATCGAGGATGCCATTGGATTCCGGCAGTTCACAGACCCGATGCAACAGCTGCTGCAGACAGCAGCGGGAGACACCTCAACCTCGTTCGTGGTCTCTACCGCCTTTCCCCGGATTGTCGACGGAAAGCCGACCAAAAACCCCCGATATCTTCAGGCGCGCCCTGACCTGAAAGACGCGCGCCTGCGCCACATGGCGGAACAAGGGGCGAGGATGGCTCGTCGGCTCCCCGCAGACCGCCCGGTTCACACACCAGTGACGTCCGTCCTGGCCGGTCGTCGAAACAATCCAGCCGAGGGAAAGATTCGCTCCCTCGCCTGCTATGGGCCGATTCACTACATGGAGTTGCCCGAGCTGTTCATGGAGTTTATCGCATCGATGACCGGAAAATCACCCAGCACCACCGGTGCTGGAAGTGAAGGCGCTTTAACCAAGGCACCCTTCAATGCCCTGCCGCCGGTCTACGACCTCAATACCGCACTGGTGGGCTACATCGTCAGTGGCTACGATTGTTTCCTGACCAGCGCCGGCTGCCTCGGCCCCAAAACTCGCGTCGATCACGATGTTTCACTCCTGGTTCCGGAACTCTGGTGCCGGCTCGGCAACGAGGAACGCGACCCGAGATGGTTGATTGCCCAGGGAATGCTGGAGCGATTGACCGACCGGGAAATCGCGGGCCGCCCAGTTGCAGCCAGTCGGCTGGGCTATCGGGTCACGCGCAAATTCGTCAACGCCTTCTTCGGTCGAATCTTTAATCATCCGCACGCGGTTCTGACCGACGAGATGCTTCAACCGGAACTCCAGGACCCAGCCGAGTTTGCGGATGCCGTGGACAACATCGTGGCAACCCATGTCCGGGTGGCGGAGTCCTACTTTGCCGATGGGTCCATTGCCTGGGCCTGCCCACCTCTACAAGCGCTGCTCCACTTGATGCGTGACGGGCACTTTGAGGGCAAAGGACTCAGTGACCCCGATTTTCGGGACCTGTTCACCCGTGAATCATTGCTCACGAGTGATTGGTACGAAGAGCGGTTGCGAGCCAAGCAAACGTTGGACATCCAACGCTGGCTCCGATTCACCTCGTATCTCGAAAAAATGGTTGGCAGGGCCAGCTACTCCCACGAAATCCAGCGACTGAACCTCCGGGCACGACTCAGCTCCGCGCGGGTACAATTGGAAACGGTCCGCCAGCGCGATTACCTCGAACAACTCCGGGGAACGACCGGTGCGGAGCCCACTCTCATCAAGCGATAGGTTTTCAAGCGGATGAAGGTGATCCAAAGCAGGAACACCTTCCAAATACCGGCATTTCGCCCGCCCATGCGTCTCCAACCAATGCCATTGAAGTAAAGTGGCTCTCTGCGCTCTCTGTGCCCACCGCGGTTGGACTCTGGCTCACTGTCCTGAGGATCAACCACTGAGAACACGGAGGACTCAGAAAAAGAAGGATGTGATGGGTCCGTTGGACGCCGGTCCATGCCACAGGCCATCACAACTTCGCCTTCCGTACGATTCTACTCCAGTTATGTCCGGACTGGTTCAAAGGGGGCCTCAGTCCTACGGACGGCCCATTGGCCTCGCAGGGGCCGAATGGTCGACGAATTGAGCAACCCTCAAGATTGGTAAAGCTCAATCGGAAGTTGGTCCGGGTCGCGAAAAAAGGTGAACGACTTGCCAGTGGTTTCGTCCACCCGAACCGGTTCCACGGCGATACCGGCAGATTCCAGCTCCCGTTTAGCCTCGAGGACGTTGTCCACCTCAAAAGCCAGATGACGCAATCCGCAGGCTTCAGGCTGGGTGGGACGTGGAGGTGGATTCGGAAAGGAAAACAACTCAACCACGTAGGTGTCGTTCACTGCCAAATCCAGTTTGTACGACCCGCGCGCCTCCCGAAATGTCTCGCTGATCACGTGCAGACCGAGCACCTCAACGTAAAAGTGTCGTGAGGCCACGTAATCGGAACAGATAATGGCAACGTGATGAACACGGTTCAAGTGCATGGGAACTCAAAAGGGTCGATAGGAGTGGCCGGACCCCATAAACTGGAAGACGACCACCTGCCATCCATCGAACGAACCTTTCATCCGCCTTGCAACCCTTTCCCTTCTTCTTTCGTCGGGTCTTCGCGCTAACGATGCTCGTCTTTTGTTTGAATCCGGCCCAGGGAGACAGTCGGGCATTGATTCAGAGCGAAGCCATCTTTCCCGCCGAGCCGTGGCATAATCATGCATCGTGTCTGGTGGAGACACGACGCGGCGACCTCTTAGCCTGTTGGTTCCGCGGATCAGGCGAGAGAAAATCCGACGATGTGCGCATCGAAGGTGCCCGTCTGCCGCAGGGGGCCACGCAGTGGAGCAAGCGGTTTGTGCTGGCGGATACCCCGGACTATCCGGATTGCAATCCCTGTTTCCTGATCGACGAGCACAACGCGCTGTGGCTGTTCCATACCACCATTCTCGCTCACACCTGGGAAAGTGCCTTGCTGAAATACCATCGCACCGACCATTGGGAGGGACGGGAAATGCCGAAATGGACTCACGAAGGGGTGGTCCACCTCTCCCCGGGAATCCCTTTTATCGAGGCGATTTCAAATGCAGCACCGGGTATCGAGTCCTCGATGGCGAGCTCTCAGTGGAACTCAAAAACCCGTGGTGAGGTGACCGACTACCTCACGGCAATGAAAAATCACGCCACCAACGAACTCTATCGGCGTTTGGGCTGGATGCCCCGGGCACATCCGATGCAACTGGGCCATCGCATCCTCCTACCGCTCTATCACGACGGATTTTCCATTTCCTTGATGGGAATTTCGGACGACGGAGGAACGAACTGGCATTGCAGTCAGCCGTTGATCGGCGGCGGCAATATCCAACCGAGTTTAACCCGTCGCCGGGACGGGACACTGGTTGCCTGGATGCGCGACAATGGACCGCCTCCCCACCGGGTCATGAGTTCGGAATCCCATGACCTCGGTGAGACTTGGTCGCCGGTGGTGGACACCCGACTACCAAACCCCGGATCCGGAGTTGAGGCCTTGGTTCTCCGAGACGGCCAATGGTTATTCATTGGCAATGACTCGGAAACCGGACGTCACACTCTCGCGGTCTGGAGAAGTGAGGACGAAGGACGGACATGGCGCTTCCGCACCTCCGTGGAAAATGACCCGGCTGGAAAAGCTTCCTTCAGTTATCCCAGCCTTATCCAAGCCCGGGACGGCAGCCTCCATGCCACCTACAGCGTCGCCGAAGGAAACGGGACTTCTTTCATCCGGCACATCCACTTCAATGACGAATGGCTTCAGGGACACCAGGTGCCTGCACTTTGACTCTCCCGGGTCAGCAATCTCGAACCGGTCCCAATCAGGTGGGACTCACCGGGAGAAACTTCCAAACGCGACTACCGCGACCGTGGTTTCCATGCCCCAGATCGGGGACCACCGCCTCCTGAACCACGCGGCCCACCGCGGCCTCCTCCTCGTGGAGGTCCATCCCCGCCATCACCATAGGAAGGCCGGGCCGGACGTCCCGTGACGGCTGCAATGAACTGGGGAGGTGCCGCTGAATAGTCAAAGCCTTCTGCCCGTTTCCGCACGATACCCCGTCCGATAAACCGTTCGAGCGAACGCAAAGCCCCCTGGTCGTCGGGAGTGACAAAGCTGATGGCGTCGCCAATCGCCTGTGCCCGACCGGTTCGCCCGATTCGATGCACGTAGTCTTCCGAGTGCAGCGGGAAATCGTAGTTCACCACATGCGAAATTCCATCCACATCGATGCCTCGAGCAGCGATGTCAGTAGCGACCAGCACCCGAACCTCACCCGACTTGAAATCTTTCAGGGCCTTTAAGCGCTGACTCTGGGAGCGATTCGAGTGCAACGTCGCCGTGGGGATTTTGTGGCTCTGCAGCTTGCGCGAGATACGATCGGCACCGTGCTTGGTCCGGGTGAAAACCAGGACCGTGTTCAAGCCCGGGTCCCGAAGAATATGAACCAGCAGGGATGGCTTGAGGTGTTGCGGAATCTCATACACCAATTGGGTGACGGTTTCCGCAGGATTTGCCCGACGTCCGATCTCGACGCTCTTGGGATTCCGGAGGAATTCGCGCGAAAGGACCTCGATTTCCCGGGACAGTGTTGCTGAGAACAGCAACGTCTGCCGCTTGACCGGCAGTGATCGAATGATGCGTCGGATGGACGGGAGAAAACCCATGTCCAGCATCCGGTCCGCTTCATCCAGCACCAGGAAGTTGAGCCCGGCAAAATCCGCCAGACGCCCTCCCATCAAATCCAGGAGGCGCCCGGGAGTGGCAACAATGAGGTCGACTCCCAGACGAAGCGCCTCGATTTGAGGTCGTTCGCTGACGCCTCCATAGATGGTGGTCATCCGCAACGGCAGATGCTTGGCGTAGGCGCGGACGTTCTCCTCAATTTGGACCACCAACTCGCGGGTGGGTGCGAGGATGAGTGCTCGAATGGCCCGGACTTTTCCGGTGCCAAGCCCCTCGGTTTTGGACAATTGGGCCAGAATGGGAAGTGTAAAGGCGGCAGTTTTGCCAGTACCCGTCTGGGCGATCCCGATAAGATCGTGACCAGCAATGATTTGTGGGATGGCGGCGGCCTGGATGGGGGTCGGCTCGGTATACCCGGCATCTTGGATGGCCTGAAGGATTTGTGGTCCCAGGCCGAGTTCGCTGAACGGCATATAAACCATCACTTTAAAGCCGTTCCGCCTGCAATAGCACGACTTTTGTCAAGAATGTTGACAAACGGCCTTTCTCCCTCGGACGCCATTGAAATCCGATACTGGCCAATCGGGCATCGATCAGGCAGCGTTCACCCATGCCGATTCGTGCCGCCATCACGGTTTGCCTCGTCCCGGAAGCCCGACACGGACCCTTCGTGTTCCATGAGGCTCTGGAAACGGCGTTCGCGAAGGCTTCCGCCCACGGTTTTCATGGCGTCGAGATTTTCCCCACCCACGCAGACGACATCGATGGGCTCCAATTGCGCGACCTTTTGCGGCGATACGGGTTGGAACTGGCTGCCGTGGGAACTGGTTCCGGCTGGCTCCGCAGGCAACTGACCCTGACTTCTTCCGATCCCCATGTCCGAATGCAGGCCAGGGACTTCATCGGAGCCATCATTGACTTTGCCGGTGGGTTCGGAGCCCCCGCAATCATCGGTTCCATGCAGGGGCGAGTGGCGGATGGCATTCCCCGGGAACAGGCTCTCGCCTGGTTGCGGGAAGAACTGGACCAGCTCGGGCCTCGCGCACATGCCCTGGGAGTTCCCCTGCTCTATGAACCGCTCAACCGTTACGAAACCAATCTGTTCAACACGGTGGGGGATGTGCTTCCGTTTCTTCAAACCTTGCGCACCCGGAACGTGCGGCTCTTGTGCGATCTGTTTCACATGAACATCGAGGAACAGGATATCGCCTCTGCCCTGCGGCTCGCCGGCCATCATTTGGGGCATGTCCATCTGGCCGATTCCAACCGATGGGCCATGGGAATGGGCCATACCTCGATGGCAGCCATCGCCAAGGCGGTAAACGAATCGGGTTATGATGGCTTTGTGAGTGCCGAGGTCCTGCCCAGACCCGATGCCGACTCTGCCGCCCGGCAGACGATGGAGACCTTCCGTCAATTCTTCGTCCAAAACCGTTGAGTTAAGAAGCACCCCCCCTTTTTCCATGCTCAAGAGCCAACTCATCCATCCTGAAATCCTGGCGACCCTGGCCAGATCGGGACACCACGGCAAAATCCTGATCGCCGATGGCAACTACCCGGTGTCTTCCAAGCGGGGACCCAACGCGGTTCTGGTTCACTTGAACCTCGCCCCCGGCATCACCACCGTCGCCCAGGTCCTCCGGGCCATCCTTGATGCCGTACCGGTCGACCATGTTCAGGTCATGGGCATCCCGTCTGACGATCCCTATACCCAGCAAGGAGAACCGCCCGTTTGGGCTGAATTCCGGGAGATTGTCAGCCGGGCTCAACCACCCCTGACCCTGGAACCCGTCCTTAAATGGGACTTCTATCGGGCGGTCGAGTCGCCCGACCATGTCCTGACGGTTCAAACGGGCGATCAAGCCCTTTGGGCCAACGTCCTCCTGACCCTCGGCTGTCGCACCCGGGACCAGTGATGACTTTGGAAGCCTGGTTGCAGTCGGCTACGACCCGACTGTTAGCGGCGGGTCTCGATTCAGCCCGACTGGAGGCGGAATGGCTCCTTGCCCATGTTCTGCGGCTACCCCGGATGCAACTGGCGCTGGAAACGCGAAGGGAACTGACCCCAACTCAACTGGAGACGGTCGACCAACTTCTCCATCGGCGCTGTCGCCGGGTTCCATCCCAACATCTGATAGGCACGGCGGCTTTTCTTCGTCACGAATTGGTGGTGGACCAACGGGTGTTGGTGCCTCGCCCCGAGACCGAGGGCCTGGCCTTGATGGCGATTGACCATCTCCGCCGAACGACCAACGAAAATGCGGTGGTTCGGGCGCTCGATTTCGGTACCGGTTCAGGGGCCCTCATCCTGAGTATCGCCGCTGAACTTCCATCCATCGAGGTTCATGCACTCGACGTCTCCGACGATGCCTTGGAGGTCGCAAGGTTGAACGCTGACCGCCTCGGATTGGGCGGACGGGTGCACTTTCACCAGAGTGACGGCTTTCGGCAGCTGCCCCCCGGGCTGCGCTTTGACCTGATTGTCTCCAACCCGCCGTACATCCCGACCGCAGAAATTGAAATCCTGGCTCCCGAAGTTCGGGAGTTCGATCCACGACTGGCGTTGGATGGCGGAACGGATGGTCTGCGGTTTTACCGATATCTTGCCACCGAATCCGGGCGACATCTCCTTCCCGGGGGATATCTGATGATGGAACTGGGCTTTGATCAGGCGCTGGAAGTCGCGGGAATTTTCAAGGCGGCGGGTTGGATTTATGAATCTGTCGAGAAAGACTTGAGCGGAATCGAGCGGGTTCTCATCGTTCGATGACCCAAGGGACTCAACCAAGACGACCGGCAAGGGATTTTACCGATTCATGGATAGTTTTCTCATTCAAGGCGGAACGCCACTCCGTGGCGAAGTCACCATCAGCGGATCAAAAAATGCTGCCCTGCCGCTCATGGCGGCGGCCTTGCTGACCGCCGACACCTGTACACTTCGTCGCGTACCCGACTTGAGCGACACCCGCTTCATGCTCAGGATTTTGGATTCCCTGGGCGCGGAGACCCACTTTGATAACGGAACGGTCACCATCCGGGCCGCCAAGATTCGCGGGTTTGGGGATTACGAACTCATTCGGAAAATGCGGGGAAGCATCTGCATCCTGGGTCCGATGCTGACCCGACTGAAGGAGGCAAGTGTCTCTTTGCCGGGCGGATGCGTCATTGGCACCCGCCCCATTGATCTGCATCTCAAGGGGCTCGCGGCCCTGGGGGCACGAATCGACATTGACGGTGGGTATGTCAAAACCAAGGCCCGAAAGTTGGTTGGTGCCAACATTTTCCTGGGAGGCCGGGCCGGGCCGACCGTGCTCGGGACCGTCAACATCATGATGGCGGCCTGCCTGGCCGAGGGGGTCACCGTCATCGAAAGCGCCGCCTGTGAACCGGAAGTAGTCGATGTGGCCCAATTCCTCGTCTCCATGGGGGCAAAGATACACGGGATTGGAAGTCCAACCCTCACTATCACCGGGGTTTCAGAAATGCATGGAGCCGATCATGAGGTCATCCCCGACCGCATCGAGGCCTGCACCTTTCTTTGCGCAGCGGCTGCCACCAAGGGAGAGGTGGTCGTCCACGGAAGCCGACCCGACCATTTCGCGGCGGTGGCGGACAAGCTGCAGGAGGCCGGAGTTCAGCTGAAGCGAAAGTCTGGCACCCTCCAGGTCTCCAGGCCCGGACGGTTGCGAGCCACCGATCTCACCACCCTTCCGTATGCCGGGTTCCCCACCGATGTTCAGGCGCAATTCATTGCCTTGATGTGTCTGGCCCAAGGTACGAGTGTGATCACGGAACGCATCTTCGAATCGCGTTTCATGCATGTGGCCGAGTTGATGCGCATGGGGGCGGATATTGCCATTGAAGGTCCCAGTGCCATTGTCAAGGGTGGTCGAAGGTTGAGCGGAGCGCCGGTCATGGCCAGTGACCTGCGGGCCTCAGCGGCATTGGTGATAGCCGGACTGGCTGCGGAAGGCGAAACCATGGTGAACCGTATCTATCATTTGGACCGGGGTTATGAGCGGATGGAGGCCAAGCTCCAGGCGCTTGGAGCCCGAATTCAACGCGTGGAGGGCGAATGAAGGCGCTCATCACCATCTTGATCGTCGGTGGTGCCATTTGGGGGCTGTCCCAACTGGTCCATTTCTACCAGAAATCCACCGCCAATTCGATTGATCATCAACGCGCCGCCGTCCCCACGGCCTCCACGAATCCCGATGATGAGTTACCGCAGTTGCCCCCGGCGCTGGAAGCGTCTCTCAAGCAGGCGCTGGCCGGAGGGGCCGGGACAATGAAGGACTGGCTGGATGCCAATGGGCCATTCCTCAAAGACCCCCGGAAGGCCGCCATTCAGCTGGATTACGCTCAAATCCTGGCCCTCAGGGACCCTGCGGGTGCAAAACGACTTTACCAGGAAGTGAAGGCTCGCAACCCGACGGGTGCCGCCGTTAGTGGACGCTTGCAAAAATTGTCCAGACTGTTTGAGTAGGTCTCCCTTCCCCTTGCGCAGAGCAACAACAGGGAGAAATCGTCCCCTCGGTGGGAGGAGCAAGGACCCTTATGGATATCGTCTTTCACTGTCCGCAGTGCCGACAAGAACTGGAGGCCGACTCGGGGGCATCGGGAGAACAAATTTCGTGCCCCTCATGCAACGCCAGCATCACCATTCCAGCGTATAATCCCACTGCGGTTCATTCAACCACTCCACCGTCAGTCCCTATTTCACCTGCGGTCCAATCTCCCTCCGGAGAGCGCACCTTCGCCGTCCCGATCACCAAAGAACCCGTGCAACCGCTGATTCAAAGACCGTTGCCGCCGCTGGAGGCAGCCGCCCGTGACACCGCGCGCAAGATGCGAATCAAAACCATTCGCCATAGTGACTGCCGCGAAGTGGGACATGATCACTTCGACGCATCGGTCACCGAGGCATTAAACAAAATTGGCGAAGAAAATATCGTCACCATCTCAACGATCAATTACAGCTACATTGAAATGGGAACCCAGAAGCTGATCACCGATTATGGCGTCATGATTGTTTTTCGGGGTTAACTCACGGGAAGCAATTCCCAAAACCCCGTTCCAAGGCCCCGAGTCGAACCGGCGGCCCGGCAAGATGGAAACCTGAGGTACAGCAGCCTTCGACCCGCGGGGCTCGGGGTCAGGCCGGGTATAACTTGCGATGCGGAGGTGGTACGGACCGCCGCGGCTCGACAGGAGCCTCGCCCTACCGATGTGACTGTGATTCATTAGGTTGCAGACGAACCAACCGTTGAGGTCAAAAGCTGTTATTTGGAAGGCATTTCCGCGTTGCCGTGGACTGGGGTGGTCTGCCCCGGGGCGGTCCCATTCAAGTTGACGTCCTACTGATAGGCTTCCATCCCAGCGCACGAGCAGACCAGATTTCGGTCGCCGAAGACATTATCCACCCGCCCGACAGCCGGCCAGAACTTGAAGTCCCGCAAGCCTTGGACGGGATAAGCCGCCGATTCCCGGGTGTACGGACGGTCCCAGCTGTTCGCTGTCACTACATCGGCCGTGTGCGGAGCCAGTTTCAACAGGTTGATCTTCGTATCGGCCTGCCCCACCTCGATTTCCTGGATCTCCGCGTGAATGGCGATCATGGCATCGCAAAAACGGTCCAGTTCCGCCTTACCCTCGGATTCCGTCGGCTCGACCATCAGCGTTCCGGCCACCGGCCAACTGAGGGTCGGAGCATGAAAACCATAGTCCATCAGGCGTTTGGCCACATCTTCCGCCGTGACCGATTTGAAATGGCGCAGGTCAAGGATGCATTCGTGAGCCACCAACCCGTTTGCCCGGTAAAGCGTGGGAAAATGGTTTTCGAGTCGCTTGGCCACATAGTTGGCATTCAGAATCGCTGTCTTGGTCGCTTCGGTCAGTCCATCGGGCCCCATCGCGGCAATATAGACCCACGAGATGGGCAGGATGCTGGCGCTGCCCCACGGCGCGGCCGAAACCGCTCCAATACGACGCCCACCTTCCTGCGGGATGACGCTGTGGTTGGGAAGAAACTCGACCAGGTGCCTGGCCACCCCGATTGGGCCCACTCCCGGCCCCCCGCCTCCATGCGGGATACAGAACGTCTTATGCAGATTGAGATGACAGACGTCCGCACCGATGGCACCGGGAGAGGTCAGCCCGACCTGGGCGTTGAGATTGGCCCCGTCCATATAGACCTGCCCGCCCGCCTCATGAACAGCCTGACAAATATCCTTGATGGTGGTCTCGAAGACACCATGCGTGCTGGGGTAGGTGATCATCAGGCACGCCAACCGGCTGCGGTTCGCTTCAATCTTGGCACGCAGATCGGCCACATCAATATTCCCGTCGGAATCGCACGCCACCGGAGCGACACGAAGCCCCGCCAGAACAGCGCTGGCCGGATTGGTTCCGTGGGCGCTGGTGGGAATCAAGCAGACATCGCGGCCTCCTTCACCCAATGAATCGAGGTACGCCCGAATCACCAGCAATCCGGCATACTCTCCTTGAGAACCAGAATTGGGCTGAAGGGAGATGCCGGCAAAACCGGTAATGACAGATAGCCATTGTTCGAGGTCACGGAAAAGCTGCTGATAACCTTTCGTTTGAGATACGGGTGCGAACGGATGGATTTTTCCAAATTCAGGCCAGGTGACCGGAAAGAGTTCCGAAGTCGCGTTCAGCTTCATCGTGCATGAGCCGAGGGGAATCATGCTCTGGCATAACGACAAGTCGCGCGCCTCCAGACGCCGCAGGTACCGGAGCATTTCTGTTTCGCTCTGATATCGATTGAAGACGGCATGTCTCAGGTAAGCAGATTTGCGCCACGGTAGAGCTGGTTTCTCCGGTGCTAGGTCGACCGCTGAGAACGACGGAGCCTGATTTCCGTTAAAAATCCTCAGGAGAAGGTCGATTTCGTCCGGGAGGGTCGGCTCATCGAGTGAAACGCCCACATGGCCGGAATCCACCCGCCGGAGATTGACTCCATGCGACTCAGCCACTTCCAGCACGGCGGAGGCATTTTCGACAGCCACGGTCAGAGTGTCGAAATAGGTCGGGTTGACCACCTGAATTCCAAGTTTGCGAAGGCCGGCCGCCAGCAAGCCGGTCAGACGATGCACCCGCTCAGCAATGGCCCTCAATCCATCGGGCCCATGGTAACAGGCATAAGCCATCGCCATGTTGGCCAACAAGGCCTGGGCCGTGCAGATATTGGAGGTGGCCTTGTCGCGGCGGATGTGTTGTTCGCGGGTGCCCAGGGAAAGTCGAAGAGCCGGTTTGCCCCGGGAATCCCGCGAGACACCCACCAATCGTCCGGGCATCTGCCGCTTGTACATATCCCGGGTGGCGAAAAATGCGGCGTGAGGGCCGCCATAACCCAACGGAACTCCGAATCTCTGGGCGCTGCCCACGGCGACGTCCGCCCCCAATTCGCCCGGTGGAGTGAGGAGAGTCAATGCCAGCAGGTCGGTAGCCACCACGACCAGGCTGCCCGCCTTTTTCGCGGCTGCAATGATGGTCCCCAGTCCGTCTACCAACCCCGACGAAGCCGGATACTGCAAAAGGACGCCAAAAACCGAGCCGTCGATTTCCCATTTCCGCCAATCCCCCACAACCACTTCAATGCCCAAGGCCTTCGCCCGTGTCTCCACAACCTCCAGGTTCTGCGGATGGCAATCCCTATCGACCAGGAACCGGTGGCGGGAGGTCCCTGCAGCGGAGCCATCGGAGACAACCAACCGGTGGCAAAAGGTCATGGCCTCGGCACACGCCGTTGCCTCGTCCAGAAGCGATGCGTTGGCGATTTCAAGACCGGTCAGTTCGGTGACCAGGGTCTGAAAATTCAGCAACCCTTCGAGTCGTCCCTGGGAAATTTCCGCCTGGTAGGGAGTATATTGAGTGTACCAGCCAGGATTCTCGAGAATGTTCCTCTGGATGACCGGCGGGGTGATCGTGTCGTAGTAGCCCATCCCGATGAACGAGCGAAAAACCTGATTCTTTTCGGCAATGGACCGAAGTTTGGACAGCGTCTCGAATTCCGAAAGCGCCGGAGGCAAATTCATCGCCTCTTGAACCCGAATCGCGGCTGGAACCGCCGCATTCACCAATTGATCCAGTGATTCAAATCCGCAATGGCCCGCCATGGCGGCGATTTCGTCAGGACGCGGACCGATATGGCGACGAACAAAGGTATCCGTCAAAGCCAGGGTATCGGCGGATTTATTTCGATCGGGAAGAGTCATGCTCAGGTCGTTTTCGGAAACAAGGGGGTGGGGGTGGGTATCCCCGTGCCCGACCTTAAAGTCACTCGGCTGGCACGCAAGGGGTTTCCTCTGCCCTGGTCTGGAGCGAAAAAGCTTGTTTCTCCGAAGGTCGAAGGGAGCATCGTACAAGGCTGACCATGAACCGGTCGTTACCGAATTTGGGCAAAGCCCTTTACGCCGCGTGCCCTCACGCAGCGAGAGCCAATCGGACCGCACCAAGACGCCGGGTCGAGGGCACCCAGCCTACAGCTCAGGCGTGACAGGAATGAAGATGCGAGGGCTGAAGGTCCGTGCCGTGGGGTCGTGCGTCCGGAGTCCTCCTCTTTTTTATCCCCCCATTGGACAACCGGCGTGGATGTCGTTGAAATTTCTCAAGCGACGGCAGACCGTCTTTTAACTCCCCCGTCTGCCATCGCTGTCCTGCCGCCACCAGGCACCACCGCCACGTGGACCGTTCCACGGCGAGATAAAGCTGCCGGTCTCTTCGCCAATAGACATCAATGACCGAGTCGGGGCGTACCGCCTGCGTCGCCAGCAGCGGAAATGGAACGGGCGGACGCGCCAAGTCCGGTCGAGCGTCAAAAACAGTCCGCTTATCCAAAAGGTGCAGCCAGACGAAACGTCGCAAGGTCACGGGTGGCATGACGCTGCCACTTTCAAAAAGGTTACACGACGCTAGCCGTGTGCCGCCCCTCAAAAACCCCGAAAGCTCGGGGAATCCGAGTCAATGCCACCAACTCTGCCCTCATCCTGAGCATCCTCGTCGGAGCCCTCTGAAACTCAGGCATTCCCGGTATCCCGTCGCTGACCATGCCCGATATCCATCGCTGGCCCGGACAAACCGCACACCATTTCCAACGCTGACGATCAACCGAAAGATATAAACGGCGATCACACCTCCAATACACATCGACAACAGCCGATGGCGATGAATCCCATGCCGCCAAAAGGGGATACGGCACAAATGGGCGTGCCAGATCAGCTCGATTGTCAAATAGGCACCGGTGGTCCAGTCCGTGACACCAGACAAACCTCCGGAGATTCATCGTTGGAACCTCATTGATTTCAGGCATCCACGGTTGATACAGAAGTGCCAGTTCGGCCTCCATAAGGAGAATTACCCACACCGAAGGCAATTCACCAAACGGGCATCTCGATGAACCAACCATCACGCCGTAGCGCAGACATTCCTGCCTTCCAAATAACCGCGTGTCTCCACCTCTGGGCGAACGGGCGAGTTAGCACGCAGGCGACGGTGGTCGAAATCGACATGCGGACTTGCAGGAGCGCGTCCCACCGGATGCAAGTCCCTCCGAAGGAGGGACATACAACGGAGTGATGCGCTCCTGCAAGTCCCTAATTATTGCAGGGGTCATCACCACTCCCAATCTAAAGGCACCTTTGTAGCGCGACATCGGATCGCCGTTGGTTTGCCCACCCAGTTCATCGTGTCGATGCGCGACCGGATTTTGGAGGCCTTCGATACCCGCCGGACACCTGCCCCCCACTCAGGGAACCTGGACCAACCGGAAATATTGCCCCTGGTTTCCCACGTTTACCGACTGCGACACGGGACTGGTGGTAGCCAGAAAGGCACCTCCGACATTCGACCACGATTTAAGGTCCACTGAAGACTGGAGTTGGAAGGAATACCCAACAGAGACGTTCATGTCGACGCGCACCTGACTCATCGCGACGGTCAATGACGATAGTGCTTGAGGTGCGCCGACAACCACTGTCGGAGCGACGGTGTAACCACTGCCTCCGTTGGTGATGACGACTCCGGTGATCGCCCCGTTTTGTACGATGGCAGTGGCAGTCGCACCCGAGCCCGAACCGACAAAGGACACGGGCGGAGCAGTGGTTCCGTATCCATGGCCACCGTCGACGATGGACACAGCCAGAACCGCGTCATTGGTCAACGATGCCGTCGCCATGGCTTGGGTGGGAGGATATGGGGGCGGATCTATCACCAAGATTGCGGTTGACGGATAATGTTTCCCAGCCTCATCGATGTTGATGGCGATCACCACCTCATTGGAGACAACCGTCGAGAGGATAGCCCCTTGTCCACCACTTCCCACGACACTGATGCCGGGTGCATTCGTATATCCGTACCCACCATCCGTAATCGTTGCCCCCACCAAAAAGCCATTCACCACCTGAGCTGTAGCCGTTGCGGGACGGACCTTCAGCGGCTGGGGATTGGTTTCGAAGGTGTAGAGCCCCTTGACCTCCGCATCGGAGAGAACCCGGGAATAGACCCGGACCTCATCGATGTAGCCATTGAACAACGCGTTGGTTGGAAACCCCACTTGGGAAATATCCCCAATGATCAGCGGTCCTGCCGCCGTGTTCAACACCGTCGGCGCTGAACCGCTTTCGAGCGTGGAGGCTTTCTTAATACCGTTGACGTAAAAGGACGACAACCCAAGGTTGGTGGTGTAGGTCCAGACCAGATGAGTCCAGGAACCTTGTGGGTTGAACCCAGGGGCAACGCTGACCACGGCCCCTCCCGAGTCCATGGCAAACGGATTGGGCTTGTAGCTCCGAAAAAAAAGGGTGGTGAAGCCCAGATTACCGCTCCCCCAACCGAGTAATCGGCCATACGGTGCTGCTGTTTTTGCAGTGGCACCCACCCAGAGTGATACGCTACGATCACTATTTCCTGTGAGTGGAAAACCAGTGGTTGTCGACAAGGTCGCCCCGTTGGTCAAAATCAAAGCGGAATTGTTGGTACCAAAACGGTCACTTCCCAGCACCCCGCCGTAGTTCACCAGTTGAAGTCCGTTGCCACCTTGATCGTTGAAATCCCCACTGAACGGATAGAATGCCACCAATCCATTGGTGATAAAGGCCGGCTGGGCGACCGCAAATACCGTGGACACTAAAAAAAGCAGCAACGCCCATCCAGGAGTGGAACGGTTCGAACGAGGGTCACGCGTCATAGGTCTCGATGGCTTATTTCAACCAAATTCCAGCAACTGCATTTCACTCACAAGGTAAAACCACGAAAGCGTTTTGTACCCTCGACTTGGGAAAGGCAAAATGACCGCCACCCTGGACCCCACCACAACACGGCATTCCAGAGCAAAGTGGCAGCGGAGTTCCGCCGCCTGCCTAACATCCCCCACCGTCTCCGCCAGCCCCCTCGGAGGTTCCGAGACTGGTGTAATTTCCTTTCCAGTTTGAGGCTCGTTCCCTTCCACTCCCCGCATGCGAATTCTCACGGGCATCCAGCCCAGCGGCGCGTTGCATCTCGGCAACTACTTTGGGGCCATGCTTCCGGCCATCGGTCTCCAGAACGAAGGAGAGGCCTTCTATTTCATTGCCGATTACCACTCCATGACCTCACTGACCGATGCCAGGCTGCGTCGGCAGTACACCCTGGACGTGGCCCTCGATTTCCTGGCCTGTGGACTCGACCCCGCCCGCTGCGTTTTTTGGAAACAATCCGATACGCCAGAACACACCGAACTGGCCTGGCTGCTCTCGACAGTCACCCCCATGGGACTCCTCGAGCGTTGCCATAGCTACAAGGACAAGATCGCCCGACTGGCCGATGGCGACGCCGGAGCCGTCAACCACGGGTTGTTTGCCTACCCCGTTCTGATGGCCGCTGACATTTTGCTCTACGGCACCCACATCGTCCCTGTCGGCAAAGACCAGAAGCAACACCTGGAAGTCACCCGCGATATCGCTATCAAGTTCAATCTGCTCTACGGCGATACCTTTGTGGTTCCCGAGCCACGCATCCGCGAGGAGGTCGCACTCGTTCCCGGAACCGATGGCCAAAAAATGAGCAAGAGTTACGGGAATACAATTGAGCTGTTCGGTGACGAAAAGGTCATCCGAAAGAAGATCATGGCCATCCAAACCGACAGCCGACTTCCAGCCGAGCCCAAGCCGGATGCCGAAAAGAACTTTGCCATTCAGTTGCTCAAGCTGGTCGCCCCCGCAGCGGTGGCGTCCGAGTGGGAGGAAAAACTGCGCGTCGGCGGCACCGGCTATGGAGATGTAAAGAAGGCGCTGTTTGCCCATTACTGGGAATACTTCGGGCCCGCCCGCCTCCGGCGGGCTGAGTTGGCATCAAATCTGGACCACGTCCATGACCTGCTCCGAAGCGGAGCCGAACGTGCCCGGACCGCAGCACGCCCCATCCTCACACGGGCTCGAGAGGCAGCCGGCCTGGCGTAGTCCTCCCATATCGGCTGGGAATCCATCACCGTACGGCCTTCCTGCCCATTGTGTCAGCGGCGTCCCGCCGCTGACCTCCTCCCCAAGCGACGAGACGTCGCTTCCACCTCTTTTCCCAACGTGGCAGCGGCGTCCCGCCGCTCTCCCCAACATTCCACTGTGGCAGCGGCATCCTACCGCTCTCCCCCTGACATCCTCCTCAACATCAAAGTCACCCTTTAAACCCACAACTCTTGCGCCACGGTCCAGAGAGCGGCTGGAAGCCGCTCCCACTTTCCCTCCACTTCCCTCCACTTTCTCTCCTCCACCGACTACAGCAACCGCCGGGCAATTTCATCATACGTCGTCACCACCTCGTCCGCCTCAGTCAACGCCGACGGGGGCAAGGTATTGGTGATGGCAATGACCCGCATTCCCGCCTGTTTTCCGGCACGCACCCCAGCCGCCGAGTCTTCAATCACCACGCAATCCCCGGGGGCAACACCCAATCGTTCCGCAGCCCGGAGAAAGACGTCCGGGAACGGCTTCGGACGCCCCACATCCTCGACACTGATCACGTGGGAAAAATGCGGTCGCAGGCCCTCCATCCCAAGGACCACCTCGATCACCGCATGCAATGATCCCGATGCCACCGCCAACGGCGTGATCGCCGCCAATTGCTGAACCAACTCCGGGATACCGGGGAAAATGGGAGTCTCCCGCCTGATAAGGTCAATGAACCGGTTTTGCTTCAGAGCCGTGAGTTCAGCGAGTGGCTGGGTCGGTCGATGCCGGGCAATGAAATCCACCCATAAGGCCAGATCGGACCGCCCGTAATAGTCCGGAAAATGGACGCCATGCGTGGCACCGTACCCCAATTCATCGAATATCTCGCGAAACGCCCGCTCGTGACGCGGTTCGCTGTCGATGATCACTCCATCCATGTCGAAGATTATGGCCCGGTACGGTTTCATTTGCGCGGCGTATTGGCAGGGCGGATTCCGATGGTGGCAAGCCCATAATCCGTATCCAGGGTGAATACCCGGCGACCTGCCTTGTTCCTCCCTTTACCCGCATCCGCGCCCCGCCTATAACCGACGGGATGCTTGGCGTCCTTATTGCGCTGGGGGAAAACCCCGCGCCCGCCCGTTCCTCCATGGCCTCCGGGCTTGGCGGCTACGGCCTTGTCTTTTGGGTGTTGTTGGTACTGACCGCAATCACGGTGACCGTCACCATCGAGCGCATTCTGCTCTACCGGCGCGAACAAATCGATTTCGCCCAGTTTCTGGCCGGTGTCCGCACCGTCTTGAAGCGCGACAATGTTCTCGAGGCCCTCTCCATCTGCGACGCCACCCCGGGACCCGTGGCCCGACTCGTGAAAGCAGCCATCCTCGCCCGAGATGGAGGACGAGATCGAATCGCCGACGCCATTCATGAAGCCGGTCGACGGGAGATGCCGATCCTCGAGGCCCGGCTGCCCTTTCTTGCGACCATCACCCAAATTGCCCCTTTGCTGGGAGTTCTCGGGACCCTTCTGGGTTTTGCCGGGGTATTCAGCGAACTGCGCCAGCCGGGAACCATGGAAATGGGTATCGCCGCCGGTTATGCCGCTCCGGGTGAACTGTTTGGCGGCGTGTTGAGCGCCCTCTACTCGGCGGCGTTGGGCGTGGGATTGGCCGTGGTCGGACAGTCCGCCCACAACTACCTGATAGCCAAAATCGACCATTTGCAACGCGACCTCGAACGGGCCGGCTACGAAGCCTTGAAGCTATTGACACCCGAGACCACCACCACGGGTACGTCCAATTCTCCAATCAGCCCCACTGTGGACGCCTCCACCTCCGCCGCACCGCAACCGCTCGGAGCGCCATGATGCCGTCGGATCATTCCCTGCCGCGCCCTCTGCTGCGTCCCCTGCCACGCACGACCCGGCGGCTGGCCATCTCCTGGCCGGCGGCACCGTGGGTCTGCCTGCTGCTTCCCCTGGCCTTCTTTTTTCTGTTCCACGAATTCCTGGTGCTGCCCCGCGGCACTCGAATTGAACTTCCAACCGCCGACACCCCGTCGGCGGCTCGGGCCGGTGAGCGGTTGTTCATTGTCGTCATCGACGCCCAGAACCAGTTCTACTTTCAAAATCAGCGCCTCGACCTGGGCACACTTCGCACCAACCTCATGACCCTGGCCAGCATGCCCAACGCACCGCAGACCCTGCTGGTCGACGCCGACACCCGGGTCCCCCTGGCCCGATGCCATGAACTGGCGGAGGCCGCCCGCGCCGCCGGAATCCGGTCCCTGGTCCTCCACACCCGTCGATCCAACCCGTGAGCGGCCCCGTTCCATCTCCGGTCTCGACGGAACAAAACTCCTTTGGGTGGCACGCCTCCCCCTCCTCTCGACGTCCACGTTCAGCCCCTGTTTGGAGCCCGTTCCGTTGGGGCATCATGACCGGGCTTATCTTCCTGCTCCAGGCGTTCCTCCTGTTCCGGTTTTCCAAATTTCCGACCTCTCCGCCCCCGCCCTCCCCCAACCCTCTGCGCCTGGAATTAACTCAGCCTTCGGCTTTTTCCCGGAATCTGGCGGATGAATTCCCGGGCGCAGACCCCACCTATCTGGCCTTGCCCGGTCGTGACGCCTTTAGTCGGACCGCAGAGCGAGCCATCCCACGGGCGGAATACAAGCCTAACGAATACAGGGAGGCTGCCGTCTGGATGAAGCCTTCCCGGGAAATCCGCCTTCCCCAAATCCCAATCCCCAAGTCACCTCCCCTCCCAATCCCGCCGGTTCGATTAAACGGCGAACGGACCGCATCCCGGTTGTTGCCCGAGGCCTCGTGGGTCGAAACCCGAATGCCCGGAAGAAAACTGGCCAACCCCATCGTCCCGCCCACCTGGACCACCACCGACGTCCTTCGACCGACTGTGGTCGAGGTGTCCGTGACGGCCTTTGGGGAAGTCATTTCCGCCCGGTTGGTGGAGAGCAACGGCCTGGCGGTCGCCGACGAGGCCGCCATGGAACTGGCCCGGCGGGCGAGATTTGAGGTGCTCCCCTCAGGACCTTCCCTTTCGGGCGACCGCGGGGATATCGTGGGCTGGGAATGGCTGGTCTTCCACTGGCACACCCGCTCCCCCGCCCCCTGAGTATGCCGCCGGAAACCTTCGTTGCCTTTCTGGTTGTGGGATTGCTGGGGACCCTGGGCCTGTTTTTATTGGCCGACGAGTTCCGCCTTCGGAACATCCGGGCTGCGAAACGGGCCGACGACCTGTTTCGGTGCGAGGGCTGTGGACTGGTCTACACCGATGATCCGGGCGAGGAGCGGTCACGCTGTCCACAATGTGGACGGACCAACACAGCGATTGGTTTCTGAACGAAGGAAAACCGATTGCATCCGATGAATGATTTGGGTCAAAGTCGCGGTTCGGGCGGAGAGGTGGCTGAGTGGTCTAAGGCGCGCGCCTGGAAAGCGCGTGTAGCTAATCCCTACCGTGGGTTCGAATCCCACCCTCTCCGCCACTTCGATAACGTACCCATTGGAAGCTACTTAGGCGTTTTCCCTCGGCTGAAGAATTCCGAAGTAAGAACAGAACGCGGATATCGCTGACCGCGGTTTCGTTTCCCGTCCTCCCATCGCAACCGATCCTACTGGAGGCCGGAAGCACAGGACGCTCGACGCCCCATTCGAGTGACTCTCCCCAATACGCCGCATGTAAGTCGGCGCTGATCGGTCGGGAGTCTACCTCCTGGGTGAATGGGACCATTATTGCGCGCGAGGCTGTCGCTGGTCCTCCAAGCCATCAACCCGCCGATCTTTTCTACAACAGGCTGCGGCCGAGGAGAGTTAGCGCCGACGGACGTCAGGCGGCTACGGAGACGGTGGCCGCCCTCCCCTGTAGTCGCCGCACGTGAGTCGGCGCTATCTTTACGAGGCCAAGACCCGTTATACCGGGAAGATTTCGCAATTCAGATTCGGGCTGAAACTCGCTCAGCCATGGCCTATCACCGTCGAAGGAGGTCACCAGGTATTATTGTGCAGAGGACCAGCCATAACGGACCACGGGAACGAACACCCTGAGAACCGTCATTTCCCAAATTAGGCTCTAACCGGTGGAAAATTTCGACCGCTCCGCGGCCCGGCATCGAAAAAAGAAAAAGGACCAAAGGAAAAAGAAAAAATCAGAAACCACCCGGGGACCCAGACCCACCTCCACTCAACACCACACGGAAACCGAAGTAGTAGAAACGAGGACCGGGATTGACGAAGTAGCGAAAGGAGGACAGCAGACCCCGAGGGTTGCTATCGCGCCACGACCCGCCCCGCAGCACGCGATATTTCTGATCTCCGTCGTGCCAGTCTTCGCACCATTCCCAGACATTGCCCGACAAGTCATAGAGTCCATTGGCCATGGCAGCATAAGTACCCACCGGAGAAGTGGTTGCGTACCCGTCATCATATCCTTGGATGATGCTCCATGCGGGAAATTTCTTCAGGGCCGTTTCGTCGGCAAAGTTCCCGCTCCCTGGAGGAGGAGGCCACGATGTTCCCCAAGGGTAAACTCCAACCACTTTTTCATCTCGGTCCTTGGGAGTCGCCCCCTTTTCTCCCTTCAACCCCACCGCCGCACTCCATTCCAAGTCGGTCGGCAGGCGATACTCCGCTGAACCGGAAATTTTCCCACTGGCACGTTCCTTCCCCGTCAGCCACCGACAAAAGGCCCGGGCATCCTCCCAACTGACGTTCACCACTGGATGATTCGGTCCAGGTGTTACCGGGACGCCCTCGTAAACGGGGTCCTTCCACTCCGAATTGATACCCCGGCTTGCTGCTGCATACGCCGAATAGTCCTGCACCCGCGTCGGCCAGATGCAAAAAAGAACCTCGGTGCCAGCAACCGGCAGGAAGCGCATCCCCAGGCTGTTGACGAATTCACGACTGCTGACCGCGGGTTCTGCTGACCTGGACGTAAGAGTCGGCTCTGGTCGTGGCGCGGGCATTCCCACTGGGTCGGGTACTCGTCCAGGGACGCGAGAAATACGCGGCGGAGGCTCAATCTGGACTTCGTCCGTTGACCTTGAAATCTTTGGAGCCGGACTCCCACCGCTGGGGCTGGGTGACGGCGCAGGCGTCGGCTTTGGTCTGGGAACCTGGACCGGCTGTACCGGACGGGTCTTTCTGGCTTCCTGGGCCACGAACGTGGCAACGTCGGATAGGATTCGTTCCTGCCTGCCAAAGTCTACTTCGGAGAGGGTCTCCCTTGGAGTACCAGCGGATTGAAACGTGGAGAGTTTGATTGGCTGCGGACCTTCATGAGGATGGGGAAACTTGAACTCCTTGATGTCGAAGGCACTAGGGCTGACCAGAACGGGAACGATGCGGAGACCTTCCTTTTTGGCACGATACAAAATTACAGGCAATTCGTGGTTTCGAACGTACTTCGACGCCATGAATGCGGCGGATACCAAAAGGATGACCACCCGGGCTTGTTGCAATTCGAGTTGTATTCGTTCATGCCACCCCTCGCCGTAGGATAGTTCATTGTCAGAAAACACCTCGATCCCATCATCGTCCTTGAAGGGCTCCAAATGTTGTTGCACCCGGTCGAGCCAACGTTCGAGCCGATTTTTCGACTCATTGTCGGCGCTGGCATAACAGATGAAGACTTTGGGAAGCGGTTCGGACATACCGGACCCCGAAACCGTACCGACTCAGGTCTTCGGGTGTCGAGAGACATCCCCAGGCGCATCGGGCCGACCGGACGACTTCATCGGGTGGGTCATTCGACCTGTTCGATGGCCTTTTCGAACAAAGCCAGCAGTTCGCCAATGGGGGCTCCCTTCTCCGCACCGTAACGGTCGGCAATGAGTCGCAGGTTGTCGCTGGTTGTCTTCAGCATCCACGATTCGGACGACTTTTGCACCTGAGCCACCGCACGGGGCAGGCAGCGCCTGGCGAGGCCAAAATCACAGTTGTGGCATCCCAGTTCGACCATGGTCGCCAGCGTCCAATAGTCGGCAGCTTTTTCGCCTCCCCTGCGCACCGCAGCAAAGGTCACCACCGGTGCCAGACGAGCGTGTCGGTCCATGGCTTCGCGGTCCCCCTTGACGATGAGCAAGGTCAGCGCGTTGATCCCGGGATAGTAATCCAGCGGCTCGACTTCAAACCCACGTGCATAGGTCTCGATGGCCAGTTCGAGGAATCCGTCGGCTGCGATATCGTTCCGCTGCTTCGCCTCCTGCCAGAGGTCTTTGTAGATGCGGCCGAGGAGGCCAAGCGTTTCGGCGCTGTCGCCGTGGGAGGCCCGCAAGTCTTCGAGCAGAGCCACGGCACGATCACGGTCACCCGGACTCTTGCGGCGGTTGAGCGCAAAGGCCAACTGTTGACGGGTGACGACAGCCGCTTTGAGAGCAGGCGACATACGATCGTCCAATGCCACCATCTCCGGGTAGGCTTCCACCGCGCGGTAAGAAAGAAGCAGGTCCATGACCACACCGTTTTCCGCGGTTACAATATCCCCGACTTCCGCTTCGATGCGCTTCAGCTCCGCAACGGCACCCGACATCGGCCTCACCGCGCGGGCCTTGGCCAGAGAGGTGCGGAACCTGGCAGCATAGGTAACCCGATCCCGGAATACATCCGTCACCTCATGGCTCATGGTGATACCAGGGTACTGGTCGAACAGCTGAAACAGGGGACTATCCGGGCTGACGGGAGTCTTCAGCGCGGCCTGGATGCGGGCTTTGATGGCACCCACCAATCGCTCCGCCGATTCGGGCGTCAGCCGCCCCTCGACCAGATCGTACGGGATTGCCCGGACCCCATTCACATCGAAGGGCGGTGCACCGAGGGTGGCGAAAATCGGAATGGTGGTGTACGGCCGGGCGGCATGCCTCACCCCCAGTTCGTAAAACACATTTGGATTGGCCGTGGTCATATCGGCGACAACAAACTCGGCAATAAGGAGGCGTGCAAACATCGCCGTGTGAATCAAACCGCCGGTCTGTTCTTGATCTCCACGGATGCACTCAAGGCCGGAGCCAGTGATCGCAGGTTCTATTCCTTGGGCATAGATGAGGTCGAAATGGACCTGGGTGCCCGTCTTCGGGTCCGGTTTTGTCCCGAAAGGCATGTCAACGAAGCACGTCTGCCGGGGCGCAGCGGTTTGCTCGGACGCTGATGGAGCAACAATGGTGTTATTCGACATGACTTATGGTCTTTATGAGGCTTGTTATTTGCGTTGAAGCATACCTTGGCACCCACTGAAAAATCCAGTGCCAATTAGGCATGGCCTGATACAGCGAGACGGGAAGCCTTAGGGTCCGTGCAGATGGCAAAGGGCAGCTGAATTTCCTGGCGTTTCCAATCGGCCATGCCCGCCGACAGCCGAGGGTGGTCCAAAGCGAGCTTCGATGGTCTTGACTCAAGACTCAAAATGACCATTATTATGGTCATGCAGGCATCCGTAGCTCAGGCCAAGAGTCAATTGGCGGACCTCCTTCGCCGGGTTGAACGAGGGGAGGACGTCGTGATAGCACGGCATGGACTGCCGGTGGCCCGTCTTGTGGCGATTCGGAGCGTCGGCCCGCCGCCGGTATCTGCCACACCGCTCGATCCCAAGTTATACACGGGTATCGATCTGGATGAACCTGCTTTTGACTCTTGGGAAAAGGATGGCGATGCGCGCCTTGATTGACTCAGGATTGTGGTGGCGGCGCTTTCATGGACTACCGATGAGTCGGCCTCTGGCACGATGCATCGAACAAGAAGTTAGCGAGTTCTGGCTCTGCCCTGTTTCCATTCAGGAAATGCTGTACAAGTGGCGACATCGGAAGCTTCCCGGACCGGATCCGTCCGAATGGATGGCTGAGGCCGTGCGGGGCTACCGACTTGCATTTGTAACGTTTGATGCCGGGCGGCTTGCCGGTCTTTGGGAATGGCCCCACGGCGACCCGGTAGATCGGTTGCTGGCCGCAGTGGCGCAGACAGAGGGCCTGACGCTGATTCACACCGACCAGAGGCTTCGATACTTGACGGGCTTCCCGCAGCTATATTTTCAAAATGTAGGGATTAGCTGATGGATTTTGGCCTCAGGCTTCCCGGCAATGCGACTGCTTCTCAGACCAAACGCGGATCGAAGGCGAACGGTTCCGGCTTGCCGATGGATATCCTCTTAAAATCCGGATGCTCCGGGTTGATTAAATAATTCATCTCACCGCGGACAATGACGCTGGGCACTTCGAGCACCGCCGACCGTGTCTGGCGTGCCCAGGCATCGCCCGCCGCCTGGGTCGATGTCGACGGCGGATGGTCGGACCAATCCTCCGACAGAGCGACGGATGACCACCTTTCAACGAAGTCCTCTTCAAATTCGAGCCGGATCAGAAAAAATCTGAAAGTGACTGGCGGAATCAGATGGACCAGGGTCTCCATCGCGGCGAGCGCCCTCGTTCCGCTGGTGTAAACCATTCGAACCCCCGGGGGATTCCATCGACCTCCATAAAGGCGCGCTCCTTCGCCACTGAAGGCGGTGGAGACATGTCGCTCCCGGACCATTCGCCACGCCTGACGCTTCACGAATAGACCCCGTAGTCGATGCGCCCGAGGAGGTTCTCCACTTCGCGGGCTCCCACTTCCGTTTGGGCGTATTCCAAGGGAACAGCCCCTCCCAGACCGACCTGGGGCGACGCCAGCCATCGACGCCCGCTCTCGATCGATTCCATCACTCCGGCCGCCTGCCCCAACAGCCGCGCGTAGCGAACCACTCGGTCCGACTCCGCAGTGTCCAATCGGCCCCCGGCTTTGCGGCGATGCAGCGTGGCCTTCGAAATCCCCAGAAGTGGAATCAGGCGTTCCATCGATTGATCGAGACCGGTTCTAAGTTGCTCCAGTTCCTGGAAGGGAAGGCCCTCCTGAATTCGGGGTATCAGGTGCGACCCGCTTACTGCCGCCCCAGCCTTGGAATGACCGGAAAGCAACCGTCCAACGACCCCGCCCAATGCTTCCCACGAGACCATTGATGCCGCTTGGTCCTGGAGGACCTGAGGATGGCCGCTCGCTTTAGGTTGGTACTGAGGGACAACCTTTTTCATTTGCAACTATCGATAGCCTCATTTGGTACCGCTGTCAAGGGATAGATTGAGGATGAATTGTCCGCAGATGTCGCAGATTTACGCAGATGAAGAATCACACAATCGATGATCACATTCAGTCGGCCTGGATGTTCCAACTAATCCGCAATTGGATTCCACACCCTTTCGAACCCAAGGCCCTGAAAATCCGCTGGGTTGGCGGTCGCAAACTCTCGCACCCCAAAAGCGCGAAGACTGAGGGCAGTACGTGTGTCGTAGATGCGGCGGCGAGGGTAGTTGCGCGCTGCTGCATTTTGCCAAAGTTCGGAGTGGAATTCCCGACTGTCGGGCGGGAAACCCAAAATCCTCCAGCGAGGATGCCGACGGTAACTCTGGACTACATCGACGGCTTCGGGGGCGGTCAATGGCTTGACCAGAACCACCGGATTGCGCAGAAGCAAGTAGTATTCGGTGAGCACGAATTCACTCAGAGCTACGTCGTCTCGATTGGACACCGATTCAATGAAACGACGAGCGGCTTTATGGCAAGGCGAAGCTTCGCTGAAACAGTAAAGAAGCAGATTCGTGTCGATGGAAAGCATGGCAGGATGACGTTGGATTCACGCCAGGTGCGGATCTCCATCGGCGAAAGCAGCTTGCCGAAGTTCCTCCGAACTCAGGCCTTTCCAACCAACCCGATTGGAAGTCGGTGGGGTCCAGTCAGCGGAAGATGGTTCGGATGCCTGCGGATACACTTGAAGGAGCAACTCTGCTCCCCGGCGAAAGGTTTCCGCCATCGACCACTCACGTTGCTTTGCAAAACTGCGCAATTCCCGAAACAACTTTTCCGGCACTTGAATTTGAGTTTTTACCATACTGGATATAATCCATCTCCATCAAATTGATGTCAATTGCTCACCCGAGGAAAAGGGCGTGCCAAATGGGTATTCCATTCTTCCCCTGCGACCTCTACACCCCCCGCGCCCGGGCGCGTTCGACAAACCGCCCCATCCGGTCCATGGCCGTTTGAATCTGGTCAAAGGCCGTCGCGAAACAGCAGCGCACAAAGGACTCACCACAGGCCCCAAAGGCCCCGCCCGGTACGCACGCGACCTTTTCCTCCTGGAGCAACCCAACCGCGAATTCCCGGGAGGTCAAACCGGTCGAAGCGATGCTGGGAAACGCATAGAATGACCCGCGGGGCAGATGGCATTTCAACCCCAGTTCATTGAGCGAACCGACGATGTAATTCCGGCGCATCAGGTATTGATCGCGCATTTCGATCGTGGCGGTATCGCCCGCATTCAGGGCTTCCAAAGCCGCCTCCTGAGCCAGGATGCTGGCGCAGAGCATCGAATATTGATGTATTTTCATCATCGCCTCGACAAGTTCAGAAGGACCACACGCGTATCCGATTCGGAAACCGGTCATGGCATAGGCCTTCGAAAATCCGTGGAGAAAAATGGTCCGCTCGGCCATGCCGGGCAGCGAGGCGATGGAGACGTGCTCTCCTTCGAAGGTGAGCTCCGAATAGATTTCATCCGTAATCACCAGAAGGTTGTGTCGCTCGACCACGGCGGCAATCTGGAGCAACTGCTCCCGGGTCATGGTTCCACCGGTCGGGTTTGTGGGAAAATTCAGCAGCAGCACTTTACTTCGCGGAGTAACGGCCGCTTCGAGAGCCTCGGCGGTCACGGCAAACCCATCCTCCGCCCGGCACACCACCGCCACCGGCTTTCCATGGGCCAGCACCACACTGGGCGAATAACTCACGTAGCAGGGCTCATGATAGATGACTTCGTCGCCCGGATTCAGGACCGCACGCAAGGCGAGATCGAGGGCTTCGCTCACGCCCACTGTGACCAGAATTTGCGTCACGGGGTCGTATCGCACCGCAAATTTACGGGCAACATAGGCACTGATGGCCTCGCGAAGCTTGAGCAGGCCCAGATTGGAGGTGTATTGGGTTCGTCCGCGCTCCAGAGCATTGATGGTGGCCTTCCGGATATGCCAGGGCGTGGCAAAGTCCGGCTCCCCCACCCCCAGGGAAATCACGCCCGGAGTGTTTTGAACGATATCGAAGAAATCGCGAATTCCGGAGCGAGGAATCGCGGCCACGTGGACGGCAACAAAGGAATGCGGTTGTGACATGGGACGGAAAATCGATGAAGGGAGAGTCGGTGGAGGAAAGGTCGGTAAAGAAAAGTTCGGCGGTGTTACACCCGGGACCACGCGAAGCGCGACAGCACCCGGAAGCGGGGCTTCCAGGAACCGTCTTCACTCGCGAGTCTGGTGGAGTCAGGCGCGGGGAAGACGGTGAAACGCGGCTGCGGCAGCTCGAGCCACGAGGGCCAAGGCTGCGAACGGCAGGGCGGGCATTGCGCGTTTCATTTCAGGGAGAGCATGCCCTCAAGTACGCCGCAAAAGTCAAGCAATCCCGTCACCCCCGTTGACCCCGCCATCGAAAGCGGGCAAAGCCAATTCCAGAAAAAACCACGGCAAAGCCCAACAGGGCGGCAACGGAAGGCAGGGCCGAGGCCAGTCCCAGACCGCGCCAGGTCACGGCGTCAAAGCCTTCCACCGCCCATCGGACGGGGGTGGCCAGCGCCACCGATTGAAGCCAGGCCGGAAACAAGAACGAAGGGAACCAGGCACCGCCCACCATCACCAACAACAAAACCAGGGCAATGGATAATCCGCGGGTCCCAGCCGGGGTCCCACCAAGACCGGCCAGCATCAGCCCGAAGCCCGCGGACATTAACGGCACGACCAAAAGGAGGAGCAAAAATCCAACGGGACTCCCCTCAATCCGCACCCCGAACACCAGCATGGAGAAAGCAAAGCAGGCGACCATCGAGATGAGGGCCACCAAGCTCTGGGCCAGCATCTTGCCGCCTAATAACGTCGCCCGCGACAAGGGGGTCGCCCGCAGTCGTTGAAAGATGCCCGTCTCCCGGTCCTTGATGAGATTGACGGCAAAATCGACCATACCCATCAAGATAAACTGGAGAGCCATGCCCGGAAACGAATGGGCGTAGCCGTTGTACGGGCGTCGGTTCTGGGTGGCCGCCTCGGAAACCACCCGTACCGGACTGGGCAGTTGGAATGAATCGGAGGAGGTATTCGTTGCGGAATTGGCATCGATCCCTTGCCGATTTGCGCGTGAGGCCAGCCATTCGTCGGCTCTGTCCAGCAACCGTTGGATGCGGGTCCGGTCTTCGGCCTCCAGGCCGGATGCCCTCTTCAGCCGTTCGACGCCATCGCGAACCAAGCGCCGGGCCGTCTCCGGGTCGCGCAAATCTTTGGCTACGGTGGTGATAATCTTGGGAAGGAGTAGGCCTTCGAGAAGGGACTTTTCAAAGCGATGCGATGGGTCAAAGAGGACGGTGACCACCGGACGACGATTGGTGTCCAACAGGCCCGGAAGAAGATTATCCCCAAATCCAGATGGTAGGATGAGCGCGGCGGGATATTTGCCGGTCATGACCAATGCCCGGGCGGCGTCGGCATTGGTGGTCACGACTTCGAATTGAGCATCGGATTGAAAGCTTTCCACCAACTTTTGTGACAACGGAGAGTGATCGATATCGGCGAGCACGACGTCAATCCGAGGTGCATCCGTCGATCGCCTTCGGTCATCGGTGAGGTAGCCAATAAAGGAGGCGATTCCAATGGGAATTCCGACAATCATGATCAGGGCGCGGCGATCCCGGAAGAACAACTTCAATTCCAACCGCATGACCGCGAAAAGCGAGCGCATGATGAAGGGAGTGGAGCCGGAATGTCCTTCCTGCGAAAGTAGAAACCACCCTCTCCGGCGGATTGCCGCTCAAATCAACTCGACCTCGTCGGCAGCCACGCGGAAAGCCGCCGCCTGGCCGATAAAGTCGAGACGCAGCAAGACCTCGAACGACTTGGACCGCTCGATCACAATCCCTTCCACGCCACGAAGCGGACCGCCGACCAATCGGACCCGCCTTCCCTCGGTTACTTCCGGAGCTATTCGGACCTCCAACTGCCCCCTCAACCCGGACAAGATCGCGTCCAGTTGGGCGGAGAATTCCTCGGGGTCAGGCGGGACCAGGAGGTTGGCAATGTGTTGATTCTGCCGGGCTGCGGGTATTTGTTCGGGATTCAGCCGGACAAAGACGTAGCCGGGGAAGAGTGTCTTATAAAACGTCAACCGTTTCCCTCGATAGCGTTTGACGCTGGGGTACAGCGGGAGTTCAGCGGCCCAACCCTCGCGTCGAAAATATTCTGCGACCTTTTTTTCCGCCCGAGGCCGGGTATGGGCGACATGCCATGGCGAATCCATCGACCTCAGGCAGAACCCCTGGCTGCGTGAAGTTTCCGATAGTTTTCAGCCATTCGTTCAAATCGGGTGATCAGAAGCGACAGGATGACCAAACTCACGGCGGTGAATGCGAGGACGCTCCAGCCCGCGGTATCGTGAACCTTCTTCAACTGTTCGGGGCCTCCGAGGTAGGCACTGTAAGCGAGGTAGAGGGAGCGAAAGAAATTTCCCGCCATCGCCAGAAGAACGCCCGCGCCGAAAAAAATCACCCTCCAGGTGTTGGACCGGAGTGTCAGGTCGCCGACGAACAAGGCGGCCATCACGCTCGATTGAAGGCTGCGGATTCCACTGCACGCCTCATTTACCCCGACCTGGCAGTTGGGCAGGTTGATAACACTCCCCTGTCTTTCCGCAGCGACACCCATGATGCGGAGCGACTCAACGTCCATCACGGTCACCAATTGTTGCAGGCCGAAGACCACGGGATTCCAGATGCTCTTCGGCAGCGGAACGGCCACAAAGAAGAAGAGCAGCGGAAACAGGAAATGGCGAAGCGTCCGGCGTCCGCACACCAACAGAATATTTGAAACCAGAAACAGCCAGCAACCCAGGCTCAGGGTAAAAGCCGTGGAGGGAACGCGGGCGACCGCATTTTTATAGAGTTCCGACGCGGTCACCAAAGGAACAGCCCCCAGGCACAATAGGAAACAGAACCAAAACGGGGCTGGGATATCCGTCTTGGGACGGGTGGGCCACCGCTCCCAGGCCAGGTAAGCGGTCAACATCAGCACGATCCACCCAAATTGATATTCAATCAGTGTCGCCCATTGAAATGAAAGGTCATTCACCCACCAAAGCGCAACGATGCCTGCCGGGAGCAACCAGGGAAGGCAAGCTCCGTTGACCGGAACGCTCAGGTCGGTACCGCCAGTTGCCGGATCGGGTCCAGTCACCGGAGACGGTTGTGCTGAAATGGCAGCCGAAACATTCACCACTGTACTCTGATGGGGAGGTGCCGCTGGAAGCAAGCGGAATTGGCTGGTCGAATGGAGTGCAGCTCAACGCAATCCTCTGGAATTTTCAAAATTTTCGTGGACGTCCGGTGGTTGCAGTGATTGGTTGAAGCACGACCTGTGAATATCCCGCTGCCATCGTCGGCCAGCATTGCCGGGGGATTCGTCCTGGGATTGGTGTTGATTGCCCTGACCATCCTGGTGGTGAGAATGCTCGCCTCCCATCGCTGGTCCTCGACCACGGCCTCAATAGCCCGGCAGTTCTTCATTTCCTTGCTGGTCGTGATGGGTCTGCTGATGGTCCTCCGGTTTTTCATTCCGGCGGTTCTTCGCGATACGTGGGTCCTCATGTACGTCCTGGTGCCCGGCGTCTTGGGGGCGATGTTTCTGATGCCGATGTGGCTTCCCCGGGTGGTGGGTAAAGGCATGTCACCGCTCTTGGGTGCCTATACCGGCGGAGACGAAACCGAGGTTCCCAAGCCATTCTATGCCCGGGCGATAGCCTATCGAAAGCGGGGCAACGCCAACGAGGCCCTGGAGGAAGTCGAATCCCAGCTAACGCGGTTTCCCGACGACGCACAGGGTCTGATGTTGATGGCTGAACTCAAAGCCAACGAACTGAGCGATGTCCCGACGGCCCTCTCCATTCTGGATCAGCTTTTGGAACGTCCCGGCTGTTCCCCTGAGGAGGCGGCCCTCGCCTTGCAGCAGAAATCTTCGTGGGAATTGGAGCGCCTCAAGGACGTGGATGCCGCGCGCCGCTCTCTGGAGCGGTTGATCGAACGCTGCCCGGGAACGCAAGCGGCTTTGACCGCCCGCCAGCAATTGGCACGACTCCCCTCGGAGGCCGCCCTGGAATCCAAGGAGACGCCTCGAAAGATCGTTGTGGTTCATCATCCCGAGCGTGTGGGTCTCATGCCGGAAGGCACCACCGGTGCGCATCCACTGTCGACCGGTCCTGAGGATGATGGCGGTGAGGCCATGCGTTTGGTTCATCACCTCGAACAGTTTCCGGACGACTGGACGGCCCGGGAACAGTTGGCGGACGTTTACGAGCGAAAGTGGAGTCGTCGCGATCTTGCCACCGATGAATGGGAAAAACTGATTCAACTTACCACCGCCACTCCCAGACAAACGGCGCATTGGTTGAATCTTTTGGCCGATCTTCAACTTCGCTCCCCCAACGGTGCCGGTGCCGCCCGACTGACCTTGGAACGAATCGGACAACGGTTTCCCGGGACCCCTTGGGCAGACCAGGCAGAATCCCGTATCCGGTTGCTGGGCCTCGACCAATGGGCCAAGGCAGCTCCCAGAGTCATCCGCCTCGGAACCTACGAGCAAAATATCGGACTCAAACGGGGCGATCCCTCCATTCCAGACCCCTCGAAAAGCGTTTCGTGAATCCCAACCGTCCACCGTCCTCCGCTCCGAATGCGGCCGACGGGTCGACGGTCGCCCATTTGCCCACATCGCTGGCATCGCCCGCCACTCCTGCTCTGGACCGTGGCCTCTATGTGAAGTGGCTCCGCCGTTCGCGTCCGTCCGTGACGTTCCATGAGTCGTCGGAGGGACCCGTGCCCGAGCGTTGGCTGCAACAGATCTGGCGGCACCAACGCCTGCGGCGGGACGCCCTCCACCTGGCCGATGGGCGGACGGTCCAAGTGCTGCACCCCGGATTTTGGAATCGACAGGCAGGTCCCGATTTTCGTGGGGCGGTTGTCCAGTTCGAAGGCGGCTCCCCGATCAGCGGTGACGTGGAGATTGACCGGACCGAGAGTGGCTGGCGTTCGCATCGGCATGCAGGAAATCCCGCCTATTCCAGGGTGATTCTGCACGTGGTGTGGAGGGCCGCGCCCCTGCCCCGGGACCCACCGCTCCTCGCTCTCGAACCGCATCTGGATACCGCTTTGACCGAGCTGTCCGGTTGGTTGGAGGAAGAGGCGCCCGGGCTGCTCCCCGCGTCGGTGCCGGGCCGATGTTCCCGCCCGTTGGCCACCATCCCCATCGACATCTCGGTCGAGCTTCTCGAACAGGCGGCCGCACTCCGGCTCCATCGGAAAACGACGGAGTTTGGCATCCGGGCCCGGCATGTCGGCTGGGAAGGTGCCTTGTGGGAAGGGCTGATGACGGGACTCGGGTACCGCCACAACGTCTGGCCCATGCGTCGTCTGGCTGAACTCCTTGGTCCTGGTCGCCCGATGGAATCAAGTCTCGGCAACGACAACCTCGTCCTCGGATGGGAAGCCCGTCTGTTGGGGGTGGCCGGAATGCTCTCGGAGCCGGGACGCACGCCTCCCGACTCAGCCCATGTGCGAACCCTTTGGGACGCCTGGTGGCATGAACGGGCCGTATGGGCTGGGCACACCCTGCCCGGCAGTGTCTGGAAGCTCGCCGGAGTCCGGCCTGCCAACCATCCCCAAAGACGCCTGGCTTTGGCTGCACGTTGGATGGCCCGGGGCACGATTGTCGACGATCTGACCGACTGGCTGCAGGCCGAAGTCGCCCCGTCGGCCGGTGCCAACGAATTGAGGACCGTACTGGAACCAGAAGAGATGGAGGATTCATTCTGGAAATGGCACTGGACCCTTCGTTCGGGCCGTTGCGCCCAACCCCAGCCGCTGCTCGGTGACGGTCGGGTCACCGACCTGGCGGTCAACATCGTCCTCCCCTGGCTGCTTGCCCGCGCGTTGGCCGGGGAAAATCAAAGTCTTGTCGCTGAAATCCAACGTCGCTATTTCAGCTGGCCCGCCGCCGAGGAAAATGCGGTTCTTCGAAAGATCCGGCAACGCCTGATGGGGCAATCCGGTCGCCAACTTCCCCACCGGGCCGCCTTGCAACAGGGTCTGATGCGGATCAGCGGTGATTTCTGTGAACCATCCGGGGCACTTTGCTCGGGCTGCACCTTCCCGGACCTGGTTGCTGCTACCCAGCAGCCTCCCACCCATGGTGCCCCGGGGTCAGGCCGGATGTAACCGGCCCTGAATCGCGTGTCGGGCGTGGTTTGGGCCTCCCTGGGCCTTGCAGGAGCCTAGCAACCAAGGTGCCTTTAGAACGG
>CAITXU010000254.1 GCA_903896505.1 uncultured Verrucomicrobiota bacterium | reverse complement strand
TCCATTCCTACCTTCGCTTTGAAGGCTGCACTGTGCTTTTTTCGCTTCGCTTTTGCATTCATTGGTCTGATCCTTTCCTTCCAGATCAAACCCGCAAAACCATAACTTAACAACTGGTCCAGTTTTCGGGGACCATCTCAGGCTGAGCAGACAGGCAAGTTCCCTTGCTGGCTGACTTAACTCTTCCCAAGTCAATTCAAACGCCGCTGCCAGCCCCCTTTCGGCTGTAGCTAAACCGTTCGGCAGGTCGGTTGACGGATGCTCAAGTCCTTTTCGTTCTAGGCGTTCAAGCATCGTGGCGAGTGAGACGTCTGGTTTGGTTGCCAAATACCGCCCGACCAGCTCAATCCCAAGCGGCAATTGACCTAACCAATCGCATAGCTGCACTGCATCGGCTTGTTGTGTTTCAATGCGTGTTCTACATGCCAAGGACGCTAGTAGGTCAATTGAATCAGAGGGGGACAAGACTCCGAGAGTGACTGAGTTGATTCCAGCCAATGTGAGACGGGTGGTTATTAATTTCCGAAATCGCCCCCCCGTTGGCAGAAACGGCTGGATTACGTCAACGTCTGTCACGTCATCAAGAACGATTAGGACATACTCTTGGCCTGGCCAATGGGTCCAACAGTAGGCAACGCGGTCAGCGGCATCTTGTAACGAATCCGGTGGGACTAAATCGAATTGGATTTGGGCGAACCTCAGAATCTGCGAGGCAAGATCAGCGCCACGGACTTTGGCCCAGCAAACACCTCCCGGATAGATTGCAAGGCGACTCCTAGCATACCGGATGCCAAGTTCAGTTTTCCCTACCCCACCCATTCCCGCGACGGCGGTGATCGGGACGGGGCTGTCGATCTTTTGAAGCTGTCTGTCTAAGTCTGCGAATGCATCGGTTCGTCCCACAAACTCGACTGGCCCTGGCCAAGGAATGTTGTGGGGTGGTTCGCTAAAGAAATCCTGCCGACGTTCTTTTGGGGGCAGTGGCAAGATGTTACCCAGTGGCCCAGCGGTAACGGCGGGCTGGTTGGTCAGGCAACGATAAAGCAGCCAGTAATCCTCATCCCCTTTCAACCGGTAATAGTTGAACGGACGTAAAGGATCGGGAATATGCAGACTACTCCCGTCATCGAAAAGTATTGGAACAAACCGCCGATTAGTCGTGTCCGCAGCTGACAGGTATTGGAAAATTAGGCTTCCCTCCCATTTTACCCCTCTACCAGTTCCTCGGGCCTCCTGTCCCATGACTCGCGCATAGTATCGTTCCGTGCATACCATCACCACGAAATTAGCGTCCCGAAGGTGCCTGGTCATCCATCGATCCCACCCTTCGGGCGGTCCGAATTCCTCGAACTGGTCGAGAATTGCCTCGACCCCGTCGTTACGGAGGCGGTTAGCCAAAGCCAGCACGCGATCAGCGTGGGCTGGTGAGTCATGGCTATAGCTGATGAAGACCTTCGGTGGCGGTTGCTCCACAGGTGTCGAAGGTCACATTTGGCCAGCTCGAGGGGCGAGTCAATTCCTTCGTAGAGTCGCGGTCCAATGCTTTCGTGCAGCCGACAGCGTTCCGGCCGTGAACCTGGCTGGGCAGATTCTCGCTCATCAGCCCCCTCCTGAAGGGGTTTTCGCGTCAACCGGCGAATCCGATTCCTGAATGTGCCAGCTGGTCCTTCGCCTGCTATCGGCACCAAACAATCCGTAAAAATTCAGCTCGATGCAAGTACCTCATGTGCAACACCCGAGCAGTTTGTGCAAGCGTATTAACTAGGCGCGGCGGGGGAAGGTGAGAAGATGAACGCTCCCTCGAAAATCAATTCAGCAAGCCGCCGTGACTCCGGCAAGCTTGATGCCATTCTCCGGGCGCTGCTGGGTGCAAGTCCGGATCGGCTTGAAATGGTCGACGCAGTCCTCAATGGAGATTCGGTTGTCTCCTTTTCCAAGGCAGTAGAAGAACCATTCCTCACGCTTCGTCAGTTGAGCAACGCCATCGGGATCGGAGCGACAACTCTTTGGCGTTATCAGGTCCCCGGACACGTTCTAGGGGGCCGACCACGGTACAAGCGTACCGAAGTCGAGGAATACCTTCGAAGTGGCGAATTTAAGCGTCGGGCAGCGGCGCTGCGTGCCGAGCGCAAAAAGTCAAGGGCGGGCGCCGATCTCACGATGGGCCAGGAGGGGGGTGTCCAGTGACACGGTTGATAAGGCCCTGTCCCACGGCCAGAAATGGGGTGCATCGGTGGCTTCTCAGCGCTGCAAATACCTGTCGCAATGCAGGTTCAACCGAATCAGAAACCTTCGCATTCTTGGAGGAACGAAGCCGAAACTGCGGACGGCCGGTTCCGAAGTCGGAGATTCGGGATGCGGTCAATTTGGCCTTCAGGAGTACCGAGACCCGTGCTCGCAATGGGACAATCCTGCGACCGGCGGATGCGGTTTGGCCAACGCCCGACCAGGCTGGAATTGCCGCCATTATTGATAAGGGAATTCGCGTTGCAGACCTGCCCGCAAAATCCCCGGCGGTTGTTGATGTAACGTCGATCTCCGCCGATTCATTGATCGATGCGCTGTTCCCGGGGGACCCCCTTCTGTGTGTTGCCCGCGAAAAACCACAACAGGCAATAACGGCCCCCAGGTCAACCTGGCGGGGCGAGCTGGAAACCTGCGCCCTCATGGTTCCATCGCCGATGAGGTCGATCTCAGGAATAACGAAAAGTGGAGCTCGGTCGACCCGCTGTGTAGACAACGTTGGGCCGAGGACATTCCTCGTCATAGAATTTGACGATGGCGATCTTGATTCTCAGGCGGCCCGCCTCTGGCATTTCGCGCAGCACGCGCCCTTGGTCCTGGTCGTTTTCTCGGGCGGACGCTCGCTGCATGGTTGGTTCAATTGTGTGGGCGTCCCCGAGGATAGCCTTAGAAACTTCATGCGCCGGTGCGTTCGTCTGGGCGCGGACCCGGCTACATGGTGCCCGTGCCAAATGGTGCGAGTCCCGGGCGGTCTCCGGGACAACGGGCAACGCCAGGCTGTTTACTACTTCAATCCGTTTGTGGTCGCCCCGCGCGTAATTCCAGCGGTGTCAGGTCCAGTTCACTTCGAAGCCCATGCTTCACAACCATAGACGTCAATGAAGAGAGATACTCCAACGCGTTCACCGGCAGCGCTTTCGGACCGGACCGCGGCCTTACGCGAATTGCCAAAGAAGGGGTCTGGGGGGCGGAGGATCGTACCATTGCCTTCCCGCGGAATTGAACTGCCAACGACAGTTGAAAGGGCTGCAATAGCGGTCAAGGCCTGGGAGGATTCAAGAGGGCGAATCCTTTTCAGAAAAGGTCCGGAATACGTCGGTCTGTCAAGGGGTGAAGGTAGGCCGAAACTGGAAAGACTGTCAGTGGGTGCCTTCCAAACGCTCCTACAACAGCGAGCAGAGTTTGTAGAATACCGATGGATCCAAAACCGTTGGATCCCAAATCTGATCCACAACCTCTCTAAGAATTGGTGCGAAACCATTTTGGAAAGTCCGGTCTTTCGCAAGTCCATACCTCAGGTCGAAAACCTCGTCTTTTGTCCCATTATAACGAAAACGGGCGCAGTCATTTCCGACGGCTTTATTTCCGAGTTGGGGTTACTCGTCGTTTCTCCGTACAAATCGCCTCCAGACGTCCCCATCGACGAGGCGGTTAGGGATATTCGAGAGATTCTCGCCGATTTTAACCCGGTGTCTGATGGAGACTTGTCACGGCTCATCGCCTTCCTCATCAGCCCTGCCCTCCGGCTCGGGGGGATCCTTCTGAACGGGCCAATTGATTGTTTTGAGGCCGACAAATCCGCAACCGGAAAAGGTACCTGCATCGAGCTGCGGGCCGCCATCTACAATGACTCAGTCACAATCGTTACTCAAAGACGAGGGGGTGCTGGTTCCATAGACGAATCGATTGGGACCGCCTTCCTGGCGGGCCAAGCCTTTATAAGCCTGGATAATTTCCGAGGTCGCCTCGATAGCTCGTTTCTTGAGGCAGCGGTAACCGAAGGAGAAGTTCAGGCCCGATCACCCTACAGTCGTGAAATTCCGGTTCGCGCTTGCCGGTTCATGATCAGCTTGGCGAGTAACGGTGTTGAATTCACCACTGATTTTGCCAATCGGACCAACATTACCCGACTTCGGAAACAACCGACCGGGTACGTGTTCCGCCGGTCGAAATCCGATTTGATCGCCTACGCGCGGGAGTGGTCACCTCACTTCATCGGCTGTATCTTTTCGGTGGTAAAGCATTGGATTACAGCAGGTAAGCCTACTGCCAACAATGGCTGGGATGGTCATTTTCGCGAATGGTGGCAGGCGATGGACTGGATAGTGCCGAATGTCTTCGGTCTTCCTGCCCCATCTCGAGGACAAATCGACGCCGCAGATCGTGTTTCAAGCCCCGCGAAGATGTTCCTTCGGAACGTTGTTCTAGAAATCGCCCGCTGTGGTCCGGTTTCAACCGATGGGTACCCTGCGAGCGCACTGGCTAGGATTGCCTTGGAAGCCAACCCTCCCATTGAGTTATGTGGACGGTCCGCCCAAGACTACGACGAGGAAAGCCTTGCCCGTCAAATTGGGGCGGCATTCAAAACTCTGTTCGAAAATGGTCCGGTGACTGTCGATGAGTATACCGTGACTCGATGTCAATCGGTTGAATCCCGAGAGGGCACAAGAAGCGGTTCGCAGGCAATAAACAGATATCACATTACTAGAAATCCTCGCCTTAACGCCTTAAGCGCCTGAAGGCCAACAAACATTTTTAAAAATGAAATTGATTCTGAAAATGTTGGATTCCCTTCAGGCGGCTGGGGCGAAGACCCTCAATTGGAACGAAATGTCAAAGAAAGGCGTCTCCCATGGTCTCTGACTTCAACGACGGCTACCCACCCAAATTTGTCGACCCGTTGGTCAGTTCGTCGACGGACTTCGATTGGGATGCGATTTCTCGGGATCTTGACGAGATGACGGCAGCCGGTACGGACGAATATCGCCCTGCCGAGGTCGTGGCGGCCCTTTTGCGCCTGCTCCTGGCCGAGGCTCAGGGGGACCGTATCAACCTGACGGCGGTTGCCCTGCGCCTTCTTGCCATGGGATTGGTGCTGAACCCGGCAAACTACCCAGGAAGCCCTTCGGGCGCTGCTCTAGCGGCGCGCTGTGGGGTTTCCCCGTCGGCTCTGGCAAAGTACACCGCCGAGGCCAGCCGAATCCTCAATTGGCGGAACCGCAGTCAAAGGCACGCCTGGAACTTTGGAAAGTCAGGCGGAAAGCCCTCCAACAACTGAACAAATCCCGACCATTCCAGTTCATGTCCCCAACCTGGTGCTCGGTGTTTACCTGCCTGTGACCCGTGTTCACGCAATCATCTGTGAACGTTGGTGAACATGAGCATTTTTAACGGTCGTGTAAGAGTCCTGAACAGAGCAGGTTACAGCCGAGATAATTTCCTACCGGTGAACATCGGTGATACTAAGTGAACATTGGCTAATGAAAAAGCCGGGAAAAAGTAGCTCCCAACTAGGTCGCCAAGGGGAATACCTGTTTGCGTTGCTGTTTCCCGTCCGCGCCGTAGGTCGATGGGGCAAACAAGGTGTGACCATCGACACAGCAATAGGCGAGCAACCCCAGCCTGCCAGCCGAGAAGCCCTTTTGACCGTCCTCCCTCTCCATAGATGCGTGCCACTCCATCGGGACATCCTTGGGTGCAACACACCCGGCCAGAAAGCCACAAATACGGGCCTGTCACAACCCGATCTGCCTGTCACCCAGCATGATACGTGTGCCAAGCCAAAAAAGTTGTGAACGTTCCCCCCTTTGTATATGCGCGATGCAAACCGACAGCCGACCGATGACCGACCAACCAGGCCCATTCGCCGTGGTCCCGGTCTTGCGACCCTCCGGTCACGCGTCGTCGCCGCCATGGCGAAGGACGACCCGATCTATCCGCGTCGGGTAAAGGACGATTCAACTCGCAACGACGCCTTGGCGGATGACCTGAGGCTGACCTTCCTTGGACATGGCCCAGCCACGCATCGTTCCGCCAGGATCGTCGCCACGTCAAAAGACGATCTGAACGTCCCTCATAAGGTAGAGATGAATGCAATCAAGCCAAGTGACCCAGGACCGACCCGATGTGCCAGTGTGCCGAGTGCCAGCGTGGTGCCAGATGCCGACGACTGGCCTGAAGCAAGCATCGTGCCAGAAGATGGTGTTGGCACGCAGAATTATGTCTCACTTATCAAAGACCCCCCGGTGGGGGCAGAAGGAATCTTTTGTAAGTGCTTGTGGCCCAGTGGTCTGGAGTCATAGCCAAAAGCGTGCACGAGCGACCAGTTTAGAAAAAAACGCGCACCAGTTCCGCCACGAGGAAAAATCATGAAAAAACCGAAATCAGAATCGAGTGTGCCAGCGGTTAATTGCGCCTTCGATGAAATGGTCTCGTTAGAGAAGATTATACCGAATCCCCGCAACCCAAATCAACATCCCGAGGCACAGCTCAACCTCCTCGCAAAGGTCATCGCGCATCAGGGTTGGCGGTCGCCAATAGTCATTTCTAATCGGTCAGGTTTTGTGGTGGCTGGGCATGGTCGCTACGAAGCGGCCAAGCGGTTGGGACTGAGCACCGTTCCAGTCGACTACCAGGACTTTCTTACAGAGGCCGACGAGCACGCCCACCTCATCGCTGACAATCGCATCGCGGAGCTCGCAGAGGCCGATCAGGCGGGCCTGCGGGAGCTGTTGGGGGAATTGACTGCGGCGGACTTCGATCCCGAACTGGCAGGGTTTACAGCGGATGCCTTGAAGGGACTGACGGACGAATTAGCGGAACCTGAATCACCGGAGGATTTCACAGAGGCAGACGAGAACCTGCCGACCGAGTTCACCTGCCCGAAGTGCAAGTACAGCTGGAGCGGAAAAGCATCATGAAGAAACCCTATAACATCCCCACGATGGCGGACATTGCCGCGCTGCCCCACAACGGCTTCACCGTCGTCTCGACCTTCTCTGGATGCGGTGGATCATGCCTTGGTTATCGGATGGCCGGTTACCGGGTGGCGTGGGCCAACGAATTCATCCCCGAGGCGCAGAATACCTACCGCGCAAATCATCCGGAGACCATTTTGGACCCGCGCGACATCCGGACCATCCAACCGGAGGAGATTCTGGCTGCCATCGGGTTGGCGAAAGGGGAACTCGATTTATTTGATGGGTCGCCTCCCTGCGCATCGTTTTCGACGGCAGGCAAACGGGAAAAGCACTGGGGCAAGGCGAAGAAGTACAGCGACACCGTCCAGCGGACTGACGATCTGTTTTTCGAGTATGTCCGGCTCTTGGAGGGCTTGCAGCCGAAGGTGTTTGTTGCTGAGAACGTCAGTGGTTTGGTCAAAGGGGTAGCCAAAGGCTACTTCCTCGAAATCCTGGCCCGCTTCAAGGCGTGTGGTTATCGGGTGGGATGCCGGATTATTGATGCCCAATGGCTGGGGGTACCGCAGGCACGGAGGAGGGCGATCTTCATCGGGGTACGCGAAGACCTGGGGATGGAGCCGGTCTTTCCCAAGCCGTTCAAATATCGCTACAGCCTCCGGGAAGCCATTCCTTGGATCGTTCGGGGTAAGTATGGTCCGTCTTGGCGGTCGTCAACTGCGCCGAGCCCGACGGTCAGCGCACACGGGTCCTACAATCCCAAAACGAGCCATCAAGGTCTGGAACTGGTCGAAGCCGTCATTCATGACACCCGGGGATCGTTTCCGTCGTCAGGAGATGTGACAGATCGTCCGTGTCCCACGATTACTGTGATGGGGCAGGGGCAGTTCAAGGCACAGCTGGTGGGTGGTTCCGGCGCGGCGTTTGACCAAAAGGGCCAGGCCTTCGATCCCGACAAACCCTGTCCAACGGTCCTGGGGACAAAGCCCAACCAGTTCTCGGTTCAAGGTCTGGGATTGAGCCGATATGCCATCGGGCGGGAGTGGGATGAACTAAAGCCGGGGGAAGCCTCAAAGAGGTACTTCAACCTCGTTCGTCCAGACGTAAACCAGCCCTGTCCAACCATCTGCGCTTCGCATGGTCACCCGGGAGTGGCCAGCGTGACGCACCCTACTGAGAAGCGGAAACTGACCATCGCGGAACTGAAACGCATCTGCGCCTTCCCGGACGACTTTGTTTTGACCGGTAGCTACTCCCAGCAGTGGGAGCGCCTCGGTCGAGCGGTGCCCCCGATCATGATGATGCACATAGCAGCGACCATTCGTGATGACATCCTCTCTCGTCATTCCTGAAAACTGGACTTTCCGAAATCCGGACGTCGCCCAGCACTTCAATCAGCATGTGCGGGAACAACTGCCTTGGTATGATCTGGCCACGCTGGCGGTCGCTCATTTTGGACGCCACTACATCCCGACTGGCGGCTGCGTGTACGATATCGGGGCATCGACCGGCAACGTGGGTTTGGCCTTGCAGGAGACCCTAAACCAGAGGAAGGCCTCGTTCACCGCAATTGAAGAGAGTCAGGACATGGCCGCCCGTTATCAGGGACCAGAGCGGTTGGTTGTGGCTGATGCGGTGACCTACGGCTATGAACCGTTCGACTTCGGGGTGGCCTTTCTGGTCTTCATGTTCCTGCCGGTTGGTCAACGGATCGGGTTCCTGGAACGGTTGATCTCGCTAACCAAACCGGGTGGGGCCTTGATCATCGTGGACAAGGTCCAGATGCCGCCGGGGTATGTCGGAACGGCGTTCAGCCGATTGACCCTTCAGCAAAAGCTGGCTGTCGGCGCGCAGCCAGAGGCCATCCTGAGGAAGGAACTGTCATTGGCGGGATATCAGCGGCCTTTGGACCCCCGGATGTTTCCGCAGTCTGCCAAGACCTTTTTCCAGATGGGTGAGTTTGTGGGTTGGATCATCGAAGCGCCGGAGAAATAACCGTGGCCGAGGGCAACACCATCGCCGGGGTGCAGATGGCCAAGCTCAGCGGGCTGACGGAACGCCGTCTCCGTGAGCTGGCGGCTGAAGGGTTCTTTCCCAAACCAAATGACGGGAAGTTCCAGTTGGTTCCGACAATCCAAGGGTTGCTCCGATACTACCGCGAACGGGACCAGCAGCGGATCATGCAGGACAGCTACGATTCGATTGCCTCCTGCGCCTCGGCTACCGGCATTCCGGTGACGACCATCAAACACGCCAAACGGTCCGGGTGCTCGGCCTTCCGGGGGAGTCGAGTTCTGTTGGCTCCCTTGTTGCGGTGGATATTTGAGTCGGCGGAGCGGTCACCGATCAACTACGACAACGAACGTGCTCAGAACGTTGTCCTTCAGAATGCCAAGCTGCGGGTTGAAATCCGGCAGATGAAGCGGGAGTTGATCCCGGTGAATGAGGTGTCCCAACTTGGGGCGCAGTTGGGCGGGGCCATCCGCGGGGTGGTATCCCGGCTGCATCGGGTTGCGCCGTCCTTGGTCGGGCATCCGGTGGATGTCATCGAAACCCGTCTGAAGGAGGAGGAGGACGAGGTCCTCAAGCAGCTCCATACCCTCAACGAGCGGATGGACCAATGGGAAACCACGGTCACGAACTGATTTGACCCTGTACCGAGGTGAAGTAGGGCTTAGATTTCTGCCGCAAATATTTACTACTCAAGAGCCGACTTGAACAGGCTGACCCGGAGGATGCTGCATCCAAATGATATTTGAGGTGATGAATGAAATGGTGGAGCCAATCAAGTAATTGTCTAATGGGAGCTCCACCATCGTCACCTCCCCGCTGAAACGGTTCAAACCGGATGCGGTTATCCGAACCTGTATCCAACCCAGCCAAAATTCGGCGACATCATTTGAGTATATCTTAAAATGCTTTAGTGACAGATAAACTGTGTTATTAATAGATAACTTGCTCAACGCCAACCATCTTGGATCGGAGATTGACAGTTCTGGATTACTCTGAGGATGGTAGTCCACAAGGGGAGGACGCACAACTCCGCCCTTCTCTATAACTCGCTTACTGAACTTCTCATATTCCACGTAAATTGAATGCATGGCATCCTCAATACAGGTTGCATGACCGGTGATTTCGTTTTCAGCGTTAAGCTTCCACGCAAATGAATTTGGGGATAATTCGACAATATCTGCGGGCAAATCTCCCAAACAATAGAGTTTATCAAAACGTGTCATCCGCAAAAACTAGGTGCATCACGGCTCTCGTCAACATGTGCACGTCAACAGGTCTGTCGGATTCAAATCTGAACTTGGTGTTTATACCACCCAGGGTTCAAGTGGTGTGACAATCGGTGAATCTCGTGGTCTGCAACCGCATCCTGTGGATGTCATCGAAACCCGGCTGAAGGAAGAGGAGGACGGGTCCTCAAGCAGTTCCATACCCTCAACGAGCGGATGGACCAGTGGGAAACCACGGTGACGAACTGATTTGACCCTGTACCGAGGGGCGGCAGACCGCTTACGAGGCTCATTGCATGGAGCCCCAGTTTACCGTCAGCCGATACCGCCATACCCGCTATTGGGCGGTCAAGGATGCCCAGGACCAGTTGATCTGCGTTTGCCTCTACAAGCGCGGTGCCCTCGAAGCAGCCCGACGGTTGAATGCGCCTGTTGATTTGACCGCTGCGGTGCTGCGGGAGGCGTCCCCAGCCTGGGTGACCGGTGAGACAGGGGTTCCAGTGCAAAAACATCAATCGGCCTGAAATGGCCTCATACCCCTATGCTCGTCGTCGAAAACAAACTGTTTCCGTGTCCCCACTGCAACCGTCCGACCATCCACGCCGCCAACCGGCATCGGATCCATTGGGTGAAGCATCTGACCTTGACCCTATGTACCTGCGGGTGTTGGGGCGCGGTCCTCGCACTGATCATCTTTTGGCGGATGCTGTTCGGGGCAGGGGGTAGTAAGTGGGTCTGCACCGTGTGCGGCAGCGTCAAATGACAATAGAGGCGATGCTCGTTCATCGGTGAAGTGGTCAGAGAGCGAAGGTCTGACTTTCCCATGAGAACCCTTGGACCCCTTGGCCACCTCACCCTAATGAGGCTCTCGTAAACCGCGGATAAACCGCACTTACCAAAAGCGTATGAAAACCATTGATAGCACCCTCCCCAGTCCTGACGCAGCAGTTACAGCCAGTCCTACTCCGACCCCACCCAAATCGGGATCAGGCGCAGCCCAGCGCCGCTCCACCCCGAAAGTATCGAAGCCCAAAACCGCGGTAAAGACTCCGGAACCCGCGAAACCCCGCAAAGCACCCAAGGCCGATATCGACCCAGAGCCGACCGACCGACTCCCGAGCACCCTGCCGGAACTCCGGCAGACCAAGGGGGGACTGGCAGCCTGTCTATTCCTCGAGGGCAAAGACCCAGCGACCATCGCCAAAGAACTCGCCGCAACCTTTAAGGTGGCCGAGGTGCAGGCGATGAAGATCACCCGCCGTATCACCGGCCGGGTTCGACTCTATCAGCGGGTGTTCGAGCTGGTACCGAAGCGGCGGTAGTGGTTACCGAATTCGAGCCCGGCTGGGAATCTGGCCGGGCCTTTTTGTGTACCACCCCTGGGTTTTTGGGGCGGTGCTCGTCCTTGTCATCTTGTTGAGGATGTTTTGGGTGTCGGGGGCAGACCGATAGCCGTGTAGGAGATACTGGAATGCGAAGGGTAGCCGCTACTTTGAGGGTCCACAATCGGCTGTGTAAGCGCGGTACTTGCAGCTA
>CAITXU010000253.1 GCA_903896505.1 uncultured Verrucomicrobiota bacterium | reverse complement strand
CTATCGACGTAAACAATTGAACTCCAGCCACATTGGTAGTGCACGGTTGTCACTGAACCTTGATGGTCCGGACTACGCCAATTCTACGCGCATGCATCCAATCCGGGGGCCAGAGCGGCGGGACGCCGCTGCCACTCTGCTCTGCTCTGCCCCGCTCCGCCATTTCGCGCGAGAAAAGGCCTGAAGGGGCGAAATCCGATGCCCCGTGTCGCCAACCCAAACCATCGAACCTACTACCTCATCGATCGCCTCAGGCTGGGTTATGCCCTTTCAGGGCGCGAAATATCTCGGGTGTCGCACCCATCACCCAACCCTTCTTTCTCTGTGCTCTCTGAGTGCTCTGTGGTCGACCCTCAGGTCCGTGAGCCTGCGCCTGCTGGAAATTGGCGTGCCTCGGTCCAAAAAAGAGGCAATGAACCCATCCGGTTCATTGCCCCCTTTCGATTTTGACCCGCTAGGCGGGATTTACGCCTGGCCTACTCGCTGGCCGGCTTGGGACCGGCGGCTTGCAATGCGACCGGGTGAGCCGCCAGATAGCCGTCGATATCCTTGGTGACCACCAGGGTCCCGTACATCAGCGTCCAGTGACCGGGATAGGTGCAGACGTATTCGTAGTCGCCTTCCTGCTCGGGGGCCGTCATTTCCAAGGTCGCCCGCTGACCTGACTCGATCAGCTTGGTGGCCGCGAGGGTAGGGATCCCCTTGGGCAGATAAGGACGTCCGCGACCGTCGAGTTCGTCGGGGCGCATATTGGCCGTGGCGATGCCGATCTTCTCGCGGATTCCCGGCTTCACCACCACCAGGTTGTGGGGCATGAAGTCGGCATTCTCGATGATGAACTTAAAGGCTTTGCCCGGTTGAACTACCACCCGGGGGGTGTCATACCGCATCTGCTCGCGAACGGTCCGGATGACAAAGATGGAGACGCTGTAGTCCCGGAGTTCTTTCCGAACCGAAGCCGATTCGGAAGACGGCAGCAGCCCGGCCAGGTCACCCGCCGTTTGAACGGTCTGGATGTAGTCTTCTGCGGTCCGTCCCGATGCGGGAACCTGACGAGCCCAAGCGACCAACGCCTTGGCGGCTTCGCCCGCCTCCGCCTTGGGCCAGTTGGCCCGGGGCAACGTCCGAATCCCCTGGGCAGCCAGGGTCACTTGCTCACCCTTGGCAATCAGCCGGGTAAGAGCAGCGAACACGGCCTCGGGTTCGCGTCCCATGCTGATGGCGGCGGCAATCGCGGCCCTGCGCAGCTGACCCACCGGGTCACCACCAACGACGACCTGTGAGCTGGGTGCCGGAGCCGGTTGGCCTTTGGCGCTGAAGACCTCATGACGGTCTCCCGCCAGAACCGACAGGGTGTAGCCTTCCAGGCGTTTGCCGAGATCGGCGTCCGTCCGATTCCATAGGGTCACGGAATCGATGGGGCGCTCGCCGCCGAGGTCCACCTCCCACCACGGATTGTTTTCATTCTCAATGGAATGAGTCTGGGTGCCGGAACCAAACGAACCGTCGGTCCGCCCATCAATCGCACGGTCGGCGGAGCCGCCGTTGGACGTGCTGGATTGAGTGGCTTTGCCGGAGCGGGCGATATTCTGTCCCTCGCTGGTGACTTGCACCTCGGCTAGGGTGAGGGTTCCCTGGCGCGGAAGTTCAACCCGGACAAAACGTCCCACGGCCTTCTTGCCACCGGCGGTCAGCGCGGCGATGTCCGCAGGGAACTCTCCCAACAGCGGCTTGACCATCGGCAGAGCCTTGGCCCGGAAATCAGAGTCGGGAATCACGGGGATGCCGTTCAACAAATCGCCCAGTGAGCCCACCGACTTGCTGGCGGCCGACCAGACCGTGGCGAAAGAACCGTCAGCGAGGGCCAGAGCGGCCCAACCGGCCCGCCGGACGCCATCCGGGTGCGAACCGTTGGTCAATTCCTGAAGTTTGGCCCGGGAGCTTTTCAGGTCCGCCTGGTCCACGGTCGGCAGGAGTCGGGCCAATTGACCGGCTACTTCTCCATTGGACTTACTGGTCTCGTCGATCAGGCCGAGCAGGGTGCCCAGGCGGGTGTGCTTGGTTTTCTGGGCCAGGGCGACGAGGGCCGCAGCACGGTCGGCATCGGAGGCATCCGCGCGGTGCAGGATGGCCGCCAAGACACCAGGGGTTTGGGGCAGCTTGACCAACTCGGGTGTGCTCACGCCGCCAATGAGGCGCTCCACGCCGACGGCATTATCTGCTGCAAAGGGCTTGCCGTCGGCAATGGCCTTCCGCCACTGGGGTTCCAACTGGCGGAGGGTTTCGCCCAACGTATAGTCGAGGTAGTAATCGGTCGGCTGTTTGACCACTGCGAGGGCGATTTCTGCCGCCTGGGCATCCCGGAAATAGCTGGCCACTCGGACCGCCTCGAGGCGGACACGGGGATGACTGTCCTCGGCCAATGGCTTGAGGAGAGCCAGGGCATTGGGAATCCGGTCCCGCCAATAGCCGAGAACGCGAGTCGCTGCCGCCCTGGCTTGGTGGCTGGGCAGGTGCAGCACTTTTTCCAAGAGGGCGGTGTCCACCACGTTGTGCCATTGGTGAACCCAGAGGGCCTCGGTCAATTGGTGGGCGTAGTCCGGGCTCTTCGTATCGAGTTTGGCCACCCATTGCTTGGTGGCCGCAATGACTTGAGCCGTATCGCGGGCGCCCAGTTCCACCTTGGCCAGCTCGCGGGTTCCGTTCTCCGGTTCCTTGAGCAGTTCCAGCAAGGCCTCGATGGGTTGGCCATCAATCTTCGGGGCCTTCAGCAGCGGACGTCCCTCGTAGGTGATCCGGTAGACACGGCCATGGGTCTTGTCACGATTCGGGTCGCGCAAATGATGCTGCATGTGGCCGATCAGCGGCTTCTGCCAGTCGGTGAAGTAAAGGGCACCGTCGGGACCCACGCAGATGGCGGAGGGTCGGAAGTTCGGATCGGTGGAAGAGAACAAATTCTCAATGGTCTGCCCCTTCAGTCCCGACCCGTCTTCGGTGACCTTGACCTGGAAGCAGCCCTGAAAGCTGATCACGTTCAGGTTCAGGAAATTGCCCTGCATTTCCTCGGGGAAATGACGGCTGCTGATCATCCCGGTACCGGGACACGGGCGGGACGGGCGGTCCCAGAATTCCTTCATGCCCGGATGCTTGTGGGGATAATCAATGGAACCGCTGAACGCCGGGGCGAAGTAGGTGTTGTTGCCAGTGGCGTCGGTGATCAGGTCGTTGCCCCAATAGTCGAACACCTTGCCGTGGGGATTGGCGAAACCGTAGGCCACATACCGTTCAAATTCGAACTTCCGCGGGTCAAAGCGATAAATGGCGGCATCATCATTGCGGACAGGACCCGCTGCGGTCTCAACCTGGGTACGATGAAAAACACCGTCGCTCAGGTAAATGGCACCACCCGGGTCGAGGTCGATGGCGTTGGCGGTGTGATGTGAATCGGCCGAGTCCATGCCCATCAGGACCCGCTCGCGGGTGTCGGCCTTGCCGTCACCATCGGTGTCGCGCAGGAACCAGAGGTCTGGAGCCTGCATCAGCAACACACCGTCCTTGTAGAACTGGAACCCGGTCGGGGCGTTCAGATCGTCCACGAAATGGGTGACCTTGTCGGCCCGGCCATCACCGTCGGTGTCTTCCAGCACGATCAGGCTGTCGCCCGTGGTGCTGTCCGGGGTCCGTTCCGGATAGTTGGGCCAAACTGCCACCCAGAGTCGGCCTTTGGTATCCCAGGCCATCTGAACCGGATTGGCCAGCTCGGGGAACTGTTCTTCGCTGGCGAAAAGATTCACCTTCAGGTGAGGATGCAAGGTCATCTTGTCGATGGCCTTTTCGCCGCTCAAAAAGCTGTAGGAACCATCCGGCTGATCACCCTTCTTGTTGGTCGGGACCTTGGTGACCGGGGGCAGATTGCTGTCGTCCACTTCGGGATCGCGTCCTTGGGCCACTCCCCATACCCGGCGGTCGCGATTGGCGGTCATGGTGTCGCGAACCGACATTTCCTCCTGCATGACCTTGTAGTTGCTGATGTCGTTGTAGACCAATTGGGAACGACCACCATAGACATTGTAACCGTCGACTGTGCGATAGCGGGCATGCCATTGGACATTCTTTTCGTTGACCGCCGCCCGCAGCTTTTCGAGGTTGAGATCGGGAGCTTTCACCCCGAAGAGACCCTGATAGATCACCGGGGTGATGGCCTTGTCTCCCGCTTCGGTGAAGTACACCCCGTTAACGGTCAGCGATTCCCCGCGGGCGGCCGCAGCCTCAAAGACCGCAAGCGAAGGCTTGTAGAGGTCGACAAAGAGAACGCTGGTATTCTGTGCGACTTCCGCCGTGGCCTGGGCATATAATTGAATGTTCGCGTTGTTGGCCTTGGGATCGGGGAAATTCGGGTCCCGATGCTTCTCCTGCGCCGCGGGTGAGAACAGAACCACCCGGGGTGCTCCTTTGCCCGAATAGTTTTGTCCCTGGAGATGCTTCATATAGGTCTCCAGATCGCTCTTGTACTTCTCGACCCCCTCCGGCCCGTGAAAGGACTCGTTGTAACCAAAAAAGACAAGGACCACGTCGGCCTGGACCCGCTTGAGCCAGTCGTCCGGCGATCCAAAGTTTTCCGAACGATGGCGAATCACCACTTCATCTCCGGCCACCGCCAGGTTTCGAAACACCAGTTCATCTGACGGATATTTCGCGGTGATAAACGTCTCCAGATAGCCTGAATGCTGAATCCGGTCTGCAAAGGCTCCGCCCACCAGGGCGATATGGTCTCCCTTCTTCAGTTGCAGGCTGGAGGGAGGGGCGGCCTGAACCCATCCGGCGAGGACCAGGAGGAAAACAACGGTAAGTTTGATATGGCGCATGATCAGAGGAGAGGCTAATGGCGTTCGAGGGCGTTCGGGAAGCTTGGAATTTTAGAGCCAACAGTAAGGCAAGTGTCCCCGTGTGGACTGGGATGTCGAGTCGATCATTCAATCGGAAGATTTCAAATCCGAACCGCCGGTGCGTTGCAGTTTCCGCCTTGGAGCGGCACTCTCTCGGCGATGTCAGACCAGACCCCACCCGACGTCGGTCCACCTTCGCTTCCGGCTCTTCCTCCGACCGCCGTTTCATCGGGTTTGACGGGCTTGACCCGGCTGACCCGCTGGACGGGTTCCCACGTCCTGCTCTTCTTCCTTTCGGCCTGCGCCACTAGTCTTTTGTTCAGCGGCCATCCGCGGGTGGGACGCGCCTGGGGCATTCTGCTCCACTTTCTTCTGCCTGCGGCCGTCGGTGGTCTCCAGGCCCTCTGGCTGCGCGGGTCCGTCCGCAATGTTTGGCTTTGGATTCCAGCCAGCGTCCTTGGTCTTCCGCAATGCCTGATTTTCGGCGAAGGCTGGGGGGTTCTACCGGTTCTGGGATTCGGCATGGCTGTCCTTCAGGCGGCTGTTGTCCGCCCCTGGGGATTCCGATTCACCCTCCTCTGGATTACCTTGAGTGGATGGGGGTGGATGCTGGCCTGGAATGCCGCACCGGCCTTGGACACCTTTTCACCCGGATGGCTCATCAATCCCATCAGTGGCGGCGCACCGCCTCCATTGGAAATGGCCCTCGCCGGTATCGTCTACGGACTTTTCACCTCCCCCATTCTTTTCCATCCCAATGCCCGGTTGCCGAAGGACAGAACCGCCACCTTCCGTCGATTTCCCTGGTGGATTCCATCGGGAATGGTCGTGGCGATGCTGCTCGTGACGTTTTATTTCGCCGTTCATTTCGGACGGTTGATTCAAGCCCGAAATTCCCTGGTCACCCTCATCGTTGGCTCTCCCGATCCGACCGTGACCCGCTGGGCCGACCTTCCGATTGTCTTGGTTCCACTCCTGTCCGGGGAATTCACTTATCGATGCATCACTTGGAATTGTTGGGCAGGGCGGATATTGTCCCCGGGTGCGATTTCTTTCCTTGCTGCTGTGCGTGGCGTGGACGGCCGCGGCCGCCGCCACCGATGATTTTATCGCCTCGGCCCTCACGCGCCTCGGTGAGCCCGGTGCCCGGGCAGCCCGCTTCCTCGTCGACAACATGCCGCCGGCGGACCGCGATTCCCTTTCGTCGGCGTTCCTATTGGAAAATCTGGAGCTTGCATTCAGGGCCCGAACGGAATTTCCGTGGGCCCGCGTGGTTCCTGAGGATGTCTTTCTCAATGATGTCGTGCCGTACGCCGTTTTCGATGAGCCGCGAGATCCCTGGCGAGCCGACCTCTATGCCCGTTGCCGGGAACTCATCAAGGACGCCCACTCCGCCACTGAAGCCGCCCAGATTCTGAACCGCGACCTCTTCAAACTGGTCAATGTCCATTACAACACCGGTCGCAAACGCCCCAATCAGAGCCCATCCGAGTCCATCGCCCTGGGCAAAGCCACCTGCACCGGCTTGTCGGTGATCCTGGTGGATGCCTGCCGTTCGGTCGGCATTCCCGCGCGGGCGGTCGGCACCTTTGTCTGGATGAACGAACGCGGCAATCATACCTGGACCGAAATCTGGGACGGCGATTGGCATTTCACCGGAGCGGACGAGTATGACGCTGCCGGTCTGGACCGGGGCTGGTTTGTCGGTGATGCCGGCCAGGCGAAGGAAAATGACCGTCGGCACGCCATCTTTGCCACCTCCTGGAAACGGGACGGTGTCTATTTTCCAATGGTTTGGGCCAAGGACAGCCAGGCCGTTGCCGCCGTCAATGTCACGGCCCGTTATGCGAAGGAGACGCCCAGCGGTTCATCCGAAGCCGTGACTCCCATTTCCAGTTTGGGGATTCGCCTCCTGGAGAAGCCCCATGGAACACGTCTTGTGGCCAAAGTGCGGGCTATCGACCCCTCGGGAAAGGTCCTGGCCGAAGGCGAGACCAAGGCAGGCCGGGCTGACCTCAACGACATGCCTCGATTGGTCCTGCCGCCCGAGTCGCGGGGCTGGCTCCGATTCACGATGGACCAGGTGACCCGCGAGATTCCTTTTGGCCCGCTACCGGTCGGTGAATCCACCCTGGACGCCGTCTGGTCTGAGTTGACCGCTCCGTCCACCAATATCGCCCGCTTGGAGCAATGGCTACACACCGCCTCGCTGATGTGTACCGTCAAGTTCTCCCCCGACCCTGGATCAGCTCCTGTTCCAGCGTTGCAGGCCCCACTGAGTCGGGCCGAAGCCGACCGGGCTGTGCAGGTCCTGTCGTGGCATCGGCGCCAGTTGATCGTCCAGGCCAGAAAGACCGAACTCGATTCCAAGGTCATCGAATGGCAGGGAAAAACTCTTCGGTGGATGGTCCGGACGTATGGCGAGGTTCCGGCCGGCGGTCACAGTCTCTGGATATCCATGCACGGCGGCGGGAACGCTCCTGCCGGGGTCAACAATCAACAATGGACCAACCAGATCGGACTCTATCAACCTCCCGAAGGCATCTATGTTGCTCCTCGAGCGCCGACCGACACTTGGAACTTGTGGCACGAATCCCACATCGACCCGATGTTTAGTCGTCTGATCGAAGACTATGTCGCCATCCAGGGCGTCAACCCGGACAAAGTCTACTTGATGGGCTATTCCGCCGGGGGCGATGGCGTCTGGCAACTGGCACCCCGCATGGCCGATCAGCTTGCCGCCGCCTCCATGATGGCGGGGCACCCCAACAACGCCTCATTGGAGAGCCTCCGCAATTTGCCCTTTGCCATCTTCATGGGTGGCGATGACGCCGCCTATCACCGCAACACCATCGCTGCCGAACGGGGAGCTGAACTTGACCGCCTGGCTGCCGCCGATCCTGGAGCTTACATCCATCAAGTGCATATTTATCCCGGGCTGGGACACTGGATGAACCGGAAGGATGCCGAATCGATTCCGTGGATGGCTGGCTTTCAGCGACAGCCCTGGCCAAAAAAGGTCGTTTGGAAACAAGGAGACACCCTCCACCATCGCTTTTACTGGCTCGAGGTGGAATCTCTCGAGGGAGTCAAACCCGGTCAAAAGATGATTGCCTCTGCCGACCAGCAGACCATTCAGATTGAAGGCGAAGTTCCCGCCGGATTGAAGCTCCGGCTCTCCGACCAATTGGTGAACCTGGACCATCCCATTCAGGTCCTGGTCCATGGTAAGACCGTCTATTCCGGTAAGGTTCAACGAAATGCAGATAGTATCCTCCGGTCATTGGAAGACAGGGCGGATGCTCCCGCAACGTCAACGGCCAGCCTGCAACTTTGAAGGTTTCGGATTCCGTCTTAACCCTGCGGGCATTCCGGCAGCCAAGCAATGCTGCGCGGGTTCTCATCACCACCCTCACGACTCAACTATAAACTATTGATTCAGAGATACATCAGTAGGGCGAACCTCCCGGTGAGCCGCGGCGGATCGGACCACCTCTGGTATCACCCACAACCCTGTTTTTATCTGCGGACCAATTTCTGCCGTTTGTTGAGTAGGGTCCGCAGATGGACGAAGATTTCCACAGATTCTGCACCAACAACTGACCTGTCCCTTTGTTGGCCCTCGCTACCGAAGTGCCTTTAGAACGGGAGAGGTGATGATCCCCGCAATGATTGGGGACTTGCAGGAGCGCGTCCCTCCGGACTCAAGTCCCTCATAGGGAGGGACATCCAACGGAGGGACGCGCT
>CAITXU010000252.1 GCA_903896505.1 uncultured Verrucomicrobiota bacterium | reverse complement strand
ATGCAGTAGGTGAGCACCCGCACCCCGCAGAATCCGGCGTACGCCTGCATCCAATGGACAAACTGCTCTTTCTCGTTGGAACCAAAAGCCATCCGCCGCTCCACCACCCGCGAAATGCAATGGTAGTACGCCGGTCCCACAAAGGAATCCAACTTCAAGCGAGCCTGTCGCATGGAGAAAAAGTACGCGATTGATGAAGACGTGTCAAACAAATGACCTGTCCCTTTATTTTATGGTCGACCCTGATGGCCTTGGGAAATTGGTTACAGGTCGAGGAGGGCGGGGAAGCGGGAAAAGACGGAGGACCAATCGATGGCCGTGTTCTCGGCGGGTTGGACCATGACCAAGACGGGCTCCAAGCCCGAACGGCCCATCGATAGGCGGCGCAGGGCGGTCTGCCACCGGTACCGGATGGGAGAGGCATGCCGGACGGTCCCATCCGATATCCAATAGACGATTTCCGCCGTCTCGGAGCTCCGTCGCAATTGCAACTGGCGAGCGGTTCCGCCATTGACGGAGAGGTCCTGACTCGAGGCTACTTCCCACCCTGCTCCGCGAAAACAGTACAGGGGATCATGGATCGCATGACGGTCACCGCTCGCATCAATGACCTGAACGATGAACACCTGATTCCCCGCCTTGTAGAGGCGCTTGACGGTCTGGGCTCGCTGGAAAACGGTTTTTTCGATGTCGCTCAGGGGCAGGTCTTTGCCGATGAACCCTAATCCGGACAGCGGCAGTCGCGACAACCGATCCCCGGCATTGGGCAGTGGGGCAAATTGCCAAAACATGGCCAGACCGACGGTGATGGCGAGGGCGGCCCAAAGCCAGAGTTGGAAACGACGATTCATGGGGTGGGGGAACGGCGACGACCCAGGAAAAATGGGGCAGAGGCTGCTGCCACCGCAATCACCAATCGAAGGGCGATGAGGCCGTTCGTTGGCAGACCTTTGGCTGTCCAGGACAAGAGGGGCATCCAACTGATGGCACCGGGTAACCATAGGAATAACCGGGCACGTGGAGGCGCGACGGCGGCAAGTGCCAAGGCCACGGCGATGTAGTCCAGCAGATGGAGTTCGGTTACGACTCCGGCCACGAGGAGGAGGATGGCGATGCCAATACAGACCAACGAGCGCTTTTCGAAGGGCGGAGGACCATACCGCCCCCAATCCATTAATCCGGGAGCCAGCCAAAGGGCCAGCGCCAGCCAGCCGAAGCGGTCCAGTGGCGAATGCTGCCAGGCCACAACGAGTCCACGGGATTGGAACAGGGCAAAGACCAAGGTGGCCCATGCCACAAGGGGAGGCCTTGATTTGGAGTTCATGGCCGTGGCGAAGCCGTTTGCTGAAGGCGTAGAATCGCCCAACAGAGCCCGAACATGAAAACAAGCACTGCCAGCCCACCCCAGGCGTGAAATGCACCCATGGCGAAGTTGGAACCCCAAGTCATGGCTGCGACGCAGATGGCGAGGATTCGACAGGTGTTGGCCACCCAAGCCAGGGGGAGGAGCAGGAGTAAGTTCAACCAGTAACTGCGACTGGTGCCCTTCATGATAAAGGTCAAAACTGCTCCTGCGATAAGTAGCGATTGAAGCGCCTTGAGCCCAGAGCAGGCTGCATCGACGGAGATGGGCAGGCCTTGCACCAACAACTCGACCCCGGTTCGGGTGACCGTAAAGTCGAGGGTGGCAAAGAGCTTTTCGACGGTGATGGCACTCGACAAGCGGAACCACCATCCGACCGGTTGCAGGTCCAGGGTGACCCACGGAAAAGCAAGCAGGGCAAGAGGTAACAGTCGCCGAATGCGAGAAAGGTCCACAGGCTCACACCGTCGGGAAGCCCACGCCCACAGGGCCAGACACCACGCTGCCGCTGCGGGGAGACAGAGGTCGAAGACAGCCCCCAGGACAAGAAGCGCGGCGGCGATCACCAGATAGGGGGTTGCAAGTCTGAAGGGTTGGTCCTGCCGCAGCCGCCAGGGCTGGCCCAACCAGACGAAGAGGGGCAATGCGGTGAGGATGGGAAGCACATCTTCGGCGGCTCCCCACCAGGTGCGGTCCCGGAACCACACATAACCAGCCAGCAAAGCCAGGATGGAAAACCAGGCTCGGTCTCCGTTCTTCATAGGTTTCCCGAAGCTTTGTCGATCTCGGCGAGGTTGGAACGGAGTTCCACAGAATCCGGCATCAGGACCATCAGTTCGCTAGTCCAGCGCCGGGCGACCGTCCAATCCTTCCGGGCAAAGGCGCGGCGAGCGAGGTGGGCCTTCGCCTCAACCGAAGTTGCGGCGATGCCTGTGTAAATTGTATCGGCTTCAGCCGCCTTTCCCTCCCCCAAAGCCGCCCGTCCCAGCAGTTCCTGGCCCATGGGATTTCGCACGAGAAGGGGTTGATTGGTGACCCAGCGGCGTGCGTTTTCAAATTGATGCCTGTCGAGTTCCGCGAGGGCGAGAATATAGCTGGCCCGCTGTCCTACTGGAGATTGGGCGGAGGCCAGAGGTTGCAGACGTGCCAGACCGTCCTCCGGCTTTTGCAATTCAATCAAGAGTTCGCCCTTCAGGAGTTCCAGCTCTGGCGACGAGGCCTGCTGGGCGAGGAAATCAAGAGCCGCTGCGGCGCCCCGGTTTGAACGAAGGCATTCTGCCAACCCGTACGCCAACCACATTGGGTGAGCCGTTGCCGGATGGCCGGGGTGATGCAATTGGAGCGCAGCTTCACGCCAGCCAACGGCCATGAATGCAGCCGCAAAGGCATCGGGACCACGCAGGACTGCATCCAGCTCCGGGTTGACTGCGGCCTTGGCCCCGGCGGCCTCTGCCGCAGCCGCCCGGCTTAATTCAACCAGGAACTGATGTTGATTGGTTCCTCCCACAGGGTTAAGCCCAGCTATGGAAACCTTCAGGTTGTGCTTCTGCCGATATTGCAGGATGCGCATGACCGCTGCCTCAAGGTCGGGTTCCCAGGAATTTGCCCGGAATTTGCTGAAACCGAGGAGCTCCGTCGCTCCTTTTTCATCGCCCCGCTGAAGGAGGTCGAGCAGTTGCAGCCAATGAACCTCCTGCCGGTTGGCGATATAGCGCTGACGGTCGGCCAGATTGGCGAAAGAATTGGTCTCAAAAAACCGGTCGGTTGGCAGACCCACCAACCACTGGGCCAGCGGCTTGAGGTCTCCGGATGAGACCGTTGCTGCGTTGAGGGAGGTGGGGGAAACGACCCGCGACCAGAACCCTGCCTTGAGCCAGAAGTAATCCGGGGCCTGGTTGGGCATCACCTCGGTCCAGGTCTGAATCGCCAGCGGATACTTCCCTTGGCGCCGGTAGAATTCGGCGAGTTCATCCCGGACAAAGGCATCGTTGGTCCGGCAAATGACCGCCGAGGCATATTCAAAACGAGCCGCCTCCATCCGTCCCAATCCTTCCATGATTTGGCCGCGGAACAATCGGAGGTCGGCGTCCCGGGGGGTGAGTTCGGTTGCCTGGGCCAGCAACTGCCAGGCTTCCGTCAGGTTTTTCTTGGCCACCAGAAAGGCCAGCCGCGTCAGGCGCACCGCGTCGTTGGTCCCGGGGAGGGAATGGGTTCTCAGCCACTTTTCGGCTTCAGACCCTTTTCCCGCAATAATGAGTGCGTCAGAATCCAGGACCAGCCAGGAGGTCTGACGTGTTTCCCGGCCACGCCAGGTCTTGCGAACTTTTTCCAGGTCCGCAGGTCTGCGACCGTGGAGGTAGCCACGGGCCACGAGAAGAGAGGCCTCTTCGTCGACCAGGATTCGGGCGGGCTCCCGCTCAAAAATCTGTGTGAGCCGACCGAGGTCCCTCATTCCGATCAATGCCTGGAGCTGAATTGTCGGCCAGTCCAAAGTCGAACCGGGCCTGGCCTGGGTCTGCTGGAGGACCAGCGCTTGCAGCGGTTCACCGCTCTTCAACAGATCCCGGGCCTTCTCAAATGCCCGGTGTTCCTGCCGGACCAGAACTTCCTTTCGCCACGCACGGACTCCCAGATATCCCCCCGCTGCGAGGACGATCATCGACGAGAGCAGGATGAAGGCGCGTTTCATGGGAGTCGAGGTGTGAATCGTGGGGTGTGGACCAACGTTTATTGATTAGCGGCGGCGCGGCGGCGGTTATCTTGACGGCGCTTGATGTAGACGGCGAGGCCGAGGAACGAAGCCAGGGATGCCCAGGTGGCAGGCTCAGGGGTGGCGACGAGGCGGTTGATGGTGGCAGCTCCCACGTTGATGGCGAAGACGGCGTCATTGTAGTCCTTGTCGCCACCGCCCCAGAGGTCTTCGAAAGCGATGAAGAGGTAGGGGCTGTTGACGTTCGGGATGGCAAACATCCGGGCGGAAAGAGATGCCACGTGGTTGATGCCGTCGGGGTTGTTGCCAGAGGTGCTCCAAGCGGTGGTACCCCCGTTGGCACCATTGGCCAGCAGGAAGAAGTCGAGCTTGGTACCCGCCTTCATCACGCCCAAATTAACGAAGTCACCGGGTAGAAGCGGCTCCTTGGCGGTCCGGGTTCCGGTCTGTCCGCTGGTGATGGGGCCGACGCTGCTGCTGGCATTGGGGAAGATGATCTTGGGGTCGCCGTCCTTGACACCCGTGCCGGTGGTGTTGAATCCCAGGGTGTTGGCGTAGCCTGCACCTTCGAAGACGAAGTAGGCGCGGACGTTTTCAGTGGTGGCCAGGACGAGCTTGGAGGGGTCCAGGGGCATGGCCTTGACTGCCGCAGTGTTGTTTCGAGTTTCAGGCAGGGTTTTGAGAATGAAATCAGTGGCCGTGGGCAACAAATTCTTCTGGAAGTTGGCCGAGGCGGCATCGGACGCGGCCAATCGGGTCTGATCCACGATCTTCAGTCCCATCGGGACGGCAGGGGACTGAACCGGGGAAACCTTACCGCTGGTGGCGGCTGTCGTGAGGCTGTCGCTGATGATTTTACCCGAAACCGTGCCATCAGTGACGGTGGGCTTGGAATTCGAACTCTTTCCATCGTCGCTCGAACCCGAGTTGGACTTGGAACCGTCATCGCTGGAGCTGCTCGACTTGGAACTCTCGGAACCCGAGGTCGTGGTCTTCTTGGAATCAGCCGAACCTGCGGTGGTGGTCTTCGAGGATTCGCTAGAGGAACTTTCCTTACTAGTCGAATCATCGGCCATGGCCGGGAATGTTACGAGCATGGCCGCAGCGGCGACGGCGGTCAGACGCGGAAGAATCAGGCTGAAATCGAGCGTTTTCATTTCAAAATCAAATCGGTGTTGTTTTTTGTTTGGCGGCTTTCACCTCACCCTTAGCAAGGGTCTGGCGGCGTCCACGTTCGACACGTTAACATTTGGCGTGCCAACTTTATAAGCAATTGACTATCAACACTTTGTGTAATTAACTATTGCATTCCGTCGAAGTTGCAACACGAATGCAATGCTCTTCCGGGTTTCTAAAATATTGCAATTGCATTGCATTGCTGGCTTTATCTCGATTTTAGGAGATCATCGTAGCGCTGAATAGATAGTTGCTGACCTAAGTGAAATTCCGGGTCAAGCTTCAACGTGACTACTTGAGGCCTTTCCAGTAGTCACTTTCGGGGTCTTGCTGGATGTCACTTCGGCTCAAGGGCGTGACGGGCATGGTTTGGACCGCCTTTGGCCTTATCCACGCCTCTGTCCTTTTCCTGGGACCGGCGAGGATATGGAACCAAACGTCCCGAAAAATTCCATGCTCCATCGGTGGGGACGCTGGAAATCGATCTCCCCTCGTTGACCCAATTGGAACGTAACCTGCTGATGTTTTCTGCGTCTTGCCGTTGAAGAACAAATGTTGGAACGGTTCAATGCAGAACAACCAAAATATGGACACCCGCTCATCCACTTGTGGTCGATTTCTTTCCAGTTCGTCACGGCGTCAGTTCCTGGAGCGCAGCGGTTTGGGCTTTGGGGCGCTGGCCCTGGGCTGTCTGTTGCGCGAGACGACGCTCGCTGAGGAAAACCTCTCGCTGGTGCCGCGCAAAGCACCGCTTCCGGGCAAGGCCAAGCGGGTCATCCATATTTTTGCCGGGGGAGCACCCAGTCACCTCGATACCTTTGATCCCAAGCCGGAACTGACCAAGTTCCGTGACCAAACCATCCCGGGGGATTCCGGCGTTGCTTTTCCATCGCCCTTCAATTTTCCGAAGTGCGGGCAGAGCGGATTGGAGCTGAGCGAAATATTTCCACGCCTGGGGACGGTGGCGGACGAACTCTGTGTCATCCGGTCGATGACCACCGACGTCCCGGCTCATGGACCGGCGGCAAAACTAATGCACACCGGGGCCCTGACCTTGGTGCGACCGAGTCTGGGTTCCTGGGTGCTTTACGGCCTGGGAACTGAAAACGCCAGTTTACCGGGGTTCATCACCTTTGGCGGTAGTACCGAATGGCGGGCGGCCGCCTTCCTGCCGAGCCTCTTCCAGGGTGCCAAGGCTGACTTCGCTCAAAATCGACCGCCCGATCAGGCGCTGCTCAATTTGCGGAGCGAATTTGCCTCGAGAGAACAGCAACGCCTTCAACTCGACCTGATGAAGCATCTCGATGATGCCCACTTGGAACGGGCACCCCATGAGGAGCAATTGGAGGCCCGTATTAAATCCTTTGAGCTGGCCTTCCGGATGCAGACCGAGGCCCCCGAGGCATTTGACCTGTCGAAGGAGACCAAGGAAACCCGTGAAGCATACGGAAAGTCCGATTTGGGAGCGAAGTTGCTCTGCGCCCGACGCCTGGTCGAACGAGGTGTCCGTTTCGTCCAAGTGGACGCCGGCGGCTGGGACCATCACGCCAATCTGGCCAACGCCATCAAGGGGACGGCTCAAGCCATCGACCAACCCGCTGCGGCCCTCATCAACGACCTGAAAGTCAGAGGTCTGCTTGATTCCACCCTGGTGGTCTGGGGCGGCGAGTTTGGCCGAACGGCCACGACATCCGGTCGGGTGGGAGCAGATTCTGGCCGGGATCACCACGCCAAATGCTTCTCGGTTTGGATGGCCGGCGGTGGGGTCAAAGGCGGCACCGCCCATGGAGCCACCGACGAGTTGGGCCAGGAAGTGGTCAAGGACGGTGTCCATGTCCACGACCTTCACGCCACCATCCTGCGATTGCTCGGGTTCGATCACACCCAGCTGACCTACCGCTACAACGGGCGGGACTTTCGCCTCACCGATAACTTCGGCAAAGTCGTCCAATCCATCATCGCGTGATCCCCATGGACCGACCTTCTCCGATCCCAGCGTCCCGGTCACGTCGAGGGACGCCGCCACGTCCCAGATGGCACTTGCTATTTTTCGGCATTTCCTTGGCCTCGGCCTGGGCGAGACCGAACGTCGATCCTGGCAAGGTTGAGTTTTTCGAAAAGAAGGTCCGCCCGCTTCTGGCGGAACATTGTGAAAAATGCCACAGCGCCCGGGAGGGGAAGTCCAAAGGGGACTTGACTCTCGATACCCGGGCGGGCTGGGAATCGGGCGGCGAACACGGAGCCGCGATCACTCCCGGCAAACCCGACCAAAGCCTGTTGTTCAAGGCCGTTTCGTACACGGACAACGATCTTCGCATGCCCCCCAAGAAGGAGGGCGGCAAACTGAAGGACAACGAAATAGCCGTCCTCAAGCAATGGATTGCCGACGGTGCGGTCGACCCACGGGTGGGTGGTCCCCCCCGGCTCACCGGCCTTTCGGATTCCGCCCGGGCTCATTGGTCGTTTCAACCGGTTCAAAAACCGATGCCGCCGTCCGTTAAGGATTCCGAGTGGGTCCGGAACGATCTCGACCGGTTTATCCTTGCCCGCTTGGAGAAGGAAGGGATGCGTCCCAACGGTCGTGCGACCAAGGAAGTTCTTATTCGTCGGGTGACCTACGACATGATCGGTTTGCCTCCCACTCTGGAGGAAGTCCGCGACTTTATCCTCGATGGTTCGACCAATGCGTTCGAAAAGGTGGTGGACCGCCTCCTGGCTTCGCCCCACTACGGTGAGCGCTGGGGACGCCACTGGCTTGACTCTGCGCGCTACAGCGACACGACGGGCCATGGAGGGGACGGTGGCAAGCGCTTCCAGGATTATCGGTACGAGTATGCGTGGACCTATCGGGATTATGTGGTCAACGCCTTCAACGACGACAAGCCGTGGAATGAATTCCTCATGGAACAATTGGCCGCCGATCAACTCCCCAAGGTGGCAACCAATGATACCCGGCTGGCGGCTTTAGGATTCCTTACGATCGGCAAACGGTTTGATAATTCGGACGACGTGATCGATGAACGCATCGACACCCTGGGCAAGGCAATGCTCGGGTTGACTGTTGCCTGCGCCCGCTGTCACGACCACAAGTTCGACCCCATTCCCACTGCCGACTACTACTCGCTCCACGGCGTCCTCGCGAGTCTCAACGAGCCGATGGAATTACCGGAATTGCCAACCGCAGTAGACCGCGAAGCCCGGGAGAACTACGAACGTCGGCTGGCGGAATTGGAGGCCAAAAACCGCGCGGTCTTCTACGGCTTTTATTCGAGGCGAAACCCTGAATTTTTGCGCCACCCGGCGGGCTATCTATTGGTGGCCGCGGCCAAGCCGAGATCGATTGAACGACAGACGCTGGCCCGGGAATTCATGATCTATCCCGAGGACCAGGAGATGATGAAGGCCATCAAGCTCAATGACGACCATCCGGTTCTTGGGCCCTTTGCCCGGTTGAGCAAACTTTCGACCAATGACTTCGTCGCCAAGGCTCCCGAGGTGTTGGCCCGGGCCTTGACGGATCCCAAAGCCCCCGTCAACCGGCTTGTCTCCGAGGCGCTGACCGGGATGAAGCCGAAGTCTCTCGTTGAAGTCGCCCGGGCCTACGAAAACCTGCTCACCAAACATCCTTTGGAAGCGTTGGCCCTGGCCCAATTGCGCAGCAAGGGGGGCTCCGTCACCAATCTCGATGACCCTGCCGTCACGGAACTGGTTCAGACCCCGTTTTATATTCCTGTCGCCTCCGAACTGGCCACCGTGGAGAAACAAGAGGCGTTCCTCAATGGGCCAGCAGGCCGCAAGGCATGGCATGGACCGCCTCAATTCGAGCCCCGCACCTTTGACGCCTTCAAGTTCTCGGAGATCAATCAACTTCGGTTGACCCATCCCGGGGCACCCGGACGGGCCATGGTCGTGGCCGACAAATCCAAACCGTCTGATAGTCACATTTACATTCGGGGCAGCCGCAACAAGCAGGGGCCGGTGGCACCAAGACGCTTCCTTGAGGTCCTGTCCGGACCCGACCGCAAGCCGTTCCGACAGGGGAGCGGTCGACTCGAATTGGCTCAGGCCATCGCCGATCCCAAGAATCCATTGACCGCCCGGGTGGCGGTCAACCGCATCTGGATGCACCACTTTGGCCGGGCTTTGGTGAATACCCCGGATGATTTGGGCAACATGTGCGAGGCCCCTTCCCACCCGGAACTTCTCGATTATCTGGCCGCCGGCCTTGTGGAAAACGGATGGTCGGTGAAGAAGCTTCACAAGCTGATCCTGCTTTCAGCTGCCTATCAGCAATCGAGTGACGAGAATCCGGCCTATAGCCTCAAAGACCCCGATAACAAACTGGTCTGGCGAAGCAATTTGCGCCGACTCGACTTCGAATCCATCCGCGACTCGCTGGTGATGCTCACCGGAAAGATGGACCTGAGCCTTGGCGGAAAGCCGGTCAATTTGAGCGAGGAACCGTATAGCTACCGGAGGAGCATCTACGGCTATGTGGACCGGCTGCATGTGTCGGACCTGCTCTCACAATTCGATTTCAGCGATCCCGAGATGGCCAATTCCAAGCGGATATCAACGGTGGTGCCGCAGCAGGCGCTCTTTTTCCTCAATAATTCGATGACCGTCGATGCGGCCCGCCATTTGGTGAACCGTCCAGAGTTGGACCAGGCCACCGACGACGATGCCCGGATATCGGCCCTCTATCGCATTCTGTACCAACGCGGTCCCGAGCCACGGGAGATCAGTTGGGGTAAGGAGTACATTGAGCAGGTGCATCAGTTGATGGCGGGAGATGTCCGGCCGAAGGGCCCACGCCGCACCAAATCCGTGTACAAAAAGCAGATGGCCTCCAAGGACAAGTACGCCGCGGTACAAAACGCCGGTGTGACGGTGCAGCGCGGTGCGCTGGACGCCTGGGAAAGCTACGCCCAAACGTTGCTGTTCTCCAACGAGTTCATTTACGTGTACTGATGGCACGTGAGCGGAGCGGTTTCGCACGGTGGCGTGGACATTTGTGTCTATCGTTCCGCCCGGGATTAGAGTGGAAGCGGCATCGTGCCGCTTGTCTTGGGTGGGAGAGGAGCGGCGGGACGCCGCTGCCACTTTGGTTGGAGTGAAGCGAGGTGGAAGTGGCATCCTGCCGCTTTGTCTTGGGTGGGAGAGGAGCGGCGGGACGCCGCTCCCACTTTGGTTGGAGCGAAACGAGGTGGAAGCGGCATCCTGCCGCTTTGTCTTGGGTGGGAGAGGAGCGGCGGGACGCCGCT
>CAITXU010000251.1 GCA_903896505.1 uncultured Verrucomicrobiota bacterium | reverse complement strand
TTGAAGGCTTTGGGCGTGCTTCGATTGGTCGCGGAGTCCAACTGCGGCGACGCGAACTGCAACGCCATGTGGGAAGCGGATCAACTAGTGCTGAAATCGCGTTTCGATGAGGAAGCACTGGTTACATTCTTTGCAACTGAGTATCAGCCCACGGTGATCGTCGCCCCGTGGAATGGTGGCAGCGGATTTTTCCCCAAAGACAACGATACGGCGCTTTCCGAGATAGAAAAGGGACAGGCAGCGCGGTTGGAACGTTACCGCACCGGAATCAAGGCGGCGCGCCGAGAGTTGAATCGACTTAATATAAGGGCGAAACCAGAAGGGGAAAACAAAGCGCTTTTGCTCCAAAGTTGTCGAAATTCATTCCCGGAAGATGCGGTCGACTGGCTTGATGCCGCTTTTGTGCTCGGAAAAGACGGGGCAAGGTTTCCACCGTTGCTCGGAACGGGCGGCAACGACGGAAGGCTGGAATTCACCAATAACTTTATGCAGCGCATCGTCGAGGTGATGGCCCCAGAGACGGGTGAGCCTACGGCAAATTCCCGGCGATGGCTACGTGCGGCCTTTTTTGGCAGAGCCGCGCCAGGTTGCTTAGTTAAAGCACCTGTTGGTCAATTCTTCCCTGGAGCTGCAGGAGGCGCGAATGGCACCTCCGGTTTTGACGCTCCGTCAGGGGTAAATCCTTGGGATTTCATTCTGATGATCGAAGGAGCATTGCTTTTTGCCGCTGCTTCGGTGAAGCGGCTCGATAGTACTAGCGATGGATCACTCGTCTATCCCTTCTGCGTCCGGCAGGCTGGCATCGGTTATGCGAGTGCTGCGATCGCCGATGAAACCGATGCGCGCTGCGAGATGTGGATGCCGCTTTGGAAACAACCGACGCAGCTGACCGAGTTATGTTCGCTTTTAGGTGAAGGTCGTGCGCAGGTCCGTGGTCGTGCGACGCGTAACGGTGTGGACTTCGCGCAGGCTGCAGTGACCCTTGGGGTTGATCGAGGAATCACGGCTTTTCAACGTTTCGGATTTCAGGTTCGCAACGGTCTCGCCTATTTTGCAACGCCGTTGGAGCGCGTCATCGTCCGGCGGAATGCAAGGGTAGACCTGCTGACAGACATCGAGCACTGGCACGACCGCCTTCGTCAAAAGGCTGGCCCACAGGCAAACCCCGATCCGCCTGCGTCTGTAGTGCGTGCTCTGAATCTGCTTGAAATTCGAATCGTCGAGTTGTGCCGCGATAACACCGCCAGTAGAATGCAGTCCGTCATCGCCGCACTTGGATCGACAGAGCGCGCGCTTTCTCGTAGTTATAAATGGACGACGGAAAGCGCCTATCTACGTCCGCTACACGCATTAAGGTCGGAATGGATCACCGAGGCGGACGACGGCACTCCGGAATTCCGCCTGGCCTGCTCTGTCGCAGGAATGCGCGGACGAATCGGCAAGGAAATTCTTTGGTTCCGCCAGCATTTGGAGCCTCTGGAGATGGGAGCCACCGAAGTCCGCTCCTGGGTCAATTGGGCCAAAAATCCCGGCAACGATGTCGTCTGGCACGACGGTGACCTCATCGATGCGCTCAATACCGTCCTCGGAAGGCGGCTGGTGCGGGTAGAGGCGGCTGGCGCGAACGGTTGGCCAGATTCGTCGCCACGTCCCGCCAAGCTGGAGGACATCACCGCCTTTATTGAAGGTCGAACTAATAATGATCTGCTGGCGAATCTCATTTGGGGCCTGAGCCTGATTGAGTGGCCGCAGATTAAATCGATACGGTACGAATTCCATGACGCGCAGGAGGCCATTCCATCGTCCTTTTACGCGCTACTTCGACTTTGCCTCCGTCGATCAAACGAGGGCGACGAGAGGGAACGCATTCCAGTTGTTCCGGCCATCTTCTACCGCGCTATTGCTGGCGATGGCAAAACCGCCAGCGTACTCGCTGCCCGCCGCCTTCGTGCATCTGGCAAAGAACCCCTTATCGCCAGCATGTCGGTCCGTGGCGACATCGCCTGGCGAACTGCGGCGGCAATGCTGTTTCCAGTAAGTGATTACGACATGAGCGAAAAGGGGGCACTTCAAAAATGCATCCTCAAACAAGCAAATAACTAAACCAAATGAACTTACACGCATTGAAAGACCACCCACGACTGCTTCTCAAAGCCACCCTACAACCACTCCAAGGATCACGCTTTCAACCCACCGGATTTCCCGACCTGGGTGCGGCCACTTACGACGGACCCGATGGGAGGAAGATGCTGCTCGTCGAATCCGCTCAAAGCATGGCAAACCGGCTCGAAGCGGTATGCTGGGACACCGTCGCCAACGACTGGGTAACGCCGCTCAAGGGATTGCCGATTGTGAAGGTAAAGGACAAAACTGGACAACCGATCACTAACTCGATATTGGAAGCCCACCGGCTAAATTCCATTTACATTACCAAAGCAAACGGGTTCGAGGCAATAAAGTCGGCAATTTCTTTCGATGACAAGCGTGCGTTCAATCGCGATACCCTGATTCGGGCGTTACTCAAATACGACCCGAACTCCCTTCTCCACGGCATTTTCTTGGAGAAGATTGCAGGTGTCATTCGCCTTCCACGCGCTCTCACGAGTTTCATCGAAGCAGAAGGCGTATCTACGGTCGCAAGTGGCGGGGTCAAAAATGACCGCGTTCGTGCAGCCAAAGGTGACGATGGAAAATCCGCTAAAGAGGGATTCGGAAACGTACCGTTTCACCGGGAAGAATTCACGGGTAGCATCTCTCTGTACTTCAATCTTGATCTCGCGCTCATTCGTGGCTTCGGTCTCGACGACGCCTCTACCACTCTACTCATCACGCTTGGGCTCTTCAAAATCCAAAAATTCCTCCGGGATGGCTTGAGGTTGCGGACCGCATGTGACTTGGAGGTCACCGGCGATCTCGTGGTCCAGCGGCCCGCAGGTTTTAATATTCCACCCCTTGCCGAACTCGAAGAAGCACTCCCGGCGCTCGTGAAAGCAGCTTCGAGCGGCTTTGCAAATCCTACCACCACCGACCTCACCTACGAGGATTAATCCGATGACAGTCCTCGAACTCAGCTTTCCCGCCGGGCGATATCATGCCACGCCGTGGGGACGCCATGTGAATGAAGGCGCGGTCGAGTGGCCCCCTTCTCCGTGGCGTATTCTCCGTGCGCTGATAGCAACATGGTATTTAAAAGCGCCTGCTCCGGAAATTTCCGAGGATTGTATCCGCTCGTTGGTGAACAAGCTGAGCATACCTCCCAAGTTCCACCTGCCTTTTGCCAGTGCCAGCCATACGCGGCACTACATGCCCTTCAACGAAGGAAAAAGCCAAAAGACCACCAAGATTTTCGACACCTTCATTCAACTCCACGAGACAGATTCAGTCCTCGTTGCTTGGAACACCACTTTGTCCGAACTAGAACTCGCCGCATTGCGCACGTTGGCACAGCGAATGAACTATTTCGGAAGGGCGGAAAGCCTCGTCGAGGCGCGTGTCATTGAAGGCATCAGCCAGATATCCGTGAACGCGACACCCTTGCCTGATGGTGTCGCACCACCTGAGAATCAGGAACTGGTTCGGCTTCTTTCCCCAATGACTGCAGCTGACTATGAAGCGTGGCACCGCGATTTCGTCACTAAGACCTCTCCACAGGTAGGCCAACAAAAGACTCAGAGAAGTAAGGCAAACTCCGTGGCAGTGCCGACCAATCTATTTGGCGCGCTTCAAGCAGACACCGGTGAACTTCAATCTGCCGGCTGGAACCTTCCTCCAGGTGCAACCTTCTTGAACTACATCCGTCCCGAGGACGCCTTTTCTCCCGGTTACCGGCCTCACCCGCAGCGTGCGAAGAAACTCCCGACGGTGGCTCGCTATTCCGTTCTCAGCACTGTCGCTCCCCGCATCATTCAGGCGATATCCATCGGCGACCGAGTACATAAATCCCTCTGCGAATGGTCTGACCGAGGTAGAGGACGCGCTACCGTTTTTACTGGTTTGGATGAAGACGGGAATCCGAAATCCGACCATGCACACGCGCATGTATTTTGTGAGGCTAATGGCCCTCGCGACACCGTAACCCATATTACGGTTTGGGCGGAGATGGGGTTCGACGAAGGCAACTGCCTTGCCCTTCGAAGCCTAAACAAAGTTTGGGGCTACGGAGGCCACGAACTGCGGCTGGTTCTACATGGAATTGGTCAACCCGACGAATTCACGGATTCTCCCCTCTTCCAGCCAGCAAAGGTCTGGCGCTCGGCGACGCCTTTTGTCCCAACACGCCACGCCAAGATGTTTCGTGACGGTCGTCCTAAGATCGACCCGCAAAATGGCTGGCAGTTCGGGTCCGCTGGTCATGATTTGCTTCGTCTGCTCTCGCTCCACCCGCGCGGAACTGATGCTTCCGTTCGCCAAATGGCAGAACACGACGGTCCCTACAAGGCAGGCGAACGAGGCCTGAGATCGCTTCAATTTCAAACCGTTCGTCGCGATGGTGCAGGAAGTCGTGGCCATTCAAACGGCGCTGCGTTCACCATCCGATTTCCCGAAGAAAGAACCGGCCCGTTCGCTTTGGGTTACGGTTCTCATTTCGGCCTCGGTCTCTTCGTTCCAGTGAAGGAGCGTGAATAGCATCCTGACGACCTTAAATCTGAACTTCCATTCTTAGGGGATGTTCCTTTAGTTTTCCAAAAACTAAAGCCCATTCCCATGAATGACGATGACTTGGCCGCTGATCTCCTACCCTTGTCCGATCGGGAATCGGCAACGTCCGTTCCTTTTTCCCGAATCGGCCCGAAAACACCCCAAGCCGCCAGGGATATTGCAAGTGCGCATCGCGTCTTTGAAAAAACCATCGAGATTCTCCGTCGCGAAATTCCGGCCAACGATCCTTCCGCGGTTCTTCAACCCGGAACCGCCACACCCGACGGGCACTCAATTTCCGACCGAGTGACCCCGGCCGAGCCGTCAAAACAACCGCTGCCTTCAATCCCACCACCCCCTCGGTTCGACCCCGATCAGGTCATTCCGGCCCGGATGCTCAATGAGTTCGTCTACTGCCCGCGGCTCTTCTACTACGAACACGTCGAAGGGGTGTTTCTCGACAATGCCGACACGCTCCACGGCTCAGCCATTCATCGTCGTGTCGATTCCGGCAAGGGCGATTTGCCCCCGCCGAAGGGTCAGAGAACCTCTCCTCCTGATGCACCTGAAGACCCCAATGGTACTTCGGGAAAGGCGGTCCTGGATGTCATCCATTCCCGGTCGGTGACCCTTGGATCGGAGCGCCTTGGCGTTCTGGCAAAACTGGACTTGATCGAGGTTCGCGGAACACCTGCCGTAGGCGAGCAGGCCGAACTCTTTAGCGTCCGGGAGGTCGTTCCTGTCGATTATAAGGCCGGTTCACCGCGCGAGGGAGCCGAGACCAATGAACTTTGGCCCACGGACCGCATGCAGTTGGGACTCCAAATGCTCCTCTTGCGCGACAACGGCTACTCCTGTTCCGAGGGTGTCATCTATTATCGGGCCACCAAACAGCGGGTCCGGTTGGAAATGACTCCCGACCTGGAATCGTGGATATTGACTCAAATTGCCGCAGCCCGGGTCACGATGCGCGGTCCCATCCCTCCGCCGCTGGTGGCTTCTCCCAAATGCAAACGGTGCTCTCTGGCCCCCGTTTGCCTCCCCGATGAGACCCTACTTCTGGCTCGTCAAAAGGAACCAGCACCTGGGGCGGAGACTCCAGGAACTCAGGGTCCGACGCCGGAGGTTGCTCCCCGACGCCTGATGGCACCCCGCGATGATACACGAGCAGTATACCTGAATACCCCGGGACTTCGGGTTGGCCGTAAGGACGAAACCCTGACCATCAAGGAAGAGGACAGAACCGTGGACGAGGTTCGCCTCATGGATGTTCACCACGTTGCGCTATTCGGAAATATCCAGATGACGACCCAGGCCATTCAGGCCCTGTGCGATGCAGAAATCCCAATTACCTACTTCAGCGGAGGAGGATGGTTTTACGGACTGACCCGAGGTCATGGACTCAAAAATGTCTTCCTCCGGATCGAGCAATTCCGGAAAATGGACGACTCCACATTCACTTTGCGGATCGCCCGGCAGTTCGTGAACGGCAAGATTCGGAATCAGCGAACCTTGCTGATGCGAAACCATTCAGAACCGCCCACCGCGGTCGTCAACCGGCTTCGCGGAGCTGCGTCGGACGCCCTGGAAGCCGGTAGTCTTGAGGAATTGCTCGGTATTGAAGGTGCAGCGGCAGCAGCCTATTTCGAGCATTTCGGCGGAATGCTGAAGGCAGGCCGAGCAGATGACGACGAGATTCCTGGTGCGGAATCACCCGAGTTCTTGCGCGATCCAACAGCCAAAAAACTGGATTTTGATTTTAACGGAAGGCATCGACGTCCGCCCACCGATCCCGTCAATGCCCTCCTTTCCCTAGCCTACAGTGTTCTGGCCAAGGACTGCACCATCGCGGCCCTGGCCGTGGGCTTCGATCCCTATGTCGGCTTCTACCATCAGCCCCGTTTTGGTCGTCCAGCCTTGGCCTTAGACCTTATGGAGGAATTTCGGCCGCTGGTTGCGGAAAGCGTGGTGCTCTCGGCTATCAACACGCGCATCGTTCAAATCGAAGATTTTGTACGGGCAGGTCAGGCGGTCAATTTGACACCCGCCGGACGCAAAAAATTCTTTCAAGTGTACGAACAACGGATGGGGGCACTGCTGACCCATCCTCTGTTCGACTACAAGGTAAGCTATCGGCGGGCACTGGAGCTCCAGGCTCGTATTCTGGCCAGGGTCTTGACCGGAGAGATTCCCGAATATGTGCCGTTATTGACCCGCTAAACCGAACTCCCCGGACACGATGCGCATTACCTACCTGGTCTGCTATGACATTGCTGACGACAAGCGTCTGAGACGGGTGTTCAAAACCTGCAAGAATTTCGGCGACCACCTCCAATATTCCATCTTTGAATGCGATCTCAGCGATGCCGAAAAGGTCAACCTCGAAACCGCCCTTAAGGAGGTTATTGACCAAAAGAAAGACCAGGTCATTTTCGTTCGCCTGGGACCCGCCGAGGGACGTGGTGACCGTGTGATCACGGCGCTGGGCCTTCCTTACGTCAATATGGATGCCCCGTGTTTTGTCTTTTGACCGACGTCGGTGGAATTTGAAATCGCCGTCGGAGCGGTTCTTTGAAATTGCGGTGAGACGCGAGCGGCGGGGTGCTGACGGACACCCCGCTGTCGCTCGCCATTTCTAAATCATTGCATCGAAGTAGGATACAGCGATAGCAGACTGGACGGATCAGCGCCGCTGGGCCGTTAACAACGACCGCTCGCAAAGTTGACTTTAGGCCCTTGAGCAGCAACGGTCTTCGCAGTGGGGATTTCCGCGTTCAAACGAACGCGGCCTCGTTGAAGCAGGGCGAGCCTGCCGTGAGCTTCGTCGGCCTGGCGGAATTTCCGCGTTCAAACGAACGCGGCCTCGATGAAGCTAATTGTTCCTGGCTCTACATCGTAACGCAATGACA
>CAITXU010000250.1 GCA_903896505.1 uncultured Verrucomicrobiota bacterium | reverse complement strand
GGTGATTTGGGAAAAAATCAGTTTTCCGGTGGGCATGCAGCGAGTTTGGCATGCTGACTGCTGGTGAAAATCGCAAAATGAAGTCGGAATCGATCACACGATTTCGCCTTTCCATTCCGCTCATTGACAGCGTTTTACACCGAATCCCACTCGGCTTAACCGGATGGTACTGATACGAAATAGCCTTAAGCGATAACCGCATCATCAAGCAGGAAGCGGGCGAATTGATTGTCGCTTGGCATTCTGGAACACTGGAAAATATGAGGTTTGATGGCATTGGGTCGTTCGGGTGGATGATGAAGCGCTGGTGGGAATCTGGGATCCGGTATCAAGCCCGGAGATGGTTCCCGTCAGCAGGGGTTGCTTTGATGTGGATGGGCATCGCAACGCCTCGAATCCAAGGGGCAGTCGTTTGGGGGAGCTCGGTGACAAACCGGCTCGGGCCAGGAGAATCTGCCTTTGGAATCACGCTACCCAAGTTCAATCCCGACGATCATCCCGAAGCGCCTGTGCTGCTACAGGTGGAAATAGATCTTCAGGCGACATTTTCAGCGGGCATTACGTTTTATGGAGTCGCAGGTGGCAGCAACTCCGTCCCTTACAGCCTCGGCAATGCGACGGTTTTTGCCACTGCGAATGGGAGCGGGGAGATCGTCCCGCCGGTATTGTCCCTCAAGTTGACGGGGACCAATGCGGTGGGTGCGGGGGCGGTGCTGCCCGTTTCGACTGCGGTTTCCGGGAGTCAATCGGTGGTGGCAAACGACTCGACCACTTTGGGGATTTATCAAGGGGCGGGGAGGATTGGGTACGACGTGGACTTCACGGCAGCCTATCCGCCGTTGGTGACCACGACACCGGCGTCCGTGGCTGGATTGGTCCACGACGATGGGGTGACAGTATTTCTTGTGGTTCAATACACGGCTGCCCCGGTGATCGCGGTGAGCGGTGCGACCAATTATGCCTACACCGGATTGTCGCAGGGCCCGTCAACAGTCACGGTTTACGGTCCGACGTTGACTCCGCAACTATTCTACTCGGGTTTGAATGGGACGGTGTACGGACCCGCTGCCATGGCACCCAAGTTTGTCGGCCATTATTCGGCCACCGCAACTGTCGCTGCGGATTCAGGCCATCCGGCAGCTGTTTCGGCTCCGCTGCCTTTTCAAATCCAGCAGGCCCCTCTTTCGATTACTCCGCTGCCGCAATCCAAGGTGTATGGAACCACCCTGGTTCTTGGTCCCGGGTCGACGGCATTCTCCGCCGTTGGTCTCGTGAACGGGGAAAGTATCGGGACGGTGACGCTGATCGCCAACGGCGGATTATCCGCAACCGCGCCGGTGGGCAATTATGCTGTGAATGCCACCGGGGCCATGGGTGGAAGCTTTTCCGCTGGAAACTATGCGATCAATTACAAAACCGGAACGCTCACTGTGACGCCAGCACCTTCCGCCGTCACGGTTACGGGTCCGGAAGAATATATCTACACAGGTGCATCGGTGGGTCCGACAACAGCTTCGACTTCGGGTTCAAGTGGTGCCGTGACCTTTATCTATGCCGGCACCAATGGGACGGTCTATGCGTCTTCAGCCACGAGGCCTTCGGCGGTGGGTACCTACGTCGCGGTGGCAACTCTTGCGGGTGACGGCAACCATTCTGCGGCAGTATCCGTACCGTTCTTGTTTGGGATTGTTCCCGCTCCTGCGCCGGATTCCGACGTTCCGCTCTTGCCGCCGTGGGGGATTGCCGCATTGATCGCTTCCCTGATAGGATTGGGTTATCGGCGGACACGTTCTGGGACCATGACTGCGATGCTGGCGTTCGGCATTTGGATGAATGCAGGCATGGCTGCCGAGGTGACGCCGCACTCGGCTCACAATTCTGCGGCAACGGGTGAATTCGCTGCCTCCAACCCTCCCGTTCAATTGCGTTCCTGGGAAGCCCGGCAGTCCGGTCAAGGGACAAGGATATCCTGGCGCACGGGTGGTGAGTGGGGCGTTGTGGGGTTTGATCTGGATCGAGAAGATGGAAACAAATGGGTTCGGGTGAATGCTGGTTTGATCGTGGCGGGTGATCGGCGTGCCGGAGGGAAATATGGGGTGGAGGAATTGGGGGGGCCCGTGACGGGACGCTCAATGTACCGCTTGACGGCGAAACTTCGCTCGGGCGTCAGTGTGGAAATAGCCCGGCGGGAGTTGGAGATCGGAGAAGAGATTCCGGTGCCGGCTTCGGATCCATCGTCGGCTGCGGTTCCCCGCAGGATCTCGATGCAAAACGCACCGAACCGATGGACCGCTGCGGCGATCACCCCGGTGAATCTACCCACCAGTCCTGCAGGTGTTAAGATTCTGACGACGGCGTTGGGAATGCATTTCGTTAGCGCTGCAACCCTCGCAAGCGTGCTGGGGCAATCCGATTCAACGCTTGTGGCCGGCTGGATTAACAATGGCACCGTCGCCTTGTTCAATGGCGGCTTCGATACCGCACATCAGGTGACCTACATTCCGGGCAATGGATATGTGAGCGGTGGAACGACGCCGGGGTTCTACTTCTACGCGCAGCAAATTTGGAATAACTACACCACGACCAATGCCTACTGGTTGAGGGCGGGGACCAATGTGTTCTCGACACTCGACATGGGTAGTCCGTCCGCCGGTTCTTCAGGACCTTATACGGCCGTATGGACCGCCCAGTCCGATATCGACAACGGTTTATCGGTGATCCTGCAATCGACCGGGACTCCCCAGGGTCTGGACACCGATCAATCGTTCTGGTTTTGGAAGCAAATGACTGCAGCCAGTGGCAACGACACCTGGACCACCACTTTTGCCCTGGATCGTTTGGTTCGCGGAGTCTCCGACACAGCCACACTGACGATTCAATTGTTCGGTGCAACCGCTACCCGTCAGACGGTCACCGTCAGCCTGAATGGGACCGTCATCGATGGATACGCTCCAACTGGGAGCCTCAGTTGGTCTGGAATCGGCGCACGCCAGATTCAGTTCACGTTCCCCATGACTTTGTTGAAAGACAACAGCACGTCGCCGTCCCAGGGGAGAAATACACTCACAGCGCAGGCACTTCTGCCTTCCGGGGCAGCCGTCAGCCAGTTCTATCTTGATTCCTACCAGCTTGCATATCGTCGTCAATACAGCATCTCTTCGACCTTTTTTCCGACGCTCGAAGCATCGTCCGCCGAAGCGGCCGGACAAACGTTGACTGTGTCGGGCTTTGGCGGAACGACGCGACCAACAATTCTGGGATTCGACGTAAGCGACCTCCTTCGGCCCAAAAGATTAGCAGGATTGACTGTGGCCGGGACCACGGGGGCCTGGACCGCCTCTCTCAAGCCGACGGTTTCGACCACCCGGTTTGTTGTTTTGAATCCTGCCGTCAGTGGTGCCCAAGCCATTCCTTCTGCGTCGTCCATTTCCCTGGTCTATCCCACCCAATTGGATGACCCCTCCATCCGCGGCAGCTATCTCATCGTGACGCACTCCAAACTGACGAACAGCGCCAATGCCCTGGCCGCGTACCGGAGCAGTTCTTTCCGCACCAGGGTCGTCGTGATGGACGACATTTATAATCAATTCAATTATGGTGTGGCCAACCCCCACGCGCTCGAGGCATTTGTTAAAACCGCCTATTCCCGATGGGCCGTTCCTCCCCGCTATCTCGTCCTGGTGGGAGACGGCAGCTACGATTATCGGGATTTGACTGCTTCCGGTGATTTCTTTGTGCCGCCCATGATGATTGCGACGCCTTACGGGGCTTTCGCGTCGGACAGTCGATATGGAAAGGTGGGGACGGACGGACTTCCCCGCGTGATGGTCGGACGATTCCCGGTGAGCACGGATGCTGAATTCACCGTCATGCTCAACAAAATCAAGAGCTATGAGTCGGAAAGTGTTTCTTCATTGAATGCGCTGTTACTGGCGGACCAGCCAGATGCTGCGGGAGACTTCATTGCCAATCGCAATGCCGTACGGAACTATCTGTCACCCCAATACACCAGCACATTGCTCGATCCCGGATACTCCCCGCCGGTCAATGCCACGATTGCCGCCTCCATCCAGAACGGGGTCAAGAATGCCCTCAACTCGGGAATGGACCTCTTCAATTACATGGGCCACGGAGCACAGGATCAGTTGGGAATCCGACCCTACGTCCAGGTGGACTCGCAATCGCCGCTCAGTTTTGTTCCGGTTGTTTCCAATGCCGGACGACTGCCGGTTCTGGTCGCAATGACCTGCGTAGCCGGGGATTTCGCGGAACCAGGATTTACCAGCATCGGTGAGGCCCTGCTCCGGATGAACTCGACGGGTGCGGTGGCGGTGGTGGCACCCACCGGCCTATCGCAGGACAGTGACGCCACAGTGGTGAATGCAACCCTGATGAACCTACTGGGAGTCAACGCCGCCGGACGGTTGGGCGATTTGGTCGCACAAGCTTTTTCCCGGTACAACGTCGCACCGCCTCCCAATGCATCGACGTCGTTCTGGCTTTACAACATCCTTGGTGACCCCGCTTTACGCCTGGCAAGTCCCCGACCCTAATCTTCCTCATGGGGGTGGATAGTGGGTGGGGCATCCGCGATACGGTCTGCGCGGAATTACAGCCGGTCGGGCAGGGGACTGTCGTTGACCAATCGGAGGGCCTCATCTTCCAAGATTCCGGCGGTTTGTTCACCCAGGCTGGTTCGGGAAACGTATTCGTACCGGTGAAAGCTGTCGTAATCCTCCCGAGTTAAAATGTAGCCGAAGGCATCGTTGGTGAGCCCAAAGAGCAAATTATGCTTTCCGCGCATCTTGCGCTTGAGGTAATAGCCGATGTTGGGAAGCGCCTCCCCCGGAATGGTTAGAATCTGGGCATCGCCGAGGTTCACAAGGTTGAGTTGCGTCGTGACCGAGTTTTCCCCTGCAGATGACCCCGGTGCGCTGGGTAAAGCTTTGATTAATTGACGCATCAGCGGCGAATCGACCGGGAAGGTAATCGACCGTGAAGCGCAGAAAAGCCGCGGTGCTTTTTCTGTCGGCGCATCCTGAATGATGCGCAGTGCCTCGGTGCCCAACAGTTTCCCGATTCGCTGGCATTCGCTCCAATCATTGGCTTCTCCTCCCGGACGCCGGTTATCGGCCGTGACCATGCCTCCCTGGGCGCTGTTCATAAAGAGGGCGGTGCCACCACCCGACGCCGAAATTTCGTCGCAGAGCGGTCCGATAAGGTCCGGACTGCAAATCCCCTGAGAATTGCCAATTACTTCCGGATGGATCGCGTAGTTGATGAGCGTTGCCAGTGGCTTTCCGTCGGGAAGGACCGCTTGCAGGACGTGGCAGCGAGGATCGTACAACTGTTCAGCGTAGTAGTTGTAGGCGATCTTTCCCTTGGCTTCCCCAGTGGCAATCTTGAGACCGACGGGTTGAAGATGGTTTGACGCCTCTTCGATCGCCTCCGCCAATTTGGTGCACACGGATTCCAAGTACTTGAAATCGGCCGAGGTGCCGCCCTTTCCGTCGGGAAATCCGTAGCAGTCGGGAGCACTATGGGTATGGGTGGCTCCAATGAGGATATGGTTTCCGGGGATGCCATGAACGGAGGCACGGACGCGATTCCCAAGGACTGAAGGAAACCCGAGGAAATCCGTGCTGCAAATGGCCACACGGTTGGTGCCGTCTTCCAACACGAGTGCACGGACCGTGAGTTCCCCTTGCTTTTTGGTCGTTCGGCGGGACTCCCCGACCCCCCCGGAGACGGGAAGCAACGGGTCGGGAGTGACGATGCGAACCGCAATTCCGGCACGAAAACCTTCGGCAAGGGATACCATCGGAAGGACCGCTCCAAGGGCGACGGCGAGAGAAGCGAGCGAAAATCGGTAGTTCATGGGACTGTGGATGAACGTTGATGGGACGGAATCGAAAGACAAGTTCGAGTTTGCGCCGACGGACGCTCGGCGACGACGGAGCCCCGGTGTCGACCGTCGCTGGATTTGCCCGACATCCAGCTATTTCGGCAACACGACACTAATGCATTTCGACCGCACAACTTCCCAGGCCCCCCAGATAGTAATGAAAGTGAACATTGGGATGGTCCGCCAGGAGCGACATGGGGACGGATGAATCGATGATTCGCTGGGAAATCATCAGGGCGGTCAGGCGTTGGCCGAGGGCATTGTCATGAGCTCCGGCCTGCCAGATGGAGACACGCTCTGCTTTCCATGTTTCCACGGGTCCAACTGTAATGGCCCGGGTGGGTACGAGGCTGATGTTTCCCCCTCCGCTGGTTCGAGCATTTTGAGCCAAAGTCAGGGGATGGAGGTCGACGACCCTGGTCGTCAGTTTTCGGTATTCAGCAGGTGCTGGTGGTTCGTCCTTCCACCGACCGCGACGGGGTAGGGGATCATTGAAGGCCCAGTGCTTGGTATCGCCCTGGCCTCCCTGCATTACAGCGCAGCGGACCCCGGATTCCCACGTGGCCCGATAGGCGGAAGTATCGGCCTTGGGAAAGTGGAGGTTGGCCTCGGGAATCCGCGACTTCTTCTCAATTCGGTTAAAACAGAGTTCGCGGTCGGCACGTTCGAAGGAGAGTGGATGAGTGATGGAGACCTCGTTCTTGGAATCGGTATCAAACCATTCATCCATCCCCCAAAAATGAGCGGAATCGAGCTTTAACCCAAGGCTGTTGACCAGCCGTGCGACCAGCGGGAGTTGCTCAGTCGGGCCAATGGGACCACAAATACCCACCGGATTGTCGGGAGTGCTGGCACGCCATGCCTCGATGTATTCGAGAGCTTCGGCGAGGTAGAACTCCTCCAGCGAGTGGTAAAACGTGATTCGGAATCCCGGACGCCCAAGACGTTTGATGCGGTCGGGCGTCAGCGCGGCGGCATCGGCAATCAGGCGGGTGTCGAGGGTGGTGTAGTCCCACCAGTCCGGGGAAATGGAGCTGAGTTTGCGAGGCATGGGTTGTCGAATCGAAGTGGCGTCAAAGTCCACCATGCCGAGTTTCCGTTCAACTCCAATCCAGTTCCGATGCCGAACGTTTTAGGGGAAAGCCATTTTGTTAACATGACATTGGAATGGAACCGTTCGCCGTGACCCATTGCCGTTCGCCTTGAAGAAATACCGATCGTCAAAACCTTCCGGCGCGAGGCCTTCAACGAACCCAAACTGAGGGCCGTATGAAACACAATTACTCTGCCTTCACCACCAGGACCCTAACCTCGTACCGCTTTCTTCTGCTACTTTGGATTGCCCTGCATCGATGGACGGTCTTTGGCGAGTCGACGAATTTCTGCAGCCGTGGAAACGAAACGCCGCGCCCTCCCTTTTATCGAGTGGCATTGCCGCGTCCGACGGGGAGGCATTCCGTCGGATACCTTGAGTCGGTGGTCATCGACCGCACCCGGGTCGACGCGCTGAATCCCCGACCCGATCAGCCCAGACGACTCCCCATCGGATTTTGGTATCCGGCGGTGCCCACGGCGGCTCCGAAGCGTCGCTATGTGACGGATGTTCGGGAGGCGGTGGTGTTGAATTCGTCGGGGAATGGGGATCAACTGGGAGTGGGAGCATTCATCGAAACCAATGGAGACAACGATGCGCCTGTGGCGAAGGGATGTTTCCCGGTTCTCCTATTTTCCCCGGGCTTCAGTTCACCGTTTGAGAATTATCAAGTCTTTGCGGAACAACTGGCCTCCTACGGATATGTGGTGATTGGGGTGAATCATCCGGGAATAAGTGCTGGTTTGATAGTTGATGGTGAATTGTACACGGCTCCCGGGGATTTTCCGGTTGAGAAGGCAGATTCTCTCAACAAAATCGTCATGGCAGACCTTCAATCGGTTTTCGATCAGATACGCGATGGGCGCGCATTACCTTCCCTAGTCCTTGGGAGTTCCCTGGATTTGGGACGCGTGGGAGTCTTCGGACATTCGTTCGGAGCCTCCGCCGCACTTCGATGGGCGGGTGCCACGGCTGGCGTTCGAGCCGCTGCTTGTTTGGACGGAACCATTTGGGGTGACGATTATTTGCAGGGGTTCAACACCCAAGCCTTGATGATTCGTACCAGCTTTTCAGCCTCCGTGGATGCGTCGATGGAGGCTGCATGGTCGAGATTGAAGAAGCGAAGTGTGCTGGTGACCATGCCGATGACGGTCCACGTGACTTATGGAGACTTCTATTGGTTGAACAAGGTGATCTTCGGTCCGGCGGTTGACGCTCCGGACGCCGGATTTGGAGTTAATCCTTCGGAGAATGTAGTCTTTACACGAAATCTACTGGTGACCTATTTCAATGTGACTTTGAAGGGGGCACCTGCGGCCGAGCTGAACAACTTCCTCAGGAATCCATCCAGCCGTTCGTACGTGAGCGATTTTCGCTTCAACCGCTGATGTTTTCACCGGTTTGGGGGGTAGGACTTGACCCACCCCTCACTTTCACGATCACATTGTTGTGAAAAAGGTTCACCACCGCATGTCTGAAATCGGCTCCCTGAAAAGTTCACCCGCCACCCATTCGCTCCGTCGACGCTGGTTGGGCACGGAAATATATTGGCTCTTTCAAGGAATCGGCTGGGGGGCGGTGTTTGTCATTGGAATGGTTCCGGTGATATTCGATCCGATTCTTTCCACCGGTTTGCTTCAGGCTCAGCTGGCTTTTCAACTTGCCTACAGTCTGTCCGGCCTGGCCCTGTCGCACCTGTTGCGAGTAATCGTGGTCAATCACTTGCGCACGGCTGAATCCTGGCTTGGATTTGCAATTTGGCTGGTCCCTTGGGTCATTTCTCTCGGCGTCTTGCTGTCGATAAGCGGTGTGGTCGTGACGTTGCTGCTCTATTCTCATTACCCCCAAATCGCGAATCCTTATGTCCCGCACATTTCATTCGCCGAGGTGGCTGCCCGGTTGACCATTGACCTTCCGCTCATGGGTATCTGGGTGGGATTTTACTTGGGCATTCGGGCGTATCGACAAACGCGGTTCGATTCCCTGGAAAGAGCCCAGTTAAATGCCGCACTTCATGAATCTGAATTGAGGGCTTTGAAGGCGCAGATGGATCCGCATTTTCTGTTTAACAGCCTCAACTCACTCAGGGCATTGATTTCTGAATCAGACTTCCGCGCCCGAGAAGCAGTGACTCGCCTTGCGGATTTACTTCGGTCCACCTTGGAAGTGAGCCGACTTTCCGAGGTGAGTCTGGAGGAGGAATGGGAGACGACAAAAAACTATCTCTACATCGAGCAGTTGCGGCGGGGGGCACGACTGGGATGGAAGGTTCAGTTCGCCCCGGACATCTTGAAGTGCCGATTGCCTCCGTTGATCTTGCAAGGCTTGGTGGAGAATGCGTTGAAGCATGGGCTCGATCTCACGGAGTCGGGAGGCGAGATTTCAATCGATGGAAGAATTCAATCTGACGTCCTTGAGTTGATTGTGACCAATCCTGGTCGGATCGATTTGGGGAAATCGGGAACAGGCATGGGCCTTGAAAATGCCCGCTCCCGCCTGAGCCTGGTTTTCGGGCCGGGGGCCTCCCTCAACTTGAGCCATGGCGGCGAAGGGAAGGTCGTCGCAGAGGTGCGAATTCCACAACGCCGAACAAAGGAAGCAAATCAACGGGTATGAGGGTGATTTTGGTCGACGACGAAGAATTGGCTCGATTGGAACTCCGGCGACTGCTGGCACACCACTCCGATGTAGAAATTGTCGGAGAGGCAGATGGGGCCTCATCCGCCGAGGAAATGCTCATACGGGTCCGTCCCGATTTGGTGTTCCTGGACATCAAGATGCCCGGACGCTCCGGGTTCGATCTCCTTTCCACCTTACCGACACCACTCCCCCGAATTGTGTTCGTCACCGCCTATGACGCCTTTGCGCTGCGGGCTTTCGACGTGAATGCCCTGGACTACCTGCTCAAGCCGGTTCACCCGGAGCGGCTTGCCCGGGCACTCGAGCGGGTTCAGTCAAGTCCATTGATGACTGGGGAGTCGCCCACGCTTCAATCCCCGGCAGACCCCATGGTTGAAGGGGAGATGCCCTTTGGAGAAAACGACCCCATTTTCATCCGGGAGGGTGAACGGTGTTGGTTTGTCCCATTGAAGGAAGTTCGATTGTTTGAGACCGAGGGAAGCTATACGCGCATCCATTTTCGGAGTGAATCCCCGCTGGTCTACCGGACCCTGGCGCAGCTCGAGGCGCGCCTTCCCACCTCCCTCTTTTTTCGGGCAAACAGGGCTCAGCTGGTTAATGTGGCCTTTATTGAAGGCATTGAATCGTGGTTCAGCGGTAGTCTCAAGGCGCGCCTGCGCGGGGGCTCCGAAGTGGAATTTTCACGCCGCCAGGCACAATATTTTAGAAATCGCCTGAGCTTGTGACCTGTCCCATGAAGTTGCCCTATTCGTTGCGGAGGTGCCTTTAGAACGGTAGAGGTGACGATCCCCGCAATGATTGGGGACTTGTCCCGCAATTGCGGGACAAGTCCCCAATCATTGCGGGGATCGTCACCTCTACCGTTCTAAAGGCACCT
>CAITXU010000249.1 GCA_903896505.1 uncultured Verrucomicrobiota bacterium | reverse complement strand
ATCGAATCGCTGGCCTGGTCAAGAAAGCCTATGGCTACCGCAATCGAGAACGCTTCAAGACCGATATCCTCTTTCATATCGGGGGTCTTAATCTTTATCCCACGGCCTGACAAATCCCACCAAAATGTCGGAAGAGGCCTTTTCACTATGCTCTCTGCGAGATCGAATAAGAATTCGCGTGACCGTGTCATTGCCATTTCAATATAAGCTTTCAGTACAGCGCAAACGGACGTGCAGTAATTCTCAGCTTCTACAACATTATTGAAGAACTCACCCCTGTCTCCAAAAGCTACAAGTACATCGGCGACTGCATCAAAATCCTTCAACTCGAACTCGCGCTTGTAGGAGCACAGCCGAAACAGAGCTTCGGCGGCAAGTTGTTCTCGTCCAAGTTCCTTGACGTGAATTGAAAAATCTCGTGATTGACCCAAGGTATTCTTTATAGCCAAAATCTTACTTTCCGAGATATCACCATGGGGTAGGCATAGATGGAAATAACGAGGGAAGAACATAGGATGAGCCACGGCACCACGACGCTGCAAGTAAGGTCCATCTTCGCTTGAGTAGTTGTTGCCGTTAAAATGTATATTCTTAAAAAGAAATCTTAATATATTACGGACCCGTAGCTGGTTTGAATCTGGTATCCCATGGGCAATGAAATCAATTGCCGGGTTTTGCTTGTTTTGAAAAACATCTCCATCAAAATTATACTTCCAAAAGTCAAAAGAAATAAACACAAGCTTCTGTTGCCGGGTCGAAATCTTTTGATAGGCGTCACCTTCAAACACCTTCAGGACGGTTAAAGCAAACAGGTCAACGGGATCAAAGTCAGCGAAATGCTGAAACATGAGGACGTCGAATTCAAAGACACCTAAAAACCGGTTCACGTCTCTTAAGTTGCAGAAAAAGGTTGAACATCCCTCCTTCCAAGCTTGCTCGAAACGACTCCAATCAAAATGACCGTCAATTGGCGGGCGGGAAACAATTTTTTGCAGGCGATTCGTGATGAAGTCCCGAATATGGCGAGGTTGGACTGAAGGTAATGTCAAAGGTACCTGGACTATCTTTCGTAAATATTCTCGACCGCTGCCGGTCTGGACCGTCTTTTCCAGTGCGGTTTCGATGATATCCTGTTGAAAGAATAGGAAGAAAATCAAATGGGGAAAATCGGAATTAGCCTTGATTAGTTGGAAGAGGAGTTTGATCTCATCCGCTGCCAACCGGTCAATGTCGTCTACGAACACCACAATGTTTCTATCCAGCTTTTGGAGGTCTGCTTTCAGTTCCTCCTTCAGCTTGGGAAGGCTGGTAGCTGCGTCTTGATTTCTGTCTTCCAAAATCTCTGCAGTTTGGGTTGCTAACTCACTGGATTTTTTCAATCCCTTGGCGGCGGCTTCAGTGACCAAACTGGCGAATGGAAATGCCAGGTTGGCCGCATATCCAACCGGAGTCATGAGCGAACCAGCCAGGTTGAGATATTTCCCCAATCTCTTAAGGCCCTTCCCGCAGTTCTCAGTCTTCGATTTGTCTTTTCCCTTTCCTTGCTGTTCAACCTGTTTCCCTATCTCGTCAAAAAAGACGTGCGCCAACTGATTCTGACCAGACCATTCCCACGGATTGAAGTGGACGATATAGGGAAAAGTCGTTAACTCCGGCTCTTGAAAGGCGTCGATGACCATGCCCTTAACCGATGATTTACCGTCCCCCCATCCGGCATAGAGGGCCATGACGAGACTTTCAGTTCCGTTCCATGCCGAGATCGCTCGGGCGATCGATCGAGCAAAATCGCCCCGTTGAAGAATATCATCCTCGAGCTTTTCAATCGGGCGGTCCGCCGAAAATGGATGATGCGGACCATTTGGTTCTACCTCGGGTTTGTTTGCCTTCATGGTCGGGTGTCGATGATGGGAGTGCCGTGGGCCGCTTGGGGCTCTTTTCCTTCCATCGCTTCGAAGTTGCGATCCGAAAAGAACGCCCATGCGATCCGGTAGTCTTCTTCGCGGTTGGCCAGGGCGAAGGGGGCGGTCCACACCTTGGTGCGTTGGCGCACACCGCCGGGTTGGGTGTCATCCTCCACGGTGGTGGTGACGGTGCTACCCGGTGGCAATTCACCGCTGTCCTGCATACGGCGGAGTTCCTCCCAGCCGAACTTGCCGGTACGAGAGCGTTGGTCCGGGAACTGGAGGGTGACGTCGGGAGTGGTGCGATTGGCCTTCCGGGGTAGGCCGACGCCGACCAACCCCTTGCTGTTGGTGAAGATGATGCGGCCTTCCATGCTGTACCACGTGTCGCGCTCGTATTGCTGCATCACGGGGAATTGGACCCGATAGATGAGTTGTAATTCCTCCAGGGTCAGTCCCAATGCCTGTGCCACTTGCACGTCGATTTCGACCAAGGCCATCCGGCGGGCATAGTCGGTCCGCAAGGCGCAGTCTCGGGTCCAGTGCGGCGTCAATTCTGCGAAAAATCCCTGGGGCAATCGCGGGTTGTTGGGTTGGGACCATGCTTCATGGGTGAATTCCGGGGTGAAAAGCTCGGACCACAACGGGGCGTAGTGGGTGGTGAGGCAGTTCAGCGACAGTGTCCTGATTAATATCGAAGGTGATTCAAAGTAAGGCAATCTCGCCAAGGTCGATTCATATAAATCGGCAAGGCCGGTTGATTTTATAAAAAAATCTGCGGTGATAGAATGAGTTAGTCCGGTAAAATGGACAAGAAGAGCATTGTTTCTAAAGGTAATCGAAAGCGCTGGATGTATGTGAGCCACTGCGGGCGGTGCGATGACAGAGATCAGTGTCCTTTCCATGCTTACGCTAATTCGTCGCCTTTGAAAATAGCGGAAATGCTCGGTAGTTGGGACCGCTTTAAATCGAAGCGCCTTCACCTCCTGTCCAGTGAACTCCCGATTTGCGAGCTGCTCTTCCGTCGTCAAATCATCCCATGGCAACGTTACCTCTTCCAAGTGGCCCCATGGTAATCTTGGCAATCGGCTTCGATATTCCGCTCGATCTTCCGTGGGCCGATAATTCGACCGTGGTAGGTATTGGGCTGGGAGCGATTCGAGATCAATCGGACTGTAGTGACCATTGGCGCTGCAAATCGGCTTTGGTGTTTTGTTGAACGGATTTGCCACATAAAAATGCGGACCGGACAGAATCCACTCTTCGGATGTTGACGGAAAAGGCGCGGACCGGTCGGGATTGCGGATAATGGTCCCGTCATGCTGCTGCATGGTTTCATGCCACATTTCTGTGGAGCAAAAATTATCACCTAGGTCCGCTAACCGCCGTGGGAATCGGGCCAATTTGGCCAGAACGTTGGAAAGTGCACCCGCATGAATCGCGGGCAGCCGCGCCCGTTGGGGCAAGGTCCCCGGTTCGTCATAAAGTTGGGCAAAGACTTTCAGCCGATCAGAGTTGATCCGGACAATTCTCCCGGAATGACCTTTCGTATTCCACTTGCCATTCTTGCCCTTAATCCCAGGAACTTCGCCATCCCCTAAATCTTCATAGCAACCATCAATCGTGGATGGAGAGAATAGGTTGGAGATGTGTTCGAAGGAAATGGCATCGAGACCGGTGGGGCTTGAATGGATGTGCAAGCCGAACCGGAGTCGCCCATGATCGTTGGTTCCAGTGAAGAGTTGGAACTCATTCTGAAACTGAAAATGAGACCTCAGGCGGCTGTAAATGGCTTCCCGAAACGCCCCACCGTTCGGATCATCGTAAGGACCTTCGGGGTGCAGGAATCCCACCACTCCTTGCTGGCCCGCCAGCATCCAGCCCACGGGCAGGAAGCATTTGTAGAGATTGGTCTGAACTCCCTTGAGTAGCGGATAATTTTGGTAGCCGTTGAGGAAGTTTTGCGTGCCTTCTGCCTCCTCCAGCTCCGCCGTCCAATCCTGCTGAAGCCCTGGAAAGGCCGCGAAGGCGTCGGCTCTCTTGGCGGCTAGTTCGGTCGCGTTGAGCTTGCGAATGGCGACCACCGGATTGGCCTCGCCCAGGACGCCCGACTCATCCCACTCCACCTTGAGCCACGGGGGATTGCCCAAGACCAGGTCGAACCCCCCGCGTCGGGCGAAGATATCGGCGAAGGTCAGTTCCCAATGGAGAAATCGGCGACGGGTGGCAATCGCTTCGACAACCGGGATTCGGTCGAAGTTTTGCCGGAGGCGGCTGATGCGCAACTGGCCAAATCGGTCGTGCAATCGGGCCTGAACCGGCGCGACGTCGAAGAGGAAGCCTTGGGCATCGGGTTTTTCCGGTGCCGCCGTGGGCATCACCCCCAGCGCCATTTCAAGCTGGGGAGCGGTATCGACGATGCTGCCTTCGAGAATGGCGCCCACCTCCAGCCACCACCGGTCGCGGCTGGGAAGTTGTTCGCTCTTGTGGATGGGCCAGAACCAGAGGGCGCACCAGTAGTCCATGACCAGCTTGAGTCGGCGGTAGGGGGTGGCGTAGTCGTCGTCCTCGTTGAGCAGGCCTTCGCGCCGGATGGCCTCCTTGGCCAGCCGGGGGACGGCCGGTCCGCTAGGGTTTTCATCCGGCCACACGGCGAGCGGGTCCTCGGTGCGAACGCGATCGCGGGCCATCTGCTCGGCGTGATCCTTCCAGAGAGCGTCAATGATCTCTGAAAGGTCTCGCAAGCGGCGGATTTCGTCGTCCTCCAGCGGTCGCACGAAAGCCTTGCGCCAGTTCTTCAGGCGTTCGAAATCGGCTGGATACAGTTTTTTGGCATCCTTGTTGCCGTAGGCCGCCATGCCCGGATCGGGAAGCAGGAAGTGATAGACCTCTCCGGCGTCGCGCTGAGGGTGACGTGCGTCCAGTCGACGTGGAGCGCATTCGTGCCACTTGGGCTGGGCTTCTCGGTCCAACTGGCGGGCGTGGAACACTTCGCGCCGGGCACCGATCAGGCTGTTGCCCGCGAAGAGTTGGTAGCCGAACCACGGCACCCGGGCAGGCCGGGGAGGCTTACCCTCCTCGGCGGGTTCGCCGTGGATGGCATTGAGCCAGAGGCTGACCTCGGCCAGCTCGGTGGCAATGGGGTTGAGGTCGACGCCAAACACATTGCGGTCGGCGATGTACATCCGGACCTTCTGCAATTCATTGGCGTAGCGTTCGTGAGAAATCCGTTGCTGGAGCTCGGCCTGTTTTCGCTCCAGATAGGCTTCGGACAATTGATTGACCGCTTCATTCAAGAAGGCGGCGCTGCCCATGGCGGGCTCGACGATGGTCAGTTGGAGGAGGTCGTCGGCGGTTTTGTCCTTGAGCAGCTGCTTGAGGGCGTACTTCACCAGGCACCGGGTCAGGACCTGCGGAGTGTAATAGCTGGCGCTTTTCTGACGGTCGCGTCCGGCGAGGCGGTAAATGAAGGTGTCGCGGGGGTATTTGCGGAGGCTTTTGCGGCCTTCGGCGTCGATGTCGTGGACCCGTTCACCGGGCTTGTACTGGTCGATCCGGCTGGCGGGAACGAACCAGGCACTGTCCATGACGTCCGTGCTGCCGCCCGCTTCATCGGAATGGGATGGAGCTTCCGTGTCACCCTCATCCACCTCTTCGTCTCCTTCCGCCTCGGCGTCGCGACGTGCGGTCGTTTTCGCTTTTGCGGCCTCGGGTTGGACTTCGTAGAGGTCTTCCCGGGCAAAAAAGCCGCGATAGGACAGGAGGGCCTCATACACAGCGCCCAACTGATTGATGGAGAGCAATTGGTAGCTCACCCGCCCGCGTCGGCGTCCCTGGGAGAGGGACATCAGACGGATGACCTGCTGCCAGACGTGATTGGGGAAGACGACCTGATTCAGGAGAGGGGTTGAGTCAGGACTGAAGAGCTTGCTATCGAGCGGTGCCAGGGCGAAGGCCTCCTTGACACTGGCGGCGTGGAGTCGCTGTTCAGCCACGGCACCGCAGCCCTGGCCCACCAGGGAAAAGAGGCGGCGGAGGGTGGCATCGAAGTAACGCCCGTCGCGTGAGGTTGGTGTGTTGAGGCTGACCAGCTCCAGATCGCGGAGGGATTCGAGGCTGTAGCCTTTGGCGTAGGTCTCGCTGCGCTGAATCGGGACGTAACCGAGCTCCGGGCGCGCCTCGATGTAAAAAAGGAACATCAGCCGATAGACGAGCCGGAGGCATTCGAGGCTGAGGTCACCCGGATCAACGGCATCCTTGCCGCTGTAGAAGCCCTGCTTGCCCGCCTGCGCCTTTTGGCGGAGCTGGCGCACGGCCTCATTGCCGAGGAGTTCGATGGCTTCGCGCAACGAATACTTCAGGTCTTCACTGACACCAAAGGCGTGTTTATGCGCATTTTCGTCGAGGCCATCCAACAGGCTGGTCCCCTGGTCCGGAGCAAGGCTGTCGCGATGGAGCAAGGCGGCGGCGGCTTGAAGCGTGTAAGGGTCCTTGCGGTCGAGGATTTCGGTCCAGTCGAAGCGCAGGAGGCGGTTATTGGGCCATTTAAACCGGTCGAGCAGGAGCCATTCGCGAAAGCCGACCAGAATGACGAATCGGGGCTGCTGGTCGGTGCCGAAGACCACCTCGGACAACAACTCGAGCCACGTCTGCTGACCGACCAGTGGGGGCACCGGCTGGCCAGCGTAGTGGATGGGCAGGAGTCGTTGATCGAGCGGGTCGCCGTCTTCGCCTCCCGGACAATAAGCGGGAATGACCAGCAAGCGCGGGGCTTGATGGGTGGGGCCTATCACGGACCAGACGGGGAAGGGTGCGCCCGGTTGGAGTTCAATCTGGGTTGGGTTGACAGAGAAGCCGAGCGCTTCCAGAAGCGGGGTGTGGAGTGACTGATGGCTGCGGCATTGGTCGGCGGGATCACGCAGGCGGCCATGGGACTGAAGACCGGCAAACCATTTTCCCCCGAGCCCACCCAGGCGCCGGTGGGGTGCCCGTCGTGCGGCCCGTTCGGTGTCCGACGTCGCCTCGGCCTCTGCCGCCTCCCAGCTTTCGATCCGGGTGCGGATGTCGCCCTTGAAGACCTCGGCCAGGTAGTGGTGGCCGTAGAATTCATTTTCATTGGCGATGCCGGTGAAGCTCTGGACGGCTTGGGATACGGACATGGAGGAATCGGCGCTGGAGGGAAGGGGACTAGGGGGTGATGGCGGCCAACACCTGGAGAAACGGTTGCGGCTCGGTGGTCATGGTGTCATGGACCCACTGGCGGTAGTCGTCGAACACCCGGCGGATGTGCTGGGTCCGTTTTTCCCGTCGGCTGCGCTTGAATTGCTCGGATTGCTGGTTGGCGGCAAGGCGGAGTTCGAGTTGTTGCTGCTGGCGGGCCTGAAGTATCTCGAGATCAGCGAGGGTTTGGGTCAAACGCGCCTGCATCGACGTGGAAAAACTCTTCTCCAGCTGAACCATGTGCTCCCGCATGGTGGCCACGGCATCGGGCAGTCGAGACTGAAGGCCGGTGGTATCGATTTCAGCCGAGGGATTCGGGAGTCGACCGGCCCGCATCTCCATCCGCTGGATGAATCCGGGGAAGGATTCCAGGTGCCAGGCCGAACCGGTGTGGATGGCGACCTGCCAATCGACCAGAAGCGGTTGTCCTTTGCGATTGGGAATCAGTCCAAGGAGGATATAGGCGGATTGACCGGTACCCAGCCGGGCACATTGGATGACGGGAGCCCGGTGGCGACCAAAAGCGGTCAGGACGCGGTCGGACAGCCATTCCAGGATCGGATGCTGGGGCCAAAGGTAGTGGAGCGTGGGCCAGCTTTCGTCCTCGGATTTGGCCTGACGCGCCTGCTCGATGGCCGCAAGGACGTGTTCCCGAATGGCGCTGACGCTGTAGCGATGATCGGGATCGCGGGCCTCCACCGGCAGCGTGACCTTAAGCCGCTCCTGCAAATCCATCGGGGCGGTCAGGGTGACGGTTTGACCGGTGTCATCGGTGCTAAAGTGGGCAATCGGGGTGGATAGCGACAACTGCTGGAGCGCGGTCTTGGCGAAGAAGTAATCACCGCTGGTTCCATCCCCTCCGAACAGGGTGGGTGGTTCGCTGATAAAGTCGGTGCTGGGCCGGACGGTGGATTGATTCGCCAGAGTGGCCTCGGCGGAGGCGAACAACTGCAACAACCAATCCCCGGCACCTTCCGAGTCCAGGCCCATTCCGTCGCTGGATCGGGCGGCGGTAGCGGTCAGCTGGGCGTCGAACTGTTCCGCAGTGGTGCCGGTGGCCATCACCTCGGCCACTTTGGCTGATTCCTTTTCGGGGTCGTAGACATTCAGAAAGGAGGCGGGGTCGCCCAGATTCTTGTAGGCCTGGTCATCCTTGGCCTGGAGGATTTCCAGAATCCGCAAATCCCCTTTGACGCGCGGCACCGTGGTGGAGGTGAACAGGTAGGTGATCAGAGGCTGTCGACTTTGTCCGTAACGGTCGACCCGCCCGTTGCGTTGCTGAAAGACCATGAGGGACCACGGGAGATCGAAGTGAATCAGGCGATGGCAAAAGTAGTGAAGATTCAACCCTTCGGATGCCACGTCCGAACACAGCAGCACCCGGACATCATCCTCGCGCCGACCAAAGCGGTCGACCAACTCCTGTTGCTCAGTATCGGTCATGCCGCCATGGAGCAGTTGGAACCCGGACTCCTTTAGACCCAGGGCCGCGGGCAAAATGAACTTGAGCCGGGTCAGTGTCTCAATGCGCTCGGAAAATATCACCAATCGGTCGGAAGCGTCGGAAGGCCGCCAGGCAAACTCGGAGCTCTGGAGATGCTCGACCAGTCGCTGAAGTTTACTGAAACTGCGGTCGGGAATCGCTTGGAGGGATTCCTCGAAACGTCGCAAGGCGGCCACCTCGGCGACCTCGTCATCGCTCGGGGTCCGCTCGTTTTCCAGAAGCTCGATTCGGCGGCGCGTGGACTCCAGTGCGGCCCAGGGACTGGAAAAGACAGCCTTTTGAAGGGCCACCCGTTGCAACTCCTGCTGTTTGCCATTCCGATGTTCCCCTCGTTGGGTGAAGGGGATTTCCAGCAAGCGTTGGTAAGCCAGTTCTTCCTCCACTGACGCGGATTCGCGCAGTTGAATGGTCTTGCGCTCGGGGAAGTCCGACTGCACTTGGTCCCGGATATCCTTTTTGAACCGGCGGATGACGAGACCTTTGTGCCGGAAGTCCTCGGGAGTGTAGTCCTCGGGATCGCTGATGGCGGTTGGGTCCAGCAGGCTCATCAGAGAGGCAAAACTTCGGGCGGAGCCGTCGTGCGGAGTCGCCGACAAGAGGATGAGCGTGTCGGAACGCCCAGAGAGCAGGCGGGCCAATCGCGCCCGTCGGGAGACACTGTCGTCATTGTTCCGGGCGGCCACATTGTGGCATTCGTCGATGATGATGATGTCCCACCAGGCGTTCTCGAGGTAGTTGCGGTACTCCAGGTTGTTCTTGAGTGTATCGATCGAGATGATGGTCCGGTCGTAGTAATTGAACGGGTTGTGATTGCTCGGAATCTGGCTACGGACGCGCTGCAAGCCCACGGAGTCCAGGCGCACCAGCGGAATGGAGAACCGACTCCAGAATTCCTTTTGAAACTGGGTCAGCATGCTCTTGAGGGCAATGACCAGGATGCGCTGACCGCGACCCCGCTGGATGAGTTCGGTGGTGAGGATGCCCGCTTCCAGGGTTTTGCCGAGACCCACCGCATCGGCGATGAGGATGCGTTGTCGGGGTTGCCGGAGGGCCTGAAGGGCGGGGTCCAGCTGGTAGGGGACAAGATTCATGACCGCCCGGTGACCCAGGTGAATCCGATCGTCATTGGGGGTGCTGCGCCGCAACTGGGCTTCGAGGTAGAGGAAAGTGTGATTGAAATGGGAACTGGTATCTGGAACCAGCTGGGTCAGAGCGGGATCGAGGACGTCGATTTGGTCCTCCAGCTCGGTCAGGAACTGGGTGGATCGTCCCCGGACCAGTTCGGACACCCCGTCACAGGAAAGCAGGAAACCGCCATCACTGGAGGGATCGACCCGCCGGACGAGCCATTCTTCATCCCGAACAAGAACCCGGGACCCTGGAGCATAGGGCAGCATGGACGGGGGAGGTTACAGCGAACCGGGTGCGGCGTCTTCTGGGAAATGGGGAATGGCGAGCGGGTGTGGCGAAATGAGAAGGACGTGGATTGCCGCCAATTGCCGGCAGACGGTACGGATTTGACAGGCTATCCTCCAAAAGCATGGACCGGTAGATTCCGAGCTTTTCTGCCTTGATTTGATTAAAAATGGTATTTTCCCATATAGGAAAACGATTTAATTCAAGAAAACACCTAGCAAATTTCTTGAAATTGATTATTTTCCCGCTTGGGAAATGGAGAAAATCCAGCAAATCAGTGAGATGATGATGCTCTCTCGCTTTGAAGTGGGAAGGGTGTTGCTGCCGCCTTTGCGAGTGAAGTCTTGCACGGTGTTGACCGGCAGGGAAAAGGCGGATGCCCGGATGGCGGATGCTCGGATAGAACTGGCATTACCTGGCGAACCGGAGGGATTTCGTTTTGTCGTTGAATCAAAGGCAAGATCGACGCCACAAACGATCCAGTTGGCGATAGCACAAGCAAGGGCTGCTGCGCAACCCAGGGAACAGCCAATGATTCAAGTGCCATTTTTGTCGAAAGAACGGCTCGAAGAATTAGAACAGCAGGGTGTGAGTGGAGTAGATTTATGCGGTAATGGTGTCGTGCTCGTGCCGGGGCGACTTTGCGTGGTGCGCACCGGCGCACCGAACCGCTATCGCGATTCACGACCGCTGAATAACCCCTATCGAGGACGCTCGGCGATGGCAGCGCGGATGCTTTTGCGGTGCCCGAAATGGGATTCGCTCTCGGAATTAGCGGCGGCGATCCAATCGGCAGGAGCTACCTTGTCGCTGCCACAGGTATCCAAGGCGGTCCAAGCGATGAGGGAGGATTTGGTTGTTTCGAAGAGCGCGGGAGTCATCCTGGTGAACGAACCGCTGTGCCTGCTCGACAGGCTTGGCCGCGAGTGGCGAAAGCCTTCTGTGCGATCAAGTCAGGCGCTGCGATTACCGAAAGGGATGGATTGGGCAGGTGCATTATCGACGCACCCGTTGCTCAGGTGGGCAGTGACCGGTGAAAGCTCTGTGACCCGGTACACCCTGTTTTCACAGGGCGGTCCCCGACGCATCGCTGTTTCGAGCCTGCCACTGGCGTTGACGCAGCTTGGCGGCAGGCCGGAGTCGGTGCCGAATTTTGCCGATGTGGAATTGGTAGAGACGGATGAGGCGGGATTCTTTTTTGGCAACGAGACGGATGAAAAGGGAATTCGATGGGCCAGTCGTTTACAAACATGGTTGGAACTTCAATCCGGAGACGCCCGCCAACAGGATGCGGCGAAAGATTTGCGTGAGCAGATACTCAAGGAGGCAAGGCGATGAGTGACGAGGCAACGGACAAATTGTGGCCGCATTTTGCGCCACTCTGGAAAGACCTGCAACGGATCGCTCCCGATCTCTTGCTGGTGGGAGGATATGGTTTGTTCCTAAAGCAGCAATGGCTGTTATCGCAATTGTCCTTCCTCGGCCCTGAAACCGGTGATACCACCGCCACACAGCGAGAAGAGGAGCTGGTTGTGAATGAGGTCCGGACAGTGGTCCCGATCGAGCGCTGGAAAAATCAGACACCCCGGGTGACAAAGGATTTCGATATCCTCGCGAGCTTGGACGTGATCGCCTCTAGTGAGCAACAGCGACAATTCCATGATGCTCTCATTAAGCACGGCTTCGTCTTCAAAATTAAGCTATGGCAGTTTGAAAAAAAGATCGGCGAAGACCAGAGCGTGATTCTGGAATTCCACGCTCCATCACCCAAGGAGAAGCGTGACGATTTGCGGCTGGAAGGTAAGCGGGTGAAGCCGAAGCCTTCACTTGGCGAATTCGGAATTCACGGACGCGAAAATGCGGAGGCTGCCGGTTCTGAATTTCATCCATTTTCGTTTATCCACAGTGGCGTGGAAATTCTACTGCCCAATCCGGTGACGCTGACGTTGATGAAGTTGATTGCAACCCGTGAACGGCACCAGAGGTCGGAGAACGCGTCGTCCTTGGCTGAAAACCGACCGAAGGAGAGGCGACAGGCGCAAAAGCATGCGGAAGATGTTTGCCGTGTTGTAGCCATGATGACCCTGGAGGAAAGGGATTCAGCGGATTTCATCCTCGCGTCTGTGCGTGATACACAGGTTTTTAAAGATGCAAAGTCCACCTTCTCCGAGTACTTCCAAACCAATGAAAGCTGGGGATCTCAGGCTGTCATCGATAAATGGGAGAACAACGATTTCGATGTTATCCGAGAAACTCTCGCCGCTTGGTACGGTTAAGCCGTTATCATTTTCAGCCCGATACCTACACCTGCAGACCTAAATCGCTGCTGTCATCTAGGCCCCGGCTGGATCAGTCGAAACTGTGATTTCCTACCGCTTTGCTCGCGGTTCTAATTGGCACATTTTACCGAAATTCTGGAGATCGGAATGGTGATCTAAATTGCACCACGGGTTTTACTTTTTCCCTATTCCCCAACTTGAACCTGCGGCCTTTGCAGGTCGATTTAGTGCACCAAAGTTTCCAAACCTCTCCCAGTGTTGCACACCATTGCAGGGTATTGCAGGGGGCTTGGGGGGCTCCCGGCGGTAGGGAGCCATAGGGAGAAAAGTGGCCTAAATTGCTAACGAAAAAGGGTTTACGCGTACGTAAACCCTTGAGATTGGTTGCGGGGGCGGGATTTGAACCCACGATCCCGCACCTGCGGGATTATGAGCCTGACGAGCCACCAAAAAGAGGCGGTTCAAGTCCGGTTAGACGGTAAAATCCAATGCCGCCTTTCTGGCGCTTCAATAGATTTTCGAGCTGTCGAGCTTCGCTTAAGGAGAGGTTGGATTTGACCCAAATCAAGTTCCAAGGCCCTCGTTTCGCCGTCCATTTGGATTTCCCCGTATTATGCTGAGCCACACGGGTTTCGACATCTGAGGTTAGGCCAATATAGTTGGCTCCGAGAGGATTCCGGAGGATATAGACAGAATAGGTTCTGTCCGAAATCGTAGAGCCCATAAACCAAAAAGGGGCTGCGGAAATGCAGCCCCGGAAAATTGGTTGCGGGGGCGGGATTTGAACCCACGACCTTCAGGTTATGAGCCTGACGAGCTACCGGGCTGCTCCACCCCGCGGTCCGTTGGAGGGAAGAGAATATACGACTTCCACCTCCGAGCAAGTGTTGTTTGGGAATTATCGACGCAAAAGTGAGTTGATAAGTGGTGGAGTCGAGGCCCGCGGTCTTGGCGGTCGGGAAAGGCCGGAATGCAGGCGATGGTGGTAGAAATCGAGATGGGGACTTGCAGGAGCGCGTCCCTCCGATTGGACGGCAGAAATCAAAATGGAGGATTGTCCCGCAGTGGCGGGACGTCCTCCGATGGAGGGCCCTATAGGCCCGCTCAGTGCACCGAGAATTGGATGCGCAGGCGTTCCAAGGTGCTGCCCTCGGATTGGTACAGGCTGAACAAAGCCTTGTTGTAGTCGGCCAATGCCCGAATCTCGTTCGACCGGGCGGTGGTCAAATCGCGCTGCAGCTGAAGGACCACAAAGCTCGTGCTCTTGCCGTTTTCCAGCTTTCGCTTTTCTCCCTCATACGCCAGTTCGGCATAACGGGTCGCCGCCCGGGTGGCCTCGACTCGCTTGAAATCCGCGTTGACGACTCCGATGTTGTTGGCGATGTCGGCCATTGCCTGCTGTTCCAAACGTTTGAATTGCAGCAGGTATTGCTCAGCCTGGAGCTTGGCTTCCTTGTACCGGTTTCTCGCCGACTTGTTGCTTAGCGGATAGCTGAAAACCAATCCCACCCCGTAATTGGGAAAGTCACGGTCACCGAGTTGGCCGAGGGAATCGCTCAAGGATGAAGAGCGTCCTGCGACGCCGTAGCTTCCCGTGATGTCCAATTGAGGGAACAACTGGTTTTTATTGTAGCGGACCGTGATGTGTTGCTTTTCGAGGGTCAACCGGGCCTGGAGGACGTCGGGCCGCGTATTGAGTCCGTGTTCCCAACTGGAGGCCCTGTCGAGGAGCGTCGGCGTGGCGTCAATCTTCTCGGAGGGATCGAGGATGTCGTCGGTGAGGGATGCGAAATCGTCGGTGATCAGACGCTTGAGGGTGTTCTCGGCTGTCCCGAAGGTGGCCTGGGCATTGATCAGGTCGGCTCGCACCGTCGCGGCTTGGGATTCGGCCTGCTTTTCGTCCAGCGGGGCCATGGTGCCGACCTGCACCTTGATCTTGTTTTCCGAATACTGCTGTTCGGCCAGTTCCAAGGCCTTCTTTTGAACCAACACGTTCTCCCGCGCAGCTGCCAGATCGTAGTAGGCATTGGCGATGGTGGTCATTGTGTTCAATGCCTGATTGATCACGTCCTGCTCGTTGCTTTGCAGGGTTTTCTTGTTGATCTGCATCGTGTACCGCGGCTGGTCGATCCAGAAATTCTTCAGAAGCGGCTGGGTGATGCTGACGGTGGCCCCGGGGGTGTAGGTGAATCCGTTGTCCACCTCGCCAAAGGGTGGGAAGGAACTTGCCCGGGTGCCGCTGTTCCGGTTGAGGTTGCCCTGGATGTCGTAGCGCATGCCAGTCGGCAGATAACCGCTGAAACCAGCGTTGTAGTTTTCATTCCACGTCTTGGCCGGGGCGAAGGCGGGCTGACCAGGAACGTTTTGACCCGGCGATTCGTTGTAGGTCTGGTTGGCTCGTGCCGTGAACTTGGGATCGTAGTAATCCGAGAAGCTCGCTCCCAATTCAAGGGCCTGAACGCGCGGACTGTAGCGGCTGACGCGCAGGTCGAGGTTCTTCTCGAGGGCCATCCGGACGCACTCGTCGAGGCTGATCGGTCGAAGCGTTGGTTCAGCCGTGGCCAATACGGCGACGACCGGGGCGACAACCAGGGAGGCGGCAAGCCAGCGGGAATTCATCAGGTGGCCAAAGTGCGATTTTTGCATCCGAGGGTCAACGCGTGTTTGTGTGTCCATGGAATGACACGCCGGAGACGCCAGGGGTTTCATGAAAATTCAACTTTCGTTCTTTGCCGACGTAGAATCCCAAAGCGGCTCTCGCGTCAGCGCCCGGCAGCAGTCGAGGGCCGCCGTGAAGGCGTCCTCGTGGAAGCCGTATCGGAAGTAGCTCCCGGCAAAGAACAGGCGGCTCTGGTGGCCCAATTGGTTGAGCTGTGGGAGGTCGCTTTGCGCCCGGATCGCACCCATGTTGAAGAGGGGATGTTCATAGGGAATCTCGCGTAGAATGGTCTCTCGCGCCACGGAGTCACCCGCATTGATGGACACGAAATAGTTGGCCTTGTCGCTCACCTCTTGCAGGGAATTCATCCAGTAGATGGTCTGCGAATCGGCTGAGGATTCGTGTTCCAGCGGGATTCGATAATTCCAGGAAGACCAGGCCCGCCGACACCGGGGCATGACGGATTCATCGGTGTGAACCGTGGCGAGGTTGGGTTGGTACTTGAACTCGCCCAAAAGCCGGGCGGCGAGGGTTGGGGGCTCGGAGAGCAGTCGCAGGGCTTGGTCGGCATGACAGGCCAGGATGACCTTGTCGAAGCGTTGGGAGGTGCCGTCGTCGAGGGTGACGGTCGCTTCAGCGGGGCCGGATTTCACCCGCGTGACGCGGCTCCGGAGGTGGATGCGTCCGGCCAAAAGGGGAGTGAGACGTCGGACATACTCGCGGGCTCCTCCTGTGACGGTCCACCAGGGATGACGACCCTTGAGGCCAAGGAAGCCGTGATTGTAAAAGAAGCGGAGGAGGGTGCGGGCGGGAAATTCCAGCATGCGGTCCCTCGGGGTGCTCCAGACGGCCCCGCTGATGGGAATCAGGAATCGATGGAGAAAGTCAGAGCCATAGCCCCGTTGCTGGACATACTCGGCGACAGTCAATTCCGAGGGCGATTCATTCTGAAGTTCCAGGATGGCTTCGCGGCTGAAGCGGTCCATCTGGAGCAGCATGCGCCAGTGTCGCGGACGCAGGAGATTGATTCGCTGGGCAAAGAGCCCGCCGAGTCCGGCACCGCTGTATTCGAGTCCGCTGGGGCGATGCTGGACACTGAAGGACATGTCCGTCGGTTTGGACGGAACGCCCAATTCTGAAAAAAAGCGGCAGAGATTGGGGTAGGTGACCCGGTTGAACACCATGAACCCGGTGTCAAAGGCCACCGATTCGCCCCGGTGGGTGACATCAATGGTGTTGGTGTGTCCCCCGAGGTAATCGGCCTGCTCAAAGAGGGTCAGCTCATAGCGAGACCGGAGCAGGTAGGCACAGCCGAGACCGGCAATACCGGTTCCGATGATGGCGATCCGCTCCTGAGCCATCCGCGGGGGATGAATTTCCAATCCGGGACGCTCAGACCCGGGACACCGGGGGGATGTAAGGTCGGGATGGTTTTACCTCCCGATGAGTCACAGGCACTTGCTGGGGTGCGCGGTTGGCGGCCCGGTGGGTCGAGGGGTCATACGCGATGACGGGAACAGGTCGGAGGTCCCAGATGAGCCCGCACCAGGAGAGCAGCTTGAGGCCGTAGTAGGTGATATCGATTTCCCACCAGTAGAAGCCCTGACGTACACTGCCCATGTGTTGATGGTGGTTGTTGTGCCATCCCTCACCGAGGGTCAGCAGGGCCAGCAGGAGGCTGTTGCGGCTGTCGTCGTCGGTCTCATAGCGGCGTTTGCCAAAAACGTGGGCCAGCGAATTGATGAAGGCGGTGCAATGGAAGAGGACGGTGGTGCTGATGAAGAAGCCCCAGACCAGCAATTGCCCTCCGCTGGTGTGCAGTCCGGGATAGGCGGCGTTCAACCAATTGCCCAGCACGTACAGGGCCACGGCGAACAGGATGGGAACCAGCACATCAAACCGGTTCAGGAACACGAGCTCGGGGTACTTGGCCAGGTCTTTGACCCGACGATAATCGGTGGGGAAGTTTTTCGAACTGGTAATCCAGCCGATATGCGCCCAGAGGAACCCGTGCTGGCGGGGGGAATGTTTGTCCTTTTCGTCGTCGGAATGCTGGTGGTGATGGCGATGGGTATAGGCCCACCAGAGTGCACCTCGCTGGACACAGGTGGCACCCCAGAGTCCAAACACGAACTGCATGAACCGCGATGTGGTGAAGGTCCGGTGGGAAAAGTAGCGGTGGTAGAAACCAGTCACGGCGAACATCCGAATGACGTAGAGGAAGAAGGCCAGACCGGCGGCGGTCCAACTTGCCCCGGTCCAAATCACTCCCAGACAGCCCAAGTGCAGGACGCAAAACGGAATGGTGCGAACCCACTCGACTTTGTCTTCCCGTTGCTCGGCTTGGGCGATGGATTCGACTTCGTAGTCGGAATCAAACCATTGAACGACGGATACGACCGCAGAGCGAAGGATTCGGGGAAGGGTGATTGCTGACATGGAATTGGGAAAACGGGAACTTGGCAAATTGTACGCACGGGAAGGCTCGGGCATTCACTGGGTTTCCAAGGAAACCGTGTTCCGAACCCAAACCTCAGGCGTCTCCTCGCGGGAGGCTTCGGGCTCACCAAGAACGGTTAACAACCGATACTAACCAAGGACTTGTCGCCCACTTTTTGCCAGAATTCCAGTTTTCCTTTGTAAAAATCCAGTGGAGCAACCTATGCCCGCGCAGCTTAGGCACGGGGATGGGCCGACTCATAGGCCCGCTTGAGCCGCTCGGTGGTGACATGGGTGTAGACCTCGGTTGTCGCAAGGCGGGAATGTCCCAGCAGTTCCTGCACGCTACGCAAATCGGCCCCCCGGTCCAGGAGGTGGGTGGCAAAGCTGTGGCGCAATTTGTGTGGTGTCAGATTCGGATCGAGTCCCGCCCGGGCCAGATGCCGTTTGAGTCGGCGCTGGACGGTGAGTGGACGCACCGGAGCCGGAAGACCAGCCCGCGCCAGGAAGACCGGCCAGGCCGGACGCCGGGGATGCTCGGTCGCGGTCCAATACTTTTCGAGGGCATCCCAGGCAGGGACACCCATCGGCAGGAGACGTTCCTTGCGTCCCTTGCCCAGGACCCGGACCTGGCGAGTAACGGAATCCAGGTTTTGGACGGTCAATCCGCAGAGCTCACTGACGCGAAGCCCGGCGCTGTAGATAAACTCCAGAATCGCGGCGTCCCTGAGGTCATCTCCCAGCGACCGCGAGTCGTTCGTGGGCTGCTCTGCATGGGGGGGCGGCAGGGGTGCTTCGACCAACTGGGCGACCTGTTCCTCCTGCAAGAATCGCGGCAGCCGTTTTTCTTTTCGGGGCAGGACGAGTCCGCGCAGGGGAGTCCGAACCACAGCGCCTTCGCGCAATAAATAGCGGTAGAGGCTTCTCAATGCGCTGAAACGAAGATGAATCGAGGAGCGGTCAAGCCCCTCACGTCCCAGTTGCCGGAGGTAGAATCGAAAATCGTCCCGGGTGAGTTCCAGCCAGGGAGCTTCTTTTTCTGGATCGTTGGTTTTCCAATGGCTGAAGGCGGCGATGGCCTGTCGGTAATTCCTAAGGGTGTAGGGCGACACCTGCCGGACCACCTCCAGATCGCGAAGAAACCGGGCTGCCCAGGAATCGGTTTGGGGGGCGGCTGCCATGCATCGGAGGCTACCCCTCCGCCACTCGTTGGCAATGTCCGACCAATGACCTGCGGT
>CAITXU010000248.1 GCA_903896505.1 uncultured Verrucomicrobiota bacterium | reverse complement strand
CTGCCGTTGTTCCTCCGCCCAGATTGTCATCAACTTCCTCTGACTCTCAGCGGCATCCTCCCCATGAACCAGGGCGTAGAGTCGTAACAGCTCTTCATCCCCAGGAAGAACCTCCGGACGCTGGGATACCTCCACCAGGATATGGAAGTGATTGGACATGATGCAGTAAGTCAGCACCCGGACTCCACAGAACCCGGCGTACGCCTGCATCCAATGGACAAACTGCTCCTTCTCATTGGAACCAAAGGCCATTCGTCGCTCCACCACCCGCGAAATGCAATGGTAGTATGCCGGTCCCACACAGGAATCCAACTTCAAGCGAGCCTGTCGCATGGGAGAAAAATATCGATGGGATGGAAACATGTCAAATAAATGACCTGTCCCTTTGTTGTCAAACAAATGACCTGTCCCTTTGTAATTATGGAAAGAGGGTTTGGCTTTCCACGTGGCAGGATGGCGAAGTTTCGGCTATAGCTGGCCCTGAAGTTCATGACCTTAGCGGTTCAGTGCTTGAACGACCGGACCGGAAAGGGCGAAGGACGACCAGCGTTTTATGTTATGAAGGCTCTTTTTACATTCCAGCTTCGCATCGCCGTTTTCCTCTGCCTATTTATGGTGGGCACCCTCCGGATGGCGGCACAGAACCGCGTGGAGTTGGTCTTTGCCTACGGTTCGGAGAAGGAGGAGTGGATCAACGAGGCCACCGCCGCTTTCAACCGGCTGGGAGCCAAAACGGCAGAAGGACGCGTCATCCACGTTCAGGGGCTCCCGATGGGCTCCGGCGAATGCATGGATCGGGTGGCCAACGGAAGCTTGAAGGCGAACCTGGTCAGCCCGGCCAGCGGTATTTTCATTAAACTGGCCAATGCCGAGGTCCGAACCCGGACGGGCAAAGACCTTGTGGGTGAAACTGAAAACCTGGTCCTCTCCCCGGTGGTCATCGCGGTTTGGAAGCCGATGGCCGAAGCACTCGGGTGGGGCAGCAAGCCGGTGGGTTGGAGTGAAATCCTTTCCCTGTCGAAGAATCCGGACGGCTGGGGTTCGCTGCAAGCTCCGCAATGGGGGCAATTCAAGCTCGGCCATACTCACCCCGAATTCAGCAATAGCGGATTGATCTCCATCCTGGCTGAAACCTATGCGGGCGCAGGCAAGACCGCAGGATTGAGCCTCGTCGACGTGACCCGTCCGGAGGTGGAGGACTTCGTCCGGGGAATTGAAGGCACGATTGTGCATTACGGGGCTTCCACAGGATTCTTCGGAAAGAAGATGTTCCAACAGGGGCCAGGATATCTGAGTGCCGCCGTTCTGTATGAGAATATGATCATTGAAGCCAACTCTGGAAAATACCCGCTCCCGTTTCCGGTGGTGGCCATCTACCCAAAGGAAGGGACCTTTTGGAGCGACCATCCGGTGGGGGTGGTGGATGCGGAGTGGAACTCAGCAGAACAGCGGCGAGCGGCGAAGCGATATGTCCAGTTTCTGCTGGCACCGGAACAACAGCGACGGGCACTGGCCTTTGGATTTCGTCCCGGGTTGGTGGATATCCCCCTGGCCTCACCTTTGGACAAGGCCCACGGAGTGGACCCTTCCGAACCCAAGACGACGCTGGAGGTTCCCAAGCCGGAGGTCATCCGGGCTGTAGGCCAACTCTGGCAGAAGGCCAAGAAACATTCCCGGGTGGTCCTCGTTATGGACACCTCCGGCAGCATGAACAGCGGCGGACGGATCGAGAATGCACGCAAAGGGGCAGCCCAGATGCTTCGATTGATGAAGGACGAGGACACCTTTTCACTTCTGGCGTTTAATGCCCGTATCAATTGGGCGATGCATTCACAACAGCTGGCCCAGGGACGAGCCACGGCTGAAAAAACGATTGCCAGTCTTTGGGCCAATGGCGGCACAGCTCTGTATGACGCGATTCTTGCAGCCCATGAAGACCTCCAAAAGTCTCCGGACACAGGAAAGATTTCCGCTGTGGTCGTCTTAACCGACGGTCTGGACACCAACAGCAAAACATCGCTTGAACTTCTGATGAAGGCCATCCGGTTCGACAGCGAGAACAACAACACCCGGGTGTTCACGATTGCTTACGGAGAAGATGCCAACAAAGCGATCCTTCAGCAGATTGCCGATGCCACCCAAGCCAAGAGCTATTCGGGCACACCGGAGAACATTGAGTCGGTGTTCAAGGACATCTCGACCTTCTTCTGAACCTGATTTCCAATGACCTCGAACCATCACCGCCATGAGTGACGAGCCCAAACTAACCCTGATCGGGAAGCTGTTTCTCCTGCTGATCCTGGGGGCCTGTGCCACCGGAGCCTGGTGGGCCTTCAACCGCCATTCCGCCGCTGCCCCGGGAACGGCAAGCGGAGCCAGTGTGGCCTCCAGTTCGGCCAGTGCCATTCCTGGCCCATCCGAAGCGGTACCCAGCGGAGGGAATGCCAGCCAGGCCACCTTACCAGGTGCGGTGGGTTCCATAGAAATTGGCGTTGCCTACGGAACCGAGAAGAAACGCTGGCTCGAGTGGGCAGCCGAGGAATTTCCGAAAACTGCGGCAGGCCGCGGTATCCAGGTCAATTTGATCCCGCTGGGCTCGATCGAGGCAGCACAGGCGATCACCGGAGGCGACAAGCGAATCGATGCGTGGACTCCGGCAGCAGACTTGTACACCGACACCTTTGTACGCGAATTCGAACTCAAACATGGGCGCCCCCCCATCTCTCAACAGGAGCAACTGGCCCTCACTCCGATGGTTTTTGTGAGTTGGGGAGAACGGACCCAGCCGTTCATGGTCCGGTACAAGGAAATGACCTTTAAGACGGTGGGAGAGGCCCTTAAAGCATCTGGGGGCTGGGGAGGAATTGCTCAGAAGCCTGAATGGGGATTTTACAAATTCGCACACACGCACCCGAGCCAGTCCAATAGCGGTCTGATGGCATTGCTATTGATGGCCTACGACTTCCATGACAAGACGCGGGGCCTGACCATGGCGGACATTCTCGATCCCAAGTTCCAAGGCTGGATGGTGGACATCGAATCATCGGTGGTGGAGTTCCCCAATAGCACCGGCAATCTGATGAAGGACATGGTGCTGAAGGGACCCTCGTCTTTCGATTGTGTCCTGGTCTATGAAAGTGTGGCGATCGATTACCTCAAGAACGCGGAGGGACGCTGGGGAACACTCCAGGTGACCTATCCCCGAAAGAATCTTTGGAGCAACAACCCCTACTATGTCCTGGCGACTCCGTGGAGCGATTCCCGCCGACAGGCGGCCGCGACGGCCTTGATGAAGTTCCTCATCAGTGAACCGGCCCAAAAGATGGCCCTGACCCACGGCTTTCGGCCCGGCAATCCCGCCGTACCCATTCTGTTCCCGGAAAGCCCCTTTACCACGGGCCAAAAATTTGGGCTCAAGGTGGACTTGAACGGGATTTGCGAATCGCCAAAAGGAGAGGTCATCCATAACCTCCTGGTTGGCTGGAACAACAACGTCCGTCCTCATTAACCCCGAACCCCTCGCCCTCCGATGTTCTCCCGCCTCTCCAATCTGATTCGCGGCTTTTTCAGCCTCTTTATCTCCGGTCTGGAGCGACAGAATCCCGAAGCGCTGCTCGAAGTCGAGAAGGAGAATCTGCGAAAGCAGATTTCCAACTACAACCAGGGTCTTGCAGCCCATGCCGGGCTTTGCGAGAAGCTGGTTGGGCAGATACGTCGGCAGGAGACCGAGGAGCGGGAGCTCAATGCCAAAGCCATGGCCAATCTCACTGCGGGCAACCGGGATGTGGCCGCACAGTATGCGCTTCGGCTGCAAACCGTGCGCCGGGAACTGGCTGAAAACCGGGCTCAGGCCAAGCAGGCGGAGACCACCTACCAGGAACTGCTCCGGGCCCGGGAGGTCGCGGTCAAAAACGCCCAAGCCAAGATCGAGGCGCTGAAATTCGCGATCGACGACATGAAGATCAAAAAGGCGACGGCGGAATTGACCGAAATGGCTAGTGGGATGATCGGCCAAATCGGGTCGAGCGGAGAAACTCTCAACCGCCTTCACGACATTGTCGAAGAAGAACGAACCAAGGCGGCCGGGCGCGCCCGGGTGGCACGGGATAGCATGAACACCAGTGATATCCTGGTGAAGGAAGCCGAGCAAAAGGCCCTCGCCGACCAAGCCCTTGCCGAATTTGCCGCCCAGGCGGGCATTGCGCTCGCTCCAGCCACTCCGGCGGCAGCCAGTGTGCCCTCGACCCGCGAGGCCATTGGCCCCACGCCATCGGTCACCCAGTAATTCATCGGCCGGTGCCTGAAATCCATGTTCCGGTACCTCAAAGAGGCCTTTTTAGCCCGAGTCCGAATGGGATGGTTGGGCGCGGTTCCGGTCAATGGGATTGCCTTTACCGGCCTGATGATCCTTGGATTTGGACATCCGGGCTTTTGGTTCGTCGGAGTCGGACTGGAGTTGATCTATCTCTGGGCATTGTCAGGGAATGTTCGATTCCAAAAATGGGTGGCGGCAAAATCCATTGGCGAAGTGAAGGATCGGGAGACGGTCCAATGGACCGAACTGCTGGCTCGCATGAATGCCGAGCATCAGGGCCAGGCCCGCCATCTCGCTGAGCGGTGCAATCAGGTGCGGGAGACCTACCGACTGAACCAAACCGACGAAAGCATCATCGATAACAACTTGTCGGCCCTTGGGCGGCTGCAGGCCATTCATGCCCGGCTGCTTCTAGCCCGCCAGCAAATTGAACAACGGGAAAACACCAACGATGAACCCACCGTGGTTCAGGAGATCGCCCGACTCGAAGAGGAACTCCAGCAAACCGGCTTACCCGAATCATTGGTGCGATCAAAAAGGGCGACCCTGGAAATATTGCAGAAGCGTTTGAGGGCCGTTCGCGCCCGCTCCGTGACGAGTGAAGAGATCGATAGTGACCTCAAGCGCATTGAAGCCCAGGTAGAATTGGCTCTGGACCATGCCACGATGCAGACCAAGCCTCCCGCGATCTCGCTTGATCTCGAGCTGACATCACAGTTTATCGACACGGGCCCCATCGAACCCGAGCCGCCGACCCGGGTTCGCCCGATCGCCCATTGACCTCCGGGGCATCCACTTCAAACCCATTCATCTCCACCCATGCCCGCATCCCTTCCCACCTGGGTCCAGACGGTGGTTGACCTGTATAACAGTCAAGCCCACAACCAATTCATCCTCACCGGCAACGTCAATGATCGGTTCGGAGGGCCGAGCGAGCCCGGTGGGACTGGGGGTAGCCTGTCGGACTATCTACAGCAATTCGTCATTCCCCGATACGAAGTGGTTCTCCGCTATGATTTGGGCAATGGACTCCGGGTAGACCGGGGTGGAGCCATTTTCAATCAATGGCCCGGGGCCGGATCCCCTCCGCGTAATGCGCGCCCCGCCATCGAATTCATATCGGCTTACCTTCGGTATTGTTCAAATCTGGCAGGCTTGGGCCAAACCCGGATCAAGGTGGCGGTGATCCTGGGCGACACCGACCTCTTTCTTCACAGCGACGATCGAAGTGCGGAGGCCAACGCGGCGGCATTTCTCGTCAGGGAATGGAGCCGCGATCCTGGCTTCACCCGACATGATATCGTCAGCTTCATTCTGGCGGAAAACTTGAACGAACTGCATCCGTTGCTTCGGCAGAATTCTCAAACCGCCCGGGTTGAAATTCCGTTGCCGGATTCAGCGGAGATTCAGGCCTGGCTGACCACCCATCGTCCCTTGCGGAGCGTGGCGCTTTCGGGGCTGGGGGAAGACCTCCATACGTCCGCCGAAAGTTTGACGGGCACGACTCTAGCGTCGCTCGACCGGATGGTCCGGCTGGCTGAGCATCGCCGTCAGCCGCTTCAGGCGTCCGAGCTCGGCCGGTTCAAAGCGGAAATCATCGAACGGGAATGCCCCGGATTGGTTGAGTTTCTTCCCCCGCGCCTGACGCTGAACGACCTGCACGGTCAGGACCCTTTGAAGCTTCATTTGCGCCAAAATCTGGCCCTCTGGCAAGCCTCCCGCCTCGACCTGATCCCGCAGGGATACCTTCTGTGTGGACCAGTTGGCACCGGCAAGACGTTCGTCGTCAAATGCCTGGCCGGAGAAGCCGGGGTTCCGGTCGTGGTCCTCAAAAATTTTCGGGACAAATGGTACGGCAGTACTGAGGGCAATCTGGAAAAGATTTTCAGAACGCTCCATGCCCTGGGGCGATGCTGTGTCTTCATTGACGAAGCGGATCAATCGCTGGGGAGACGCGATTCAGGCGGCACCGAGCCGGGTGTGTCGGGTCGCGTCTACTCGATGTTCGCGCAGGAAATGAGCGACCCGGCCAACCGTGGACGTATTCTATGGATTTTGGCGACGAGCCGCCCGGACTTGGTCGAGGTCGACTTGAAACGCCCTGGACGGATCGACGTCAAAGTGCCGCTCTTTCCGACGCCGACGGCGGAGGAAAGCTGGAACCTCATTCGGGGACTGGCCCGAGGCAGAAAGGTGGACCTGCCGGATACCATTCCCATGGAATTGCAGGGAAGGGTGCCGGACCTGATGACCCCTGGGGAGGTCGATGCCCTGCTGACACAAATCCAGAGGGAGGCCGTGGCCCGGAATTCAAGTCCGTTGGAGGCATTGAGCCGACGCTTCCAGCATTATCTCCGACCGGTCAGCGAGGAGGTGCTTTGGGAGCAGACCCGGCTGGCGGTGGCCGAATGCAGTGATGCAGACTTTATTCCGGATCGCTTTCGAGCGAAAGCCGTTGACTGATTTACGGAAGAGTTAGGCGGTAGAAATGTTTCGCGTCGATAATCGAGAGTGTTGCCTGAAAATTCGTACCCACCACCGCCGGGACTGAAGAAACGGTTGTCCAATTGGGCAGGGATAATTCAGGTGATTCCTGCACAATAAAACCTGCAAAGTTGGTCGGCCAGCGGAGAACCAGCTCAGCTGAGTTCAAACGCAGAAGACCAACCTCGGGAACGGCAATAAAATTTGCGGCCAACGAGTGATTGAGGGCGATGTTTAACGAATAGTCCCGATTCGTGGAAACCACCTGGCCATTATCCGTCCAGTTGACAAAGGCAAACCCTGGCAACGATTGCGCCGTCACTCTGGCAACGGTTCCGTTGGTGTAAACGCCGTCACCCGAAGTGGTTCCCGAATCCAGCGGAAGGGAAATGGTATCGACCGAACTGTGGGGAGGGAGAATCACACCCGCATCGGCAACAGAGAAACTATAAGTGTGAGCAAGGGTCGGACCATTCGTTTGGGATACCCGGATGCGAAACTGGAACTGCCCGGAAACAGTGGGAGTTCCATAAATGCGCGCGGTCGTCGGATCAAAAATCAAGCCGTCCGGCAATGCCCCCGCGGAGGATGCCGTGAAATGGGTATCGGAAGCGATCACGACCGTGCGTGTGGGATAAGGAGTGTTCGCCACTCCGTCCGGAAGATGATCGATCAGGCCGAGGGGTTGGACTGCGGCAAAGGCCGACATCTGGGCTCCCAAATATTGTCCCACGACCAGGGTATCGGCATAAGCCGTGTTGGTTCCGCCATGCAGCCCATCGGGAGCAACGGTATCGACCAATACCTCGCCGCTTCCCGCATCGGTGGGTCCGACATAGTCGTAAAACTCATAGCGTCGGGTCACTACATCGTCGCCTTGATTGAGCACCTGAGGAGCCGCGACCACTTTACCCCGGGCACCGCCGTCGGGTGCCGTGTAATCGATCTGCATCAATTGCCATTCCACCTCGATTTCATCCGGTTCGCCGTTTCGCCAGTCCTTGAGACCCGGAAAATCGGGGTCCGGCGTGATGAGATCGCGGAGTTTGACCTCGGAATTAGTGTGACTGGTGGTGATGATTTCCTTGACCCAAGTAGGCGTCCCGAAGTCCTGAAGGGGTGGAGCCGGGGGGGGGAACAATCACTGCCTGCACCTGGGGTGGGAATCCGCCAACGGCGGGCTGTAAAGTAAACGAAGGCGTGGACACATGAACCACCGGGCCGCGCACCAACACTCCACCGGTGTCCAGCAGCCAATGGAAGTGAGTTCCCGTCGGCTGCAAACTGAAGCCGACGCCAAAATGTTCCCCGCCAAAATTGACGCCTGGATTGGTGAATTGATGTCCCTGGGTCGGGGCGATCGGACCGCTGGGGATTGCAGTGAAGGCCGACCATACTCCGTTCACGAACACGGCCTCATAACGAACGATGGTATTGGTATGTCCAGGCACCGACGTCGAGTCTTCGGTAATGTGGGGCGTCCCATAGTGATTCCAGTCGTAAGTGTAGGTAATGCTTGCGCTGGGGATATCGTCCAATTCGATCTCGAATCCATGCGCCTCAGACCCCGTGTCATTGACCGTATCGAAATTATTGATGCTGCCATAGGCCGTATCGGCCCGGACGGCTACGGGATAACTCCCAAGACAGGCCGCAACGAGAATTGCGGAACTGAGGGCGCCAAACTGCGATTGGGAGACTACCATTCGACGGAAATCTGCAAAACGGTTGGAGTGCATTCTAGGGTGACGTACAGCAGCTGCAGTGCCAGCACAGTCCGTTCAGGCGAATTATAACTTGTGGGTCCGTCGCGGTTTAAACCGCTGCGGCTCGGCAGCCTTGCTCTACCAATGTGATTCAGATTCAGGTGGTTAAATCGCTATTCCACGATCCATAACACGGCGAACCTCCCGGTAAGCTGTGGCGGTTCGAATCCCTTCCAACGCCACCCATAGACTACGCATTTCCGCTGTCGTAAATCACTATTCATGATGGGCCCAAAGGATACTGACTTAACCCGACTTTCGCAACTGGAGTAGATTTTCTTGGTAAGTGGTTGAAAACGAGGCTGGCGACTCAAAAGGTCTGCACCAAGGCTACTATTGAACGACGTTTCCGGCAGTGGTGATGTGGGGAGGTGGTTGTGGAGGGAGGCTCCATCCCAACTGAGCGAGCAGCATTTTCTGCTCCTTTTCCGGTTGGGTGTAGCGACGGAAAATAAGTTGGCGTCCGTCGGTGGTTGGGAAGTGAACGTCCACCATTTGGATGAGTGCGAACTTGTCGAGGGCGGCCCGGGGCGTCAGCCCCGGGGCGGCCTTGCGCAAATGGGTTTTCAAGGTGACGTGGAGGCAGTAGGCCATGAAGGCGACGAAAATGTGGGCCTCAATGCGCTCTTCCAACTGATGGTAGATGGGGCGCAAGCCCAGGTCGTGCTTGAGGTCCTTGAAGGCGGCTTCTACCTGGGTGAGTTGGATATAAAACTCCCACAGCCGAGCCGGGTCCTCTGGGCTCAGATTGCTTCGCAGCAAGTAGCGGCCCTCCCGCCTTCGCACCTCCCGCAGTTTATCTTTTCGCAGGCTGAACTGGAGGGCTGGCTCCTGGCCTTCGGCGGCAGGAGGGACCTCGACACTGACCAAGCGCCAACCTGCGGGAAAGAGCTGTTTGGCGGCTCCGAGTTTAAGAAGCAATTGGTCTCGGTTCAGGGTCATCCCCTGAAGTTCCTTCAGGCGTTTCCACAACCCCTTGAGCTGGCGTTGACGCATTGCCCGTTCCTTGCTGACCCGAGCCTCACTCTCGGCCAGTACGTAAAGTTCTCCCTGTTCCGGCAGCATTTTGACCCG
>CAITXU010000247.1 GCA_903896505.1 uncultured Verrucomicrobiota bacterium | reverse complement strand
CTCAAGAAGGAGGAACTCCCGGCGGATTGGGACCCAGCCAACGACGATCGCCTCACCGACTGGGAGGCAACGCATCATCTCATCCGCTCCCTCGACAGCGGCGAGCAAGCTGCCGCTGGGCTACTCAAGAAGTTGGGCGCTGTGGCGGAAGTCGCCCGCGATCTCAGCTACCGCCTCTACACCGTCTGCGAACGCCGCAAATGGTCGCAAGACGCCATCGGCTACAACGCTCTTGTTCTGTCATGGCCAGACTTGAAGCGCTTGGCGGATGAGCAGAAGTCGGCGGGGCCGAGCCAGGGAGAACTCATCTGACCGCGTTATGATGTCATTCGAATACCTCGCCGCGACCCTCTTGGAAGACGAAGGTTTTTGGACCCGGACTCGGTTCAAGGTTCCCATTTCCAAGGAAGAAAAGCGGGCTCTAGGCAACCCAAGCATGCCGCGTCCTGAGGTTGACGTCATCGCATACCGGCCGCGGACAAATGAACTGCGCTTGGTGGAGTGCAAAAGCTACCTCGATTCGGGAGGGGTATCCGTGGCGCTGTTGACGCCTGGAAGCAAGCTGGCCAGCCGCCTCAAGGTTTTCCACAACAACGGTTTGAGGAACCTGGTTGAGCGCCGAGTAAGTGAAGTGCTGCTGGAAACTGGCGCCTTGGGGGAGTCTCAGCCGGAAATTCGGTGGGAGCTTTTCGCCGGACGAATCAAGCCGGGTGAGGAGGCCACGGTCCTCCGGCTTGTCGAGGAGGGCGGATGGCAACTACGTGGGCCCCAGAGCATAGCCGATGCATTGCGGCGGTTCGCGAGCCGGGGTTACGAGGACGAATTGGCAACTGTCGTCACGAAGCTTCTCGAACGGAATCCCGGCGAATGAATCGACGAAGACTTTGATCATGAGTCATCTGCACCTGAACATCTTTCCCATCAGCTTGCCTGACGTGGAAATCCCGGTAGGCGTCCTGCCCTACGATTCGCGCGATGCGATGCGCGACTTGCGGACGAAGCACGCCGGGACACACGTCTTTAAGCGCGTGGCAATCGAGGAGGATGGAAAGAAGCAGGATTCAATCTATTCGGTTCGACTGGACGGCGCTGCCTGCACACTCGCAGCTGAAACCCGAAAGATTCGGTTGCGAGAGAACCTAGGCCTCGCGAGACAACTCGTGGACGAGAGTTTCATCTCCAGCTTCAGCGGAAAGGCAGGCCGGAAGATCGTGGACGTTGGGCCATTGAAAGTTCTGTCCGCAGAGAAGGATCACGATTTCATCGCGAAGGCGGTGGGCGGCGCAACCGTGCCACCGTGGCTGTTTGTGCGTCTGGCGCACGCTATTGAGGCCCGCGTCTTTCAGTTCGATGGGCAGGAAGCCTTCCTCGGCCTGGTGTTCGATCACCACACCTATCGGCGGATAGCGCGACCTTGCTCGGAGTGGCTGGCCGAGCGTCTCAATCTCGTCGGGCTCTATGTATCCGAGAAATCACCATTTAAGGACGCACGGATCGAACCGCGAGCGCGGCTCGTTGGTCGGGTCGCCGCCGTCAATGGCAACACGCTGCAACTGGCGGACTACCGCGAGGGAAGAAATGCCGTCGAAGCGAAGGACGTGGAGGTCGAGGCGGATTTCGAAGGGTTCAAGCGCTGTCTCGCGGCTGCGTTCGGCTCTAAAGCCCAGACAATTGACCGGCGGCTCTTTGACTTTCAGTCGGCCGCGCAAGTAGGGCCGAGGAAACTTGGCGAACTCGTGCGGATTGAAAATCGCCTGACGCAAAAGCCGCTGCGCCTTCTGCCCGGAATCGAAGCAACGGTGCTTCCACACCTCGATACGAAGGGGAAGCGATTCCCAGCGGTTCGCCAAGCGCCACAAGCGCTGTATGTCTTTGATCGGACTTTCAACAAACCGGCGTTGGATAGCGCAACGCGAGGAATCGTCGAATTAGGGCCATACAGTCAGCAAGGATTCACGCCGTCGAGGCCGCGAATCTGCGTGGTGTGTGAGCGCAACCGCAAAGGCGAAGTTGAGCAATTCCTCCAAAAGCTATTTGAAGGACACAATGAGCCTGGGCGGAGATGCTTCTTCCCGAATGGTTGGGTGAAGACCTACCGGCTCCAAGGAAAGGATGTGCGATTCTTCCCGGCGGATGGACCGACAGCGGCTGCTTATCGCAAAGCGGCGCAGGAGGCATTGGCGTCCGTCTCCACGGAAGCGGAACGCTGGCACCTGGCGTTTGTGCAGGTGGACGAATCGAGCCACGAATTGCGCGGCGACGCGAACCCCTACCTGGTTGCCAAAAGCGCGTTTCTTTCGCAGCAAATTCCGACACAGGAGTTTCTGACGGACACGATGCGTCGGAGCGGGGCGGGTTTGGACTTCATCCTAAGCAACATCGCGCTAGCTAGCTACGCCAAGCTCGGCGGCACGCCCTGGCACTTAAAGGTGAACAATCCGATGGCGCATGAATTGGTTGTCGGGCTGGGGAGCACATCCATCAGCGACTCACGTCTCGGGGCGCGGCAGCGCATGGTCGGCATCACGACATTGTTCACGAGCGAAGGGCGTTATCTGCTGGGAAACATGTCGAATGCCGTGCCGTTTGAGGAATACGGGAGCGCCGTTGTGGAGATGCTGACCAGCGCCATCGAGCGCGCCCGCGCGGACATGAACTGGCAGAAGGGCGATGAAATCCGCCTGGTCTTCCATTCATTCAAGCCTCTGAAAGATACCGAAGCCGACGCCGTGAAGGCGGTGGCCGCAACCTTGAAGGACTACCACGTTGATTTCGCGTTCCTGCATGTCGCTCAGGAGCACGACACGGTGCTTTTCGACAGCGACAATGCCGGGGCGAAGTCCTACAGCGCGGGAGTGATGAAGGGCGAGTTTGCGCCCACACGGGGAACGTATCTGACGTTGAACAAATCCAACACTATCCTTTCGCTAACTGGGGCGCGGGAAGTCAAGAAGCCGACCGATGGGCTGCCGTATCCGGTGCTGCTGCACCTGCATCGTTGCTCGACGTTCACCGACATGAAGTATCTGACAGAGCAGGTCTATACGTTTGCCGGTCACTCGTGGCGGAGTTTTGACATGGCGAGGATGCCGGTGACTATCGCGTATTCTCAACTCATCGCGCGCCTGCTCGGAAGGTTGGGCGCGCTTCCGCACTTCAGTGTGGACTCGATCCACGGACGGCTTAACCGACTGAGGTGGTTTCTGTGAAAGCCGAGAGTCGCCTGCTCATCACAGACGCGCGTCAGGTGTTGCTTAGGACTGCCGAGACCGAGGCGAAGCTGAATTCGCTTGTGGCAGCGTTCTTGGGATGGCTAATCCGGGACAACGATTCGCTGGCACTTTTGGAAGATGCTGCAACACGCGCAGCAGAGGCCAAAGGCGCAGCGCGGAATTCACGAAACGTGGCGGTGCTTGGATTCGCATGCGGCATCGAGACGCTAAAGGCCCGTTTCGCTGCGGAGTTTGCCGCTCAGTTGGAGTGGTCCATGGGAAGGCCCAATTTTGCCACGGGAGGCGAACCGTGCGGCGTGGTGGCTGATACGATTAGTTTCGCCGGGGTCGTTGCTGGAACTGAGAACGTATTGACGAACGAGAGCCGTCAGCGTTTCCAGCGTTGGTCATCGGCGGTGTGGCAGGACGCAAACAATCTGGTTCAAGATAGCGGATGGCGACAAGGCATGTTGGATACTCTAGGCCATCGACTTTCCGTAGGCATGCCCACCAGCGGCAACAGCGGAGCTGTGTGGCTCGCGGCGGCATTGGACCGGCGTGGTTGGACCGTTCCATCGGAGAAGTCTGTCAGCGATGTTCTGAAGGCAGCAATCAATGATGCTTCAAACGTAACCGACGGCTTCGAGGCTGGATTGCGTGTGGCGGCGATTGATTGGGCCGTCAGCCGGGCAATGGATTTCGATATTGCCGCCATCACGGTAGCGGATGTGGCGACGGTATTGCATCGTGTGCCGACCGCGTTCCAGCGGTGGACGTGGGAGGATAAACCCAGAACGGCCAAGCAAGGTGCACAGCCACGCCGATGGCACATTGAAAACGAATACCACTTTCAAAGTATGCTCTATGCGGTTTTGAAGCCGCTGATTCCCGCTTTGGAGGAGGAACGGTATCTTCCGCCCACAGGAACTTACCAGCCGCGCGCAGACCTCTGCATCTTGGGTCTGGCACTCGTTGTCGAAGTGAAGTTCTGGTATCGCGGCAAAAGCGTAAAGGACCTCACCGAAGAACTCGCCGCAGACCTGACGCTGTATCTCCGCCCCGACTCCCCATATCAAAAAGTGATTGCGGCGATCTGGGATGACGGCGCTCGAACGGAGGAACAAACCGAATTGCAACGCGGCTTAAGAGGGCTCAACGGCTTGTGTGACGTCGTCATCGTCAATCGCCCGTCGCGAATGGTGGATCCTGACAAGGCACCCCCCAAGGCCAGAACTCGCAGCAAATGAATCTATGAATGTCCAATCGTTCCGAACGAAGGCGGAGTGTCCGGAATTGAACACCGTCAGATTTCCGTAAAGCATACGGAACCCATCGGAGAAATCTTTATTATGGCACTAAGCAACCACGAGCGCATCGGCAAGGCGCTGGACGTCCTGAAGAGCGGTCTTCCCCAATTCGTCGAGCGTGAGCTGAAGTCTGCGCACGGCAAGAACTGGTGGGCGACCGTCAAGCAAATCACCGGACCTGGAATGCAGGTCGGAGGGACTGAAGCCGCACCGGAGTGGGATGCGGGGTCGGTTCTTAAGGTGCTCTGGGAGTGTTGGAATGACGTCTTCGGCAAGACGCTTGGCCGGGCTGAACGCAGCCTGACCAGCGAATTGTTGGAGGTCCGAAACAAATGGGCGCACCAAAAGACGTTCACGACCGATGATGCCTATCGGGCACTGGATTCGATGCAGCGTCTCCTCAACGCAGTCGGCGCGAGGGAGCAGGCCGATGAACTGGGCAAGCATTCCGCCGAACTGCTTCGGTTGAAGTTTGACGAACAGGCGCGCCATGAACGCCGCAAGAGCCAGTCAACCCTCGGGTTGGATGCGCCCTTGGCAGGTCTGAAGCCTTGGCGGGAAGTGGTGACGCCACATCCCGACGTGGCGTCGGGGCGTTACCAACTCGCGGAATTCGCGGCAGACTTGTGGGAAGTCTATCAGGGGCGCGGATCGGAGGAGTATCGCGACCCCCAGGAGTTTTATCGGCGCACGTTTCTTACGGTCGGACTGAAGGACCTGCTCGTGCGGGCGGTTCGACGGCTCGCCGGGGATGGCAGCGATCCGGTGGTCGAATTGCAGACGAACTTCGGTGGTGGAAAAACCCACTCGATGCTCGCGCTGTATCACCTGTTTTCCGGCCGTCCGGTGGCGGACCTGACGGGGCTTGAAACGGTCATGTCTGAGGCCAAGCAGGCTTTGGCCAGTGACGTGAAGCGCGTGGTGCTGGTGGGGAACAAAATCAAGCCGGGGCAGCCGGACAAAAAGGATGATGGAACGATTGTTCGCACACTTTGGGGTGAACTCGCGTGGCAGCTCGGGGGCAAAGAAGGCTTCGCCATGCTGCGGGAGGCGGACGAAACGGCAACAAACCCCGGTGATGCCCTCGGCAAACTGCTGCGGAGGTTTTCACCGTGTTTGATCCTTGTGGATGAATGGGTGGCTTACGCGCGGCAGTTACACGATGACAAGGATCTCCCCGGTGGCGATTTCGAGACCCAGTTCACCTTCGCCCAAACCCTCACAGAGGAAGTGAAGGCAACTCCGAAGGCGATGCTGGTGGTCAGCTTGCCCGCCTCTACCGACGGTGGAAGCGGAGTGTCGCCGACCAGCGACGCGCACGACGAGGAAGTCGGTGGCGTGCGCGGCCGGGCGGCGCTGGCAGCCTTGAGGAATGTCGTCAGCCGGGTGGCCACCGCATGGCGACCGGCGAATGCCGACGAGAGTTTCGAGATTGTCCGTCGACGGTTGTTCCAGCCAATCACCGACAACGCGCTGTTTACGGCTCGGGACACCACGGCCAAGGCGTTCTGTGACCTGTATCGACAGCACCATCAGGAATTCCCGTCCGAATGCCGTGAGGCGGATTTCGAACGGAAGCTCAAAGCGGCCTACCCTATCCACCCGGAAGTGTTCGCTCGCCTGTACCAAGACTGGTCGGGATTGGTGAAGTTCCAACGGACCCGTGGCGTTCTCCGGCTGATGGCGGCCGTCATTCACCGGTTGTGGGCGGACAACGACAAAGCCCCGCTCATTCTCCCGGCGAGCATCCCGTTGGATGATCCCGGCATCGTTTCGCAGCTTACCGGCTATCTTCCCGGCGGCTGGGAAACCGTTATCGAACGGGACGTGGATGGACTCGGGTCGTTGCCACGCAAACTCGACGGCGACCGTCCGAATCTCGGACGCTATCAAGCCTGTCTTCGCGTCGCGCGGACGTTGTTCCTCGGTTCAGCCCCCACACCTGGTGCAGCAAATCGCGGTGAAGAGGATCGTCGCATCAAGCTGGGTTGCGTTCAGCCCGGGGAAGCTCCAGCCGTGTTCGGGGATGCGCTCCGTTACTTGGCACAAGCGGCCACGTATCTCTACCAGGACAACTCCCGCTACTGGTATGCCACGCAGCCCACCGTCACAAAACTCGCGGACGACCGTGCGGAACTCCTAAAGCGCGAACCGGAAAAAGTAGCTGACGAGATCCAGCGTCGTGTGAAGGAGGACCTGCGGAACCGGGGTGAGTTTCCCAAGGTCCACGCTTTCCCGGGCGCGTCGGGGGACGTTCCGGATGAACTGGAGACCCGGCTCGTAGTCCTCAACGTGGACAAGCCGTTTGGCAAGGAAGGCACCAATCTGGCAGTTCAGGCCGCAACCGACATCCTTGAGAAGCGGGGCAACAGCCCACGTCTCTACCGCAACACACTCGTGTTCCTTGCAGCGGACCGAAGCCGTCTCGATGAACTGGAGGCGGCTGCCCGCTACTTCATCGCGTGGAAGTCCATCTGCGACGAGGCAACGCAGATCAACCTCGATCCCTTCCAGACCCGACAGGCGATTGCCCAAAGAGGCACTTGGGACAAGACGACCCAGGGCCGCACCTTTGAAACCTTCCAATGGCTGCTGGCACCGATGCAGGGCAAGGAGCAAGGAACCATCGAGTGGCAGACGTCACGGGTGATCGGAAACGATCCCTTGGCCGTACGTGCATCCAAGAAGCTCAAAAGTGATGGACAGTTGATCTCGTTGTTCCATCCTACAGCTCTTCGATTGGAACTCGACAAAATTCCTCTGTGGCGCGGTGACCATGTCAGCGTGAAACAGCTCATCGAGGACTTTGCGAGCTACCTGTATCTCCAGCGTCCGCGTGACCCGGAGGTGGTGCTGTCGGCCATACGGGATGGCTTCAATTCGGTCACTTGGCAGACCGAGACCTTCGCCTTCGCTGAAGCCTGGGACGAAAAGGCTGGGCGGTACCTTGGCTTGCGGGCCGGACGAATCGTTGCGGTTTCTGCGGACGCTCCCGGGCTGCTGGTCAAGTCCCAGCGTGCTGCCGCCCAGCTTGCCGCAGAGGACGCGGAGAAACCAACACCTATTTCTCCATCTCCATCTGTCCCTGGTCAACCGAAGCCACCCACACCGCCGGGAACCTCATCGACTTCGGGCATCACGCCACCCCCTGTGGGACCGTCTCCAGCCGAGAAGCCCAACCACTTCTTCGGCAACGTTCAAGTAGACCCCGCTCGGATCAGTCGCGACGTCGATGCCTTGGCGAAAGAGGTCATTCAACACCTCGCCAGCCTTCCCGGAGCGGTTGTGAAAGTGACAGTGGAGATCCAAGCCAGCGTGCCCTCAGGTGTACCGGATGGGACGGTCCGGACTGTCGGTGAAAACTGCCGCACCCTTAAGTTCAGCAGCCATGGATTTGAGAAAGAATAATGATATGTCTTTGCCACCTAATTCCGCAATCAAAAGTCCGTCACGTTATTATCGGGTTCTAACACCTGATTTGAAGATAGATGGTGCGCTGATCCAGGAAGGAACGTTTACCTCGTGGTCACAGGGACGAAGGACGAGCACGCACAGCCGTATTCCAGGGGACTGGCTGTCCACGTGGAAATCCACAAGATCTGAAGCTGCTGAAGACTACTCCCGATTTGCTGATGGTGTTGAATACACTGAGGAAGCCTTGGGGAGTTTTCTCAAGCATGTCAGGGAACATTTTCAGAACAACACGTGGACTCCTGAATTGCAGCGGCAAGTCGGTGCCTACTACGGCGTTTCAGCATTCGATAACCATCAGGCAGCATTGCGGTATGCAGACCGGACGCCACAGCCCTATTTCGTGGTGTTTGAAGGAACGCTACTTGGCCAATTACCTCCAGAAGCCGAGGGAGGCGGTGTCAGGGTCCAGTGGATTCGTGATGAAGTCGGACCAGTGAGCTTGACCGCATTCCAAGAATGGCTGCGGAATCGCCCATCGCCGTAACCACAACCTATCGCGATACATTGACAATGTGACCCCGGAGGGAGGTTAAAATAGGTTTGAAGGCCTTAGTTTGAACCCCTTGAACGAAAGCCTCCATCCCGGTCACTGTCCTCGTTATAAAGGCGGCCATCAGAGTGATGGCCCATGGCTACGGCTTCTCTCAGGTGGTGCTGACGAAATCCGCGAGCCTGTCCTTGCCACAGCATGGTAGGCGGCTTGAACCCCGTCGGGTGAAAGATTGTTGCGCTCCCAGCGGATGATCGCGCCCAGGAGTTTGCCCGCCGTGAAAATGGACTGCACCTTTTCCGGGCCGAAGCCTCGATCCGCCGCTTGATTGTGCCATGCCTTGAAGAGTTCCGCCCCCGCAAGACGGCGATCGGTGACGCTTCCGGGCAGCGTTGTTTTCGATGCACCTAAGTCCTTCAACGTGGGAGTTGTGAATAGGTTGTCAGGCACTTGAGTGCGCTCGGTCAGGCCGAAAGTTCCCAGTGAATCACTGAGGCGACGCCACTCCCATCGATTGATCAATTCACTCGCGGCACCCGGTGACAGGTTTAGCGGGAAGTGGACCTCGCTGCCGCTGGGCAGACGATATTGGTTGGCAATGAGGATGTTGGTTTCTAAGCGCGGTTTTTGGTCCAGAGCAGCCCCGGAGAGGAAATTTGCGTGAAGGCACCCCCGTCCGAGGATCGGAAAATTTGACTCCGATTCAAAGGCAGAGACCAGCCGGAGAAGCTTCATGGCCTGGGTTGTCGCGTTGGTGCGGGCTTCGACCAAGGCTTTACGTTGTTCTGGATTACCAAGGCCCCACAGCTTTGACACCAGGGGATTTCCTGAGTAGGTGATGCGATGGGCAATTATCGGATCCTCTTCCCGCCATTGTCGGGACGGACCGTGGTCGCCTGCCGGACTTCGGAAACTAAACACATTCACGAATGTTTCCCGATCGACCGACGGATTGAGTCCCATCGCCGCAAAACCTGAACCATCCCAAGTGCCACCGATGCCGAGCCGGTTTTCCCGATAGGCCAACCCAAAGAATTCATCCAGGAGCGCCGGTAACTCACTCAGGCGCACAGGTTTGATGTCGCTGGCTGTCACCAACCCTTTTTCTGAGGGAGGCTCTGCTAAAGGAGGTAAGGCAGAAATCGAATTCATAATCCGAATAGGGGCGGTTTAGCCCTAGTTCCGCAGTTGGAAGAATTTTCGGGGTTAAATTGACGGTAAATGTGTTGGAATGGGCGGAAATCAGGGGTGAAATTTGATAGAGTCGCTTGTAGTGGAGAACACCCCCCCTTGGCAGCAATTTTTGGCTGATAAAGAGTAAGGGGTGTTTCTGCGCAAGAACCGCAAGCGAATCGATGGCGAACTCTACGAGTACTGGACACTGTGCGAATCGGTCCGTACCGAGCAGGGTCCAAGGCAGCGTGTGGTGGCCACATTGGGTAAGCTCGAGGAGGATGATCTTCGAGCTGGATGGGATCAAATCGAAGCCCTTTTGGACGGACGCAAGCCTGGGCCGTGGCAGCCAGATTTGGCGGATAAAGCTTCGCCATCCCAGAGGTCTCCCGGTGCGTGGGAGTTGGCTGACCTGAGCCGAATAGAGGTGGGGCGGGTTCGGGAGTTTGGTTCGGTGTTCCTTGGGTTGGCGCTTTGGCGGCGGTTGGGGCTGCACGAACTGTTGGAGTCCCTCATCGAGCCCGGTCGCGAGGATGTGCCGTGGGCAGACGTCGCTGCCGTACTCACCGTGGGCAAATTCTGCGGCCAGGCATCCGAGTTGGGCATCGCCGAATCCTGGTACTCGCGTACGGCGTTGGAAGACATTGCTGGCATCCCCGCCGAATCCGTCAACGATGACCGACTTTACCGGGCTCTGGACCAGGTTGGAGCCCACAAGGACCGACTCTGCGAGCACCTCATGAAGCGTTACGAGAGTTGGTTCGGAGTCCACTTCGAGTTCCTGCTCTACGACGTGACCAGCACCTACTTTGAGGGGCAGGCCGAGGGCAATGAGAAGGCGGCCCGTGGCTACAGTCGGGACCACCGCGCGGACTGCAAGCAGGTGTGCATCGGACTGGTGTGTACGCCAGAAGGGCTGCCTTTGAACTTTGAGGTTTTCGCTGGCAACCGGGCCGACGTCACGACGGTGGGGGAGATGGTCCAGAAGATGGAGGAGCGTTTCGGCAAGGCTCAGCGGGTTTGGGTGATGGACCGGGGCATGGTCAGCGAGGATAACATCTCCATGCTGCGCGAACGTCAGGCGCACTACCTGGTAGGCACACCCAAGAGTCAATTGCGCGCCTACGAGGTGGAGTTGGCCGAAAAGGAGAACTGGACGGACGTGCAACCCGGAGTCGAAGCACGCCTGGTGGCGCACCCTGACGGAAATGGGCAGGAGCGCTACGTCCTCTGCCGCAGCAAGGCTCGCGGAGCCAAAGAGCGAGCGATGCTGGAGCGTCAGATGTGCGCCCTGACGGAGGAGTTATTGAAAATCGACGCATCCTTGAGACGTCGGCCCACGACTGAAGTCGGGCCGGTCGAGCGGCGAATCGGACGCTGGATGGGCAGGTATCCAGCGGCCGCGCGTTGGTTGAAGGCGGATTTGGTGAGGGATGAGAAGGGAACAGCAATGGCACTGGAGTTGAGCTGTCCGGTGAAGGAGGGTGAACACCCGACGCTGACCAAGGGCGCGTACCTGCTGAGGACAAACTGCACGGAGACAGACCCGGCAAAGTTGTGGCGATGGTACATGCAACTGACGCAGGCGGAGGCGGCCTTCCGGACAGCGAAAAGTGATATTGGTCTGAGACCGGTTTTTCATCAAAAGACCGAGCGGGTGGAAGCCCATTTGCTGGTGTGTTTTCTGAGTCTGGCTCTATGGCGGACACTGGAGATGTGGATGAAAGGCAAGGGGCTCGGAACCAGCGCCAGGAAGCTGGTGGAAGCCATCGGCACAATCCGCTCGATGGACGTGAGCGTGCCTGTCAAACGCCAGGGGCGAGAGGTGACGCTCAAACTGCGAACCGTGGCAAAGCCTGACGCCGACGTGGCGCTGCTGCTCGCCCACCTTGGGCTCAGACTGCCAAGAGGCTCCCGTCTGGTTGAAAATGTAGTGGAGAAAATGATCCGCTGATTTGCGAAAACCCTCGCAAATCCATCATTTTAGCCTCAACAACTGCGGAACTCGGGTTAGCTGCCTTGCATTTGAACCCGTTTGACAACTGCACGACGGCAGGCTAGGGACGGTATTGGGACAGATTCGGACTCTGGAAACTGGTCCCAGACTACCCCATCTAGGAATCGTCCGGTGGTGTGCTTGCGCGCTCCACCCCACTGTTTGAAGAAGAACGGCACCTCGCGCGACAAGCAATGATCGCGGATTGGTCGAACCCAATCTATCGGCATTGGGCGCGCCCCTGGTCCACTCTCTCCACCGACAATGACCCAGTCCATTCCTCCGAACTCTACATTCCCGAGGTCTTCGAGTAGCGGCTCGACCGAGAGAAACTTCATCACGGCCCCCGATTCCTGGAGGTGCTCCACTCGCGGAAGACCGAAGCGGCGATCTTCCACGCTGACACCCCACCAGATGTGCCCAAGCTCGGCGGCGAAGCGCAGTCGACCGCGAAGCAAGTCCCGCAGACGTTCCGACCGTTTTGTCAGTACTTGGTAAGTGTGCCATGGACTGGCCGACATAACCTGCGCCACTTGTTCGATGTAGTCATCGGACACCTCCGCATGAAACAGGTCGCTCATCGAATTCACGAAAATTCTGCGCGGCTGGGCGAACTTGAACGGTTCCCACAGCTTCTCCGGTACCAAACGTAGGTCGAACCCCTGCTCAAATGGGCTTCCCAGCACTCCGCGGAATCGTTCAGCAAAAGTTTCGGCGTAGCAGTGCTGGCAACCGGGACTAATTTTCGAGCATCCCCGAACCGGGTTCCAGGTTGCGTCCGTCCATTCGATCTTTGATTTGTCGCTCATGATGTTCCTTTGGATAGGCAATCACTAAAATTGCCCGTCCTCATTTTGCGCCAAATCCACCTTTACCGAATACTGGGTAGTGGGCGGATTCTGTGGGGGCGCGGCTGGTTTTGCCGTGAGCCGCGGACGAAGAGGGCGCAATACCTGGGTCGTGGGCGCAGATGTGCTCCTCCAATTGTTGAAAGATCGCGCGGAAAACCCTGGTCAATACGCCCTGTCCGAGAATCTCAACGCCGGTGGCGTAGTGCCCAGTGAGCAAGTGGTGCCCGCGAATCCGCTGGAGCTCCGAAAGACGGAGGAGGCGCGGTCCAAAGGGAGTTTGCAGAAACGGGCCGGAATTGACCTTGTGGTAGGATTTTGGAATCACTGGAATCCGCGTCTCGTTCCCAGTCAGAACGGAAAACCCGAAACCATGACCCATCGCCCGATGACGCTCCTCATGCGCGCGCAGCCCTTCAATAGTGACGGCAATTCTTCGGGCGTCGGCCTCATCGCGGGCATCATCCGGTGGGTCGAGGAATACCGAAACCGGCGTCTGGCATTGGACTGCGGGAGTGCGAAGTTCGAAGGGGCGGTCCAAAGTAGCCACAAGCAGCCAGCGTTGCCGATCCTCGACCTCACCCCAGTCGGCGTTGGGCTTTAGAATCGTGCTGAAGACGTGGTACCCGAGCCGTTCGAGATGGGTGACGATAACTTCTCCGGCGAGGCTGCTGCCGAACGACGGAACATTTTCAAAAACGATGGCGGCAGGCATTCGGTCGCGGATCAGCGACAGCACCGGAATGAAAAGGTCGCCCGTGTCACCGAGTTCCGGCTTTCCGGCCAACCCCTTTTTCGCGCGCCCCAGATTGGAGTGGCTGGTGCATGGAATGCCGCCGATCAGGATATCAAACGGAGGAAGGTCGGAGGTTTCGATTGCACGAATGTCGGCCTGAATCAATGCGGCGTTTGGGTGGGCCGTTTGCCATTCATCGGCATAGGTCGGATCAATCTCGATCCCAGCCTGGACGCGGAACTGTTCGTTGCCCGCCAGAGCCGCCGTCATCGTACCGCCTCCCGCGAAGGCTTCGACAACGCGGAACGGTGGAGCGAGTCGTCGGGATTGGAGAATGGCGGCGGCCCGGCGGGTGGGCGCAACGCGAATTCGCTCGAACCAGCCAGTGATTTTCAGCTCCGGAAAATTGGCCAAGCCTCGCAAGTACGATTGGTTCGCAAGATCGATAATGGGGCGGCGGCCGCCATGGACGGCCCTACTGGAGACGTGGTTCTCCGCGAGAATGGCGGGCTTTAGGAGGAGTTCTTCGGCCCTCGCCTCCACTGAGAAGGGCGTCCCTGGCGGAAATCCCAGCGCTTCGAGCCGACGGGTCTCGATCCAGAGTCGTGATGTTTCGCGGTTCCGCCCGAGGGGCGTCACCGCCAGTAGTTTCATTCTTCCCTATCCCTGTCAGTAGGGCAGATGCACCACTCTTGGAATCATCATTCGACGAGGAAACGTCCGTCCGGCGGAACATCTCCTGGCGCCTTGGGAAGGATATCGAATCGTTTTGAGATGTGCTGTGAAAGTGAAGCCGCAATAATCTG
>CAITXU010000246.1 GCA_903896505.1 uncultured Verrucomicrobiota bacterium | reverse complement strand
CCCGCAGTGGCGGGACGCGTCCCTCCGTTGGATGTCCCTCCTTCGGAGGGACTTGCGTCCGGAGGGACGTCCCGCCGCCGCGGGACAAGTCCCTACATCGATTTCGACCACCGTCGCCTGCGCACCACTTCGCCCGTTCGACCCGAGGTAGAGAAACGCTTATTTTTGGAAGGCTGGAAAGCCTGCGCTACGTCCCATGGCCGCCGGACTGCCCTGGAATTTCCTTGTGCGATTTCACCATTTCCAATGGTTGGGGTCTCCAGTCGGGCTTCTGGCGGTTCAGACCGCGCCAATTCCGCGCGGGCGCGTCGATTGGGAGGGGCAAAAGCGGCGGGACGCCGCTGCCCCTATTTCGGCGACCATTCCGCCCGGGCAAAGCCAGTAGGCCGTCCACAGGACACGGCAGACTCGCCTTGGAGGCAACCCTATTGTACGATACGGGAATGAATGCACGCGCACCCCTCACCGACAGCCATGGGCGTGTCATGCGGGACCTGCGCGTCAGCATCACCGACCGCTGCAACTTCCGCTGTCTCTACTGCCTCCCGGAAACGGAGGAAGCCGCCCGGTTTTACCGGACCAAGTTTAATCCGGAACCCGAAGAAACTTCGCCCCGGTTGCATCGTGAACCCCTCTGGAAGCCGCGCTCGGAAATCCTCAGCTTCAACGAAATTGAGCGAATCGTTCGGTTGGCAGTGGGGCTTGGGATCGAAAAAATCCGGATCACCGGTGGTGAACCACTTCTGCGCCGCGGTCTGGAGGAATTGGTGGCCCGGTTGGCCCGTTTGGAGGGCATCCGCGACCTCGCGATGACCACCAACGGCTTTCATTTTGGAGAACGGGCCGAGGCCCTGCGGAAGGCGGGCCTTCAGCGCGTAAGTTTCAGTATGGACTCCCTGGACCGGGATAATTTCCGCCGGATGACCGGTCGGGACGGCCTTGCGGAAGTCATTGCGGCCATTGACGCCGCCCGTCGCAGTGGATTCTCTCCGATCAAAGTCAACGCTGTGGTCATTCGTGGTCTGAATGATCATGAAATCCCGGCTCTTGCACGCTTCGCTCATGAGCGCCGGCTCGCTCTTCGGTTTATTGAATTCATGCCGCTCGACTCGGGTCGGGCCTGGCAACGGGATTTGGTGGTTTCGGGAAAGGAAATCCTCTCGCGTTTGCAAGCTGAGTTTGGCTTGGTTCCCATCGCATCCATCACCAATCCTTCGGAAACTGCCCAGCGCTGGTCATTTGCGGACCGGGAAGGGGAAATTGGTATTATCGCCCCCGTGACCCAACCTTTTTGCGGTCATTGTAACCGCTTGAGAATCACCGCAGATGGCAAAATCCGGACCTGCCTTTTCAGTGTGGTCGAACATGATTTGAAGTCCTGGATTCGGGGCGGGGCGGAAGACGATGAGTTGGCAGACGGTCTCCGTCGGGTGGTTCTCGGCAAAGAGTTGGGCCATCGCATTGGGCAGGCCGATTTTGCCCAGCCCGAACGGACCATGAGCTGTATCGGGGGTTGAAAATCTCCACCAGACCGTCATGCTACGGGATGGCAGTCCGTTTTAATGAAAAGAATCGGTCGTGCCATGAGCCTGTCGTTTTTGTCTGATGGATTCCTATGCCGACCTATGAATACAGTTGCCGCAAGTGCGGCCATCAATTCGAGTACAGCCAATCGATGAAGGCAGCGGCTTTGGAGATTTGTCCGGCCGAAGTCTGCCCCAGGAAAAAATGGGGGAAAGGGGCGGTCCAACGCGGTATTGGCGGAGGAGCCGGCCTGATTTTCAAAGGGAGCGGATTTTATATCACCGATTATCGCAGCGAGGGATACAAGTCCGCTGCCAAAGGGGATGTCGAAAGCTCGAAGCCCAAGACCGAGACCAAAACCTCGACCGAAGCTCCGGCTCCCGCCAAGAGCGCTGAAAAGACGTCGTCCGGTTCGGCGGCACCCAAGTCTTAGACCGCCCGGCGCGGGCGCAGAACCAACCTTCGATGAGTTTCGGTGCCTTCCGGCGGTTTTGTCGGTGGAGCAGGGGGCTGCTCCTGTGGTGGGTCACTTTCGTACCGGTGGTTCTGGGCGCTCCTGCGAGCCTCGGTAGCGCGCGTGGCCGGGTGACCGCGGTGAGTCAAAGCGGTCAGTTCGTGGTTGTCGGACCTGTCCAGCAGCCCGGTGTCAGAGGGCAAAAATTGGCACCCGTGGGTGACAAGCTTCAGGTGCCCATCCATCCCGACCTTCTGGCGGTGACCTGCGAGCGGGTTCGTCGTGCGGTCAATCTTCGCCTCGGAGCTCCCGACCGTGCCGGACTTCCGGTCCATTTCGAACTGCGGCCCGCCCATTTTGAGGAGGGCCCCATCACCGTTCACCCCCGTCTGTTCCGCGACGGCTGGAAATTCTTTGCCGAATTGCCCGACAGCATGGACTGGACCCAACTGGTCCGTTTGCTCGTGGAAGCCGATGTCCTGGAGCAAATGAACCGGGAGAACCCTTCGGAACCGGTGATTGTTCCGCCTTTGTGGCTCACCGAAGGCTTGACCGGACTCCTGTTGGGCGAGGTGGGGCGCGATCTGGTCACCGAGTCTCAAACGGTCACCATCCGTGCTTCCCGCCATCGCGATGCGGCCGTCATGGCCCGTGATAGCCTTGGAGGCACCGGACCTCTTTCGTTTTCCGAGTTGGCGCAGCCTGTTGCCGAGCAATTGGGTTCCGCCGACAGCTATGGTCGCTACCGCGCAAGTGCCACTCTGTTTGTCCATGAACTTCTGCGCGAGGACCGCGGACGGAAGGCGATTCGGGAATTCATTCGGGACGCCCACCGGTCGTTGAACTGGCAGACGACCTTTCTGGCTGTCAGTGCTGGTCAGTTTCGTTCTCTTCTCGATGTCGAAAAATGGTGGGCTGTGGCCTCCGTTGAAGTGGTGGGGCGGGGGCCGAGCCAATTCTGGCCGGCGGACCGTGTCATTTCTGAATTGGCCGTCATCATGACGGAAACGGCGGACCTCCCGGCGACCAACCGGACCGGAACGGTACGGCGCACCCTTCCCCTGCGAGAGGTGATTCAAACCTGGGATTTCCCAGCGCAGCGACCGGTCCTTCGTCGTAAGGTGTCGCAGCTGCACCTTCTCCTGCTCCATACCCCGCCGGAGTGGGCCGGACTGGTGGGTGAGTCGAACCGCGTGCTGGACGAATACCTCACCGCCCGCGAGGCCGGCGGCAAGGACCCGGTTGCTCGGATGGAATTGGAGACCCGCCTGACGCTTCTGGTCCGAAATACTGTCCGACGGTTGGGACAGCTGGACGAGCAGATTGCCAATGCAGGACGCCAGGTCCGCCGTTAAGCCCGGTCAACCGGCTTGCCGGAACCTAAACTTCGGTCAAGCTTGGAACATGTCACTTCGACTGCTGACTTGGGCCGCGGCCCTCGGTGCATCCGCATCCCTGCTCGCGGATGCCACCAACCGGTTTGGGTTTTCCGGTCCTGAAGTTTTTCCCCTCGATTACGGGATTGGCCTGCTGCATGTCGCTGACCTCGATGGAGACGGCCTCAACGACCTGATTGTGGTGAATAATAATCGGTCCAAGTTGACCTTGCTCTACAACCGGACCGGCAAGACCAACGCACCGGTCACACCCGCAAAAATCGGACGCAAAGACATCAATGAACTGCCGTCCGATGCCCGTTTCCGTGTGGACTCGATTTCATCGGAAAAACGAATTACCTCCCTGGTCGTCGCCGATCTGAACGGCGACGGCCGCCCTGACCTTGCCTATTATGGGGACCCACGCGAATTGGTCATCCAGTACAATCTGGGCACCAACGGTTGGGCAACGCCCAAGCGCTGGCCACTGGACGATGGGATTCTTGACTCCAACGCCCTGACTGTGGGCGACATCAATGCCGATGGACGTCCCGACCTTCTCCTGCTGGCGGAAAAGCACATCTACGTTCTGCCCGCCCTGTCTGACGGGTCCCTCGGTGAGCCCGAAAAAATTCCCTACTCGGGAACGGTCAAGGCCCTTCAAGTTCTCGACCTTGATGGCGACGGACGAGATGACTTGATGATGGTCAATTGGGACCATCCCAATCCCTTTCGCTTCCGGCTGCAAATCGCGCCCCATCAATTTGGGCCGGAAATCCACCTTCCCTTTGTTCCGGTTCGCAGTTACTGGGCCGATGATCTGGATGGAGACCATGTCACCGAAATCATCACCATCGCCGCCAAATCAGGACGCGCCGCCATCGGTCATATTGCCCAGAAAGCCCCGGAATCCTTTACCTCCGATCTCAAGGACGGCCAATTTTCGGTGGTGGCCCTGCCGCGGACGGATAAGGGGCGAAGAGGGGTCCTGTGGACCGATCTCAACGGAGATGGACGCCCGGACCTGGTGGTGGCCGATCCGGAAGGTGGGCAACTCAATGTCCAGTTGCAGCAACCCAACGGGGTTTTGGCTCCGGTCCAATCGTTTCCGACCCTCACCGGGGTGACTGAAATCGTCGCGGGTGATTGGGACGGTGACGGTCGAAATGAACTTTTTCTTTTGAGTGGAGACGAAAAACAGGTGGGGGTGACCAGTCTCGGCGTGTCGGGTCGCATCGATTTCCCAAAGCCCATCACCCTTCCCGATCGTCCCCTGGCCATCGCGGTGGGAATCCTGCGACCGGGTGAAAAGCCACGGTTTGCAGCCATTACCGAGCGGGACGAAAAGAAGCCTGGGAAAGACGGCAAGGATGAGACCACCACCGTCCGGGAGCTCGTTCTGTTGGATTCGGAAGGGAAAACCGTGGTTCAGCGACTGTCCGCTGCCTTCAAGGGAACACCCACCCGATTGAGCATCCTGGATGCGGACCAGGACGGACTCAACGACTTGGTGGTTTTGACCCCATACGAAAAAATCAAGGTGCTGGTTCAACTCAAGGAAATCCGTGACGGAGCCTCCTTTACCGAGGTGGATGTCAATCCGCCCGGAGGTACGACCGACAACCCATGGCTTGCCACCGCAGATGTGGATGGCGATGGAAAGCCGGAGTTGCTGCTGGCTCAGAAGAACTATCTCCGAGCGGTGGTTCTCGCCAGTGATGGGAAAGAGAAACCGACTTGGAATTTTACCGTCCGGGACCAGATCAACGGAGCATCCAGCAGCTCCCGGCTCACCGGCGTGGCTGCCATCAGCCAGGGCGAAGGCAAACCGCCAGTGCTTTTTCTCATGGATGCAGAGCGCAAGGCGCTGACCGTGAGCACCCGCGACGCCAGCGGTGTCTGGAAAGCCGGAAAAAGCTCGGTCCTCCCGGTCACCGACTTCACTTCCCTCGTTCCACTCTCGCTCGGTGCCGACAAGCCAAATGCGGTTGGGTTTCAGGGCCTCAATTCGGTTGCCTGGAAAAAGTTGTCCGGCGATATCTGGGAGCTCAATGAACTCGACGGTTATGAAACGCCGATCAAGGACGGATACCTCCACGATATCACCTCGGGCGACCTGAACCATGACGGACGGAAAGACCTGGTGTTCCTCGAAACCGCACGGAATTACGTAGATTTGGTCGCCTACGAGTCACCCCATCAACTGGTTGCCGCCAATCGTTGGGCGGTCTTTGAGGAGCGATCCTATCGAAACCGTCGATCGGAATTGAGCGAGCCCCGCGAGGCGATTGTCGTCGACGTCACCGGTGATGGACGGAACGACCTGATCCTGGTCGTTCATGACCGCATCCTGCTCTATCCGCAGGAATAAAATGGGTGTCCGTACCATGGCACGAGACCGGGAAGAAACCCAGTGGACGGATTCTTCTCAGAACCTTCCCTCATTCGACGGTTTCCGGGCGGTGCTTTTTGATATCGACGGAACCCTCCTCCGCACCGGGGGTGCCGGGGTGCGCGCATTCCGTCGTACCGCCGCGTTGTGGGGATATCCGGGAGCGATGGATGGGGTATCCTTCCATGGGCGCACCGATACCTCCCTCGCCCGCCAATTCCTGGCGGGTGTGGGATTGCCCGGGACAGCTGAAGAGTGTGGCCGTTTTCTCGCCGTTTACGGGTTCCTTCTCGATGAGGAATTGTCGCTCGGGGGAGGAGAGCTATGCCCAGCCGTTCCCGCCGTTCTCGAGGCGCTGGAATCGTTGCCCGATCCACCGTTGATCGGATTGCTGACGGGCAATGTGAGAATCGGCGCCGTCCTCAAACTCGCCGCGCATGGCCTGGAACACCGGTTCACGCTGGGTGCCTTCGGCGACGACCATGAAAGCAGAAACCAACTCGCCGTCGTCGCGCGGGAGCGGGTTTCCACGTGCCTCGGAACCTCCGTCCCCGGTTCCGAAATCATCATCATCGGTGACACCCCGGCCGACATTGAATGTGCTCGGGCCATTCAGGCACCGTGCCTGGCCGTCGCGACCGGTGCCTTCTCGGTGGAAGACCTGCGTTTCCATCAGCCGGACTGGGTTGTTGCGTCCTTGGAAGATTTGCTGTCCAGCGCTGACGCGCGGCGGGTTTGAGCGGCGGACGGGTCCGGGATTCCCTGATTTTTGGTCAGTGACCCGCACTTCCGGCTCCTGGCAGTCGAACAGAAGCTTTTCACACCGCGAAAAACCCAATTCGCATTTTTTGCCCATAAATCGCAATTCATTGTGAACACTTGTGAACTTTTTCCCGTCCACATCGGTTTTTCTGTTTGACCAGACCCCTCTACTTCTCTAGGTACCCCTCGAGCACGTTGTGATCGTCTGCCTGCGGGGTTTCCGCAGAAGACGATTTTTTATTCGGCACCACGTCACAACCAACAGCAACCATGCTGAAGTCGAAATCATTTTTAGGGGTCGATTGCGGGGCCGGTAGCCTCAAGATCGCCGAGTTCGCTGCGACGCCGCAAAGCGGGTTGCGGCTGCTCCGCTTTGGCATCAAGTCCATCGGCTTGGCTGGCTCTCAGGACGCCGCCCGGGACGCGGTGGTCAAGAAGGGCTTGACCGACATGCTCTCTGAATTTGGATTTCTGGCCCGCAGCGGCAATCTCTGCGCCCCCGGTTACCAGGTTTTTTCGAAGTTCGTCAAATTGCCGCCGGTCGATACCTCGAAGGTCACCCAGATCATCCAGTACGAGGCCCAGCAGAATGTTCCTTTTCCCCTCGCTGAAACAGCGTGGGACTACCAAATCCTCGGCTCCGCCCCGGGTGGCGAGTTGGAGGTCCTGCTGGTGGCCATCAAGTCGGACTTGGTTGAAAAGCTGTTCGGTGCCGGTGAATCCGCCGGTCTGAAGATGACCGTGGTGGATGCCTCGGTGGGTGCCCTGGCGAACGCTTTCCGTTTTAACTATGCCGACCAGGAAGGCTGCAGTCTTCTGCTGGATATTGGTGCAAAAACCAGCAACGTCCTTCTCTTCGAGGCCAATAAATACTATTCCCGCAGCATCAATATCGGAGCCAACGCCATCACCCAGGAGTTTGCGGCCGAGGCAAAGCTGCGTTTCGATGACGCCGAGAAGTTCAAGATCGCCAATGGTTTTGTCAGTCTTGGAGGCGCGTACGAGGAACCCGAAGACCCGCGCCAGGCAGCCGTGTCCAAGGTTGCCCGCAATGTGTTGACCCGGCTGCATTTGCAGGTCAACCAGACCATCCAATTCTACCGCACCCAGCAGGGCGGTGGCGCACCCGTCCGCGTATACCTTTGCGGTGGGGGTTCCGGCATGGCTTATGCCGCTGAGTTCTTCCAGGAGAAGTTAAACCTGCCGGTCGAATTCTTTAATCCATTCCGGAATGTCGAGATCGACCCGACCGTTCCTGTGCAGGATTTGGAAAAGGTCGCTCAATGTTTCGGAGAAGTGGTTGGACTGGGGTTGCGCGCAGTCGCCCGCTGCCCGGTCGAGTTCAACCTGATGCCGAAGGCTTCCCTGTCACGGCAGGAATTTTCGGCCAAGAAACCCTATCTTTTGGCCGCCTCCTACGCCTTGGCGGCTGGAGTCGGTGCAGCCGGTCTGCTTTTCGCCAAAGTCGGCGATGTCTATCAGCAGGCGACCGCGAAAATCGGTGAACAGTTGGCACCGCTGGAAGCCAAAAAGACCCAATTGGAGTCCGAGCAAGGCAAGCTCAACAAAGCCTCCAGTGAAGCCAATCAATTGGGCGAATGGCTCGACAACCGCTCTTATTGGCCAGCCATTTTAACCTCTCTCCGGCGCTCGATGCAGGCGGTCGAGGAAAATATGCGCCAGAAGCATGGTGTCCCTGTGGGAGTGTGGATAGACGTCCTCCTCTCCACCGAGCCAACGGTTAATGTCGCCCCGGTCGAAGAGGAGAACGCTCCCAGAACGTTCTTCATGAGCCCGGAAATGATGAAGCGCTATCGGTTGGGCCCCTACGCGGCCGGTGCCCAAGGGGCCGCAGGAGGGGACGCTGCCGCCGCTCCCGCTCCAGACGCTCCCGCTGCCGCTCCGGCAGACAAGCCGAAGCCCAGTGGCTCCACCAACGAACTCAGCACTCTTCGCCTGACCATTCGGGCGGTGAATCTAAAGCAGAAGGAACGCAATGCTGAGATTCCCTACGAGTTGGTCAAGGAACTCAAGGCCGACCCTCTCTTCGACTCGAACGAAACCCAGTTGAACGGAAATTTGGAGACGGTCGATGATGCCACCCCGACCTTCACATTTCCCATCAGCTTGAAACTCAAGCGTCCCATCAAGCTCTGATATGGACTGGATCAAACGCAATCTACTGTTCGTTGTTGGCCTGGCTGTCGCGGGTTTATTCCTTCTGGCCGCTGGTTTCTATCTATACCAGTCATGGGATGGAGCCCAGACCGCCTACAGCGAACTCCAGACCAAGACCTCAGCCTTGGATACCATCGTTTCGGCTGACCCGTTTCCGAATCCGGAAAACCTGAAGCAGGTCAAAGAAGAGCAGCAGCGGGTGGAGGAATTCAAGAAGTCCGCTCGTGATCGGTTTGGAGTCCAGATAAAGCCCGATGGCCTTGATAACGCCGCCTTCAAGGGGCTACTGGAAAGCCGACTCGCAGGGTTGGTCCGCGATGCCGAAAAAACCGGTGTCAAGTTGCCCGACAAATATGACTTCACCTTTGGTGAGCAACGAAAAGTCCTCCAAATCCCCGACAAGGCTCTGGTGCCGTTGGTTCTGCACTTGGACGACGTCACCGACCTTTGCCGCATCTTGTACGCCGCTCGCGTTCATTCCTTGGTATCCATCAAGCGAACCACCGTCGGGACCAACGATTCCAATTCATCGACCGATTTCCTACTCGCCAAAAAAGTGACCACAAACACCGTCACGGGGGCTGCCATCTACCCTTATGAAATCGCCTTCCAGGGTTTCAGCTCCGAGTTGGCGTCGGTATTGGCTGGCTTGAGGGATGCCCCGGCCTCCTACAACATCAAGACGTTAAACGTCGAACGGGGCGTCGCCTCGGATTCAAGTGCCTCCTCAGTCCCGATGGCAGCCATTGGGCTTCCCAACGGCTTCAACCCATCTATGGCCCGTTACGGGGTGGGTCCATACGCCCGCATGCAGCAACCCGTGGCGGCTGCCGCACCCACCCGACCCAATGAGCCGGTTCTGGAGCCGAAATTGCTCCGCGTCACGATCGGCCTGGATATTGTTAAGTTGACTGCTCCCGCGTCTGCGTCGGGAACAAACTCACCTTCTGCTGCACCCGTCAAAAACACCCGCCAGTAATCACGGTTCGGAATGAAATTTCTTACCAAACATTACGAGAAACTCGTCCTGGGGGCAGTTCTGCTCATTGTCGCCATCGGCTCCCTTCTGATGGCTTTCCACGTACAGGAAGTCCGGCAGGCTTTGGACGAACAGTTGGAGAAAAAAGTTTCCGGCAAAAAGAAGCCTCTGAAACCGGTCGATTTGTCTGTCGGAGCCGCCGCATTGGCCCGTCTCGGCAAGCCCGATTCCATTGAGCTATCCGGGGTCCATAACACCTTCAATCCGGTGACCTGGATGAAAGACAAGGGTGGTAATCTCAATCCAGTGACAGACTCTACTGGAGCAGTGGGCTTGGTGTATACCAAAGCCACGCCCCTGCCGCTGGAGATCAATTACCTCGGAGCCGTCGGAGTGGACGGCCAATTTCGTTACCAATTCGAGGTGACGCGCGCTTACGAAAAGCAACCCTCCAAACGGCGGCCCACCACCGTATCCCTCAACGTGGGCAGCAAGAACGATCTGTTCCTGCTCCGCGACATCAAAGGTCCGAAGGAATCCGCACCGGAAGTGGTCATCGCCCTGAGCGATGGCGAGGGAACCATTACTTTATCGACCAACAAGCCGTATTCCAAGACTTTGGCGTGGGCCGCCGACCTCGATTATCGATGGGACAAGAAGTCCTTTGTCGGCAAACGGACCGGCGATACGCTGAATCTTGGCAATGTGACATACAAGATTGTTGCCATTGATAAAGATGAGGTCGTAGTCTCGGCCCCCAACTCCTTGCGTTCTGTCATTAAGCTAAACCCTGCGCCTTGACCTGAGCTGTCCCAGATTCAACCGATTTGATTTCCCATGACCAAAGCGTCCAACTTCATCCGCGTACTCCTGGTTTGCGGCTCCATCCAGGTTGTCCTTGGCCAGACGTCCAATCCGCTCGCCGAGGAGCAGGTTCGCCGCCAGGAGAAGGCAGTGGTACTCCGCAACACCCTGAGGTCGGCTCACGCCGCCACGGACCAGCGCGATCTGAATTCCGCGGCCAAGCTTTACGAGGAGGCCTGGCAACTTTCCGATGAGTTGGGCAATGCCGTCGACGTCGAGGCGGAACGGAATGATGCCGCCAATGGACTCTCCGAATCCCGCCTTGCCCTCGCGATTGCCGCTCAGAGGGCCGGTGATTACCGCGAGGCCAACCTTCAGATCAATCGGTCCCTGCGCGCCAACCCCGGCAATGCCCGGGCCCGTGCTTTCAAGGCCGACAATGACCAACGATTGGCCGACGTGGCGAATCGCCTTCCCAGCGAAGACGCCCTGGCCAAGTTGGAACAAAATCGGACCAACATCGCCCGAATTGCCACCGATGTGAATGACGGTGTCGTTCTCTATCAGATGGGCAAGCTGGATGAGGCAGAGGCCGTCTTCAAGAAGGCCCTCAAGGAGAACCCCGATCAAACCGTCCCGTTCTACTACCTCAACCTGATCAAGGAACGCCGGTTCGTTCGCGCTGACAAAATGCGAATGATCACCAACAAGGACCGCTTGGTCGAAGTGGAACAGAAATGGGCCACCCCGGTTTCCAAGTTGTCGAATGTCAATCCGTTCGCCCGCACCAACCTCATCAACACCAGCCCGAGTCGTCAGGCCATCCGCAGCAAGCTCGACCATATTCGGCTGAACGAGGTCAAGTTTGATGCGTTGCCGCTCTCCGAAGTCATCAAGTACCTCGATGAACAGGCCCGTGCACGCGATACGGAAAAGCGCGGCGTCAATTTTGCCGTCTATTCCAGCGTCGATAACGCTCCTCCTCAGCAGGGATTCTCGGTAGACCCCACCACGGGTCAGCCGGTTGCAGCTGCACCGGCCGAACCGCTCGACCTGAACTCTGTGATCATTCGACTGACGCCGGGTCTGCGTGATGTCCGATTGATTGACGTTATCGATGCCATCTCCAAGGCCGCAGAGCGTCCCTTGAAGTATTCCATCGAAGACTACGCTGTGGTCTTCACCCAGAAGCTTCCCGAACCGACCCAACTCTTCTCCCGCGAATACAAGGTCGACCCCAACACGTTCCTCCAAGGTCTTGAAAGCGTGGCGGGAATCTCCATCGTCGATGAAATCGGCGGTAGCTCCAGCGGCGGCGGCGGTCGGGGCGGCGGCGGCGGCGGCGGTGGTGGCGGTAGCGGCGGCGGAGGTGGTCAAGGCGGCGGTGTCTTTGCGATTCCCCGCGTCCAGGTTTCCGGAGGCACAACCGGCGGTGGCGGCGGTGGCGGCGGTGCTGGTGGCGGTGGCGGTGGTCAGACCGGAGCCGGTATCTCCTTTGTCACGCGGACCAATAACATGGCTTTCGTCAATGTTCTGGTCCGGCAATTCTTCCTCGCTGCGGGTGTTTATTTCCCACAGACTGTTGCCCTTGGCGGAGCCGGCGGCGGTGGATTTGGTGGTGGCGGTGGCGGATTTGGCGGTGGCGGTGGTTTCCCGGGAGCTCCTGGCGGTGCCGGCGGATTCACTGATCCCAATGCTGATCAAAAGGCCCTGTTCTTCAATGACCGTACCGGTATCCTTTTGGTTCGGGCAACGGCGTCCGACCTCGACATCATCGAGAACGCCATTCACGCCCTGAATCAGTCGCCTCCTCTGATCGACCTCGAGGCCAAGTTTGCGGAAATTACCCAAACGGACAACAAGGCTCTCGGCTTCAATTGGCAATTGGGCAACTTCCTGATGGGTGGCGGAAAGGTCGGTGTCTCTGGTGGTACTGCTCCCTCCTTCGCCGGTCAGCCCAGCCAGGCAAACCCGCTCGGTGCCTTCCCGCTCTATGGCGCAGTTTCCCCGAGCGCGACCGACCAGAACATCACCGCAGGTCTGCGCAACACAGACGCCAATCAAACCACTCTTCCCACAGTGGCTACAGTCACTGGCATCCTGACCGATCCCCAATTCCGGGTCGCTATCAACGCCATCGAACAACGGGACGGTTCAGACCTGATCACGGCTCCGAAATTGGTGACGGTCAGCGGACGTCAGGCCCACATCGAAATCTCCGACGTTCGAACCATTGTAACCAGCTTGGACCTCAACAATGCTTCGAGCAACGGGGGTGTAAATGCTGCCGGTAACTCCACGGGCGGCGGTGCCATTGTCACTACGCCACAATATGGAACCCAATCCTTCCCATTCGGTCCGAGCTTGGACGTGATTCCATACGTCTCGGCAGATGGTTATTCCATCCAGATGACCATCATCCCGAGCTTGATCGAGTTCGTCGGCTATGATGATCCCGGTGCGTTCGTTCCCACCTTCCAATCGGTGGCCGGTAACAACATCGGACTCTCTCAACGTGCTCAATTGCCTCTGCCTCGAATCCGCGTTCGCCAGGTCGTCACCAGCGCAACAGTCTGGGATGGTCAGACGGTGGTCCTCGGAGGTCTGATTTCGGAAGATGTCAAAAAGCAAAAGGACAAGGTCCCTGGATTGGGTGATCTCCCGTTGGTCGGACGCCTGTTCCGTAGCGAAAGCTCTCTGACGGCCAAGCGTAACCTGATGATCTTTGTGACCCCAACCATCATCGATCCTGCCGGCAAGCGGGTGAATGATCCGAACAATCTGCCCTACGACCCGGATGCGGTGCCCAGCCAGGCGTCTGCCCGTTAAGTGTCAAATTCTGGCACGAAACATGTTAGTATTAAGAACGGTAATCATTCAAATTGGAGCACTCCGTCTCGGTTAACTTGATGAGTCCAACGGTTATGAACATGTCCAAAAAGTCCCGATTCATCGGGCTACGGAGCGGTTGGATACCACGGGCAGCCGGTGCGCTGGTCGCCACCGCGCTGGCTCTCTCTGTCCCGGCGTTGGGCGCTGCCTTTGCACCGGTGGGGAGTGAATATCCGGGGCTTGGTCAGTTGGCGGGAGACCAGTTGGCTCCGTCCCTGGCATTTGACACTTCCTCAGGCGTCGTTGTTTGGCAGGATCACTCGGTCGGAAACTCGTGGACCATCCGAGCCCGCCGTCTTTCGGCATCCGGGGTTGGGCTTTTCGCTCCATTTACCGTTCCTTCGGCGACTCGCGGTGACCAAACCTACCCTCAGGTCGCACAAGCCAAGGGTGGAAATGCTCTCATCGTCTGGCGGGAATCCCTCAGAGGAAAATGGTCAATCTTTGGGCGAATCCTGAAGCCTGGTCTGTCAACCCCTTCCTTTGTTGGAACCAACGTTCCTGTCAGTACCGTAGCGGGTGACCTCCCCTCGGCTCCCTCGGTGGCGGCTCTCGAAGATGGGACATTCGTGGTGGCCTGGACATCCGATCAGGCTGATGGAGACCGATTTGGTGTTCTTGCCCAACATATCGGCAGTAATGGTGAACTCTTGGGGACAAATTTCATCGTAACTCAAACGTTCCGCTCCAACCAGCGGGGTTCCGTCGTCTGCCCGCTGTCCGGCTCCGCCTACGCCGTCGGCTGGATTTCGGAAAGCCAACGTTTTGATAAATCTGCAGACGTTTATGGTCGAACGTTTTCGGCGTCTGGAAATCCATTGACCGATGAGTTTCGGATGAACTCCGGAACCAATATCTGTTCGGCACCTCATCTGGCTGCCGTTCCCGGTGGAGGGTTTCTGGCCGGCTGGACGGAACGAGACCAAGGCAGTTCCACTGCACTTTGGACGGTGGCCGTTCGCGCCTTTGATGCCTCGGGTAATTCTACCACCCCTGCACTGAGTGTGGTTTCTGACGCATCCCACAATGCCAATAGCCCAAAACTGGCAGTGGCGGGGAACAATGTCCTCTTGACCTGGCGGCTCGAGGGCTCGGCTCCTGCGGATGTCCGCCCCTACGGTCAGTTCCTCACCGTGGACGGTGCCGCGGATGGCGAATCCTTCTCCCTTTCAGCGGTCCCGTTGCTCAATGAATCTGTGACCGCAGTCGCTCCCGTCGGTACCGACCAATTCGTGGCGGCTTGGACAGGATTCAAAAACGTCAATCTTGGGACTGAGGTCCTTCTTCGACGATTCGTACGGTCTTCCGGTGGAACATCCGGTTTCCCACAACCTGTGGTGGCCAGTGCTGTTTCGTTCGGAGGTAAAGTGCGCCTGAGTTGGCCCACAACGGCTGGCGGGGCTTACCAAATCAGCAGTTCCACCAACTTGAAGGTATGGACTAATTCCGGGGCCGAACGTGTGGCCGTTGGTTCAACCGATTCTCTGGATATCTCTCCGGATTCAACGGCCCGTTTCTTCCGTGTGATCCGCACCCGCTAAACCCTATGCAACGCTACTTTCGACCATTATTGACCGCGTTGTTGCTGACGTCGGCCGTCGCACGTGTTCAAGCGTTTTCTCTTCTGGGGCCTTGGGCCTCCTGGCAGACCGTCACCCTGGGCTACCAATGGGCTGGTGACATCGGTGGGCCGATGAACATCAATGAAGGTTATCGCTGGCCGGTTCCGGTCATCACCTATGCTTACGACGCGACCTTCCTCAAATACTATGGCACGGATGGCGTCAATGCGGTCGAGGCGGCCATCAAGGTCTTCAATGACCTGCCCGATGCCGCCAACATGTCGAGCGACCTCAGCGAGTTTCCTTTGGAACAATATCGGTATCATCCAACCGCCGGAGCCTTGGGTATCCTGGATGTCAAAACCTGGATGATGGGGCGGATTTTTGAGCAATTCTACGCCGCCGCTGCCGCCGAGCGCTTCACCTTTGCTCTCCGAAGCCAGATCGTTTCCCCGGCAGGTGACCCCCGCCAGTTCTTCTCAGTGGTCACGCGGAACTTCGACCCGCTGACATGGAACGCGACACCTTATGTGAATAACGTGCTGTATACCTACACCATCTTTAAGGAAAACAATACCCCGACATGGCAGGCTGCGATCTCTGCTGTGGACTCCCTGGCTCCTGAACTCACCTCACTTTCTGGATTTTCGGGTATCAATGGTGGCGATTTCGGAATTCGGGGATTTATCAAAGCCAGACTACCGGGTGGCTATTTTGGAGGACTCACACGAGATGATGCAGGACAGGTTCGCTTTAATTTGCGCTCCACTGCCTTGAACGTGGAGACGCTGTTTGCAGATGTTGTAGGTGGTACCCAAACCAGCGTTGGAGGTGGTGATTCGACGTCTTCCCCCTGGAGTTTGGTCACCAGCATCACCAACTCCACCGGAACATCATTTTTAACCAACGGGTTTCCTATTGTTCAAACCGCTCTTCGGCCCGGAGTTGGAAAGTACAAGTTCGTTCGTCTGAACTTTGATTCGCTGGTCGGAACTACTTTGAACCCCTATGCGATCAACTGGCAGGATCGCTACGTGACCAACAAGACGACGAAGACTCAGACAGTATCCCGGTTGGTTACCCAACCCGATCTTCTCATCTCTTCTGGCGATTATGGAGTCGTTTCCCCCTCCGGTGCCCCCGTGCCATCCATCCACACGGATACAGCCGCCTGGATTAACGAAAGTGCCAATAATACCGATGGAGCGGGGGGTGAACACAACGGACCTGGTACCACCGCAGGTCGCCACGAACTTGGGTTGGCCAACTTCATCCGCTACTATTTGAATTTCGCTCCTTTTGGCACCGGTGTTGGCCAGCAGGATGCGACCGAAGGATTTACTTGGGGATATTTTGACGGAACAACCAACGCACCGATTGTTTTCCCTCTCGGATCCTCGGTCCGGGAAATTGAAAACCTGGCACTCGGCGGAAAGTAACCTAGCCATGAAAACGCTTCTTTTCCGAACTCTTCAACTCTTGGGCTTGGTTATCGCGGCAAAGACGGCCGTCGCAGTAACTCCCATTTACATCAATGATCGATTGGTGACCGACGCTCCTCAAATTGACGCGACAGCCTTCGTCAACCGGGGAACCTTCGTTGTCAGCGGATTGGTGAGTCCGTACACCACCCAGAATACACTCAACTATACCAACCGGGGAACCATGATCTCCGACGTGGGGTACTCGGGTGGTTTTGACTTCGAGTTTTTCGACGGTGCAACGGGTATTCGACGGTGGGCATCCAGTATTGTCAATGAGGGGGTGGGTTCCATTACCGTGGGAGGCTCATTCTACGACGGTCCCTATCTTATTCTCAAAGCAACAAATATTGTTAACCACGGCTCGTTGACCGTTCCGAGTACGGGATTACTCCGGCTGGAAGGCGGCAATGTCAATCTGGTTGGGGGTCTCGTCGCGATCCAATCGACTGCCGACACGGGGGTTCCCGGGTACACCGACGCGATCTACTACGGTGAAGCCACCAACACTGCCGGTGTCGATCCGTTGACGTTGCTCAGAGCGGTTGGTCCAGGTCTCTTTCGGGTCACGAGCCCCACGTACACACTCGAGGACATCAACGGAACCATTTACCAACGCCCGGCACTAAAGCTATTTAATCCACTGTCGTTTGTTCGTACCAATCAAGTGGATACCAACCGTCAAATCATTGAGGTGGTCTTTGTCGAACCCCAGGCCGACACGAATGTCCAAATCAGTGTTACGTTTAATCCTCATGTCCCTGGTCCCCGGGGCTTGACCAATTACAGCGACGTTTTCGCTCAATACTTCACCATTGATACCGACCTCCTCACGGGTGCTCCCGATCTCCAGCAGGTGGTGATTGTCGATGAGTTGGGGGCTTCGGGCGGCACCTCATTCTTTCCTGGAACTGTCCGGCCTCAGACAACCTTCGTCACACCTCTGGCATCCGGTGCGCTGCGTGACAATGCGGACCTATATCCGACAATCTTCACAAAGTATTTTGATACGAATTTCCCCAAGGGGTTGACGCTCACTAATTTGGTATCGACCAATTATTTCACCGCCATCCGTTTGGCGATGAGCTCCTCGGGGGCGGGCGTCCCCGCCGTACCCGGTGCCTCAGTGACCAATCTACCTGGGCGCATTGAGATTTCGGCGAAAAATCTGGATCTAACCCGCTCACGGATTCGTGGACAGAATGTTGTCAACATCCGCGCCGAGAATCTGACCACCTCCAGGTCAACGGTCGTTCAAGCCCCATATTTGTATTACGATTTGGGTGCCTCAACCGGAGATACGACGGTCACAAATCTGGCGGGTCTGAGTACCCTTCGATTTGCGGATGGATTCGTGGATCATCTCAGCGTGCTCTTCACCAACTATAACAGCGCGGACGTCGTCTCGACCAACACGGCACGCAATGGAGACACGAACACCCCGGAAAACGTCACCAACACCATCGTTTTTGAAGCGGATTATCACGTTGTTTTCTTCAAAGGTCAGCTGACTGCGCAGCAACCAACCTACCTGAGCGGTCTCACCGTTCGGGGCTCGAGTGCTACGATTGGTGATGAACTAACGGCTCAGGACAAGTTCTTGGTTCTGTCGAAGTCGCTGACCTTGGCCACCAACCTGACCATGGGTACGGGGGTGAACCGTTCCTGGGTGGGTACGAATGGTCCCAATCTGTTGAACTTCACTAATTATGGAGATTTTACTGCCATCGGGGGGGTGAATTTCGGAGCCGACCTTCCCGTTCCTTACGATACATGGGTGAACTATGGCAGTTTCTTGTCTTTGGGCATCACCATTCACAGCTCCTATTTGGAGGAGGATGGAAGTTTGACGACGGCTTATAGATCTGCCATCAACCTCACCGCGGACGACACCAAGATGGATGGTGGGTTGGTCAATTCGGACGGTGACATCAACATAACCACCGCAACTCTCAAATTGAGGAATGCGGCACTGGTGGGTAATGGTGTCACAACTCTAAGCATCCCGGGACGGGTGTCCGATGCTGGAAGTGCTGCTCAAAGCCGAATCAGCTCAAAGCAGGGTATCACCCTTCTTACAAAACCGGCCTCCGGAGATTTGCTGGGGACCACGATTGAGGCCACCGCTGAGCCTCAGTCTTCCTATCCAATTATCTGGTCTGGCCAGGATAAGGGGGCAACGGTCGAAGGCTACGTCGATAACGCTGCCATAGGTCGTCTCTATCTCCAGGTAGGCGACGGAGGGGTCATCACGTTCAGCGGTCCAGGTGGTACGGGACCGTATGCACTTTACGTGGACAAGGTGGTTCTGGACCCAGGTCTCTTGGCGTCCGGAGCAGATTCTCTGCTCTTTGATGACAATTTCACCCTTTATTTTGCAGATGCCAACGTACCTGTGGAGCAGGTGGATGGGTTGGCCAACGGTCATATCCGCTGGGTCGGAGAATTCGCCGGACCCAACGGTGGGGTTAAAGTGGCTTTGCAAACGGGTCAGGTGATCGTCGTCAACCGTAACCTTCTGAACAGCCCCAACATCGATTCCAATGGAAATGGAATTGTCAATGCGCTCGACCCGGCACCGTTTGATGTACCGCCGGTTTCGGTGACTGTCACACCGTCGCCCAAGCTCGTCAGCACCCTCTCTTGGGCTGCCGCTGCCCACGCCGTCTATTCGGTCGAATACTCCCAGTCTATCAAGCCGGTCAAATGGGTTTCACTTGGCTCCGTGACCAATACCCTCTCGGTTCCCACGACGTTGAGCTTCCGCGATACCGCCGGCTCAAGTGGTGCCACCCGCTACTATCGGGTGAGTTATCAGCCCTGAATCAGCTCCGTTCATCAACCAACCTTATGTTTTGGAAGCGAATCTTCGTTTTAGCCGCCTTGGTGGCGGGAATGAGCGGCCTATTGACGGGCCGGGCAGGCGCTGAATCCATCCAGTTGAATGGAATCGCGGTCCATCCCACTCATGTGCTCGGGAGGCTGCGCATCAGTCAGGAATCCGATCTGGCTGTAGTCCGTCCTCAGGCGGTCGCCGTCCTTGCGGCGGCGGGTTTGGCCATCCAATATGAATACACGTTGGTTCCCGGATTGCTTCTTATTGACTCCGACCATCCCGATGTGACGGCCGCGGCGGTCACGTCTCCTCAGGCAAAAGCACAGGCACTCCAGGATAGAATCGATTACCTTCGCTCCTCAGGGCTGTTCCAATATGTGACTTCCGACGCGGTGAAATACGCCAACGCGATACCTGACGACCTCAAGTTCTCCGATGGCACTCTCTGGGGATTGCGGAATACCGGTCAAAATGGTGGTAAACCTGGCGCCGATATTGACGCGGTTGCGGCTTGGCAGCTGACCACCGGAACAAACGCGGTGATTGTCGCAAGCATTGATACCGGCGTCCGATACACCCACAAGGATCTGGCAGCCAACATGTGGGTCAATACCAATGAGATTCCGGGAAATGGAATCGATGATGACAACAACGGCGTTGTGGACGACGTCTATGGCTTTAACGGAATCACCGGTTCCGGAAACCCTTTTGACGACAACGGCCACGGAACTCATACATCGGGCACCATGGGTGCGGCGGCTAACAACGGGTATCCCCACGTTGGCGTTTGTTGGAACGTTTCGTTGATGGCCTGCAAATTCCTCTCTGCATCGGGATCCGGGCAGGGTAGCGATGCCATCAAATGTATCGAGTATGCCTCCAAGATGGGTGCACGAATCTCCAACAATAGTTGGGGCGGTCCTTCCGGTGGCGAAGGAGACCAACCCCTGATCGACGCTATCAACCAAGCCGGAGCCAAAGGGATGCTTTTTGTCGCAGCCGCTGGGAATAATGGTACGGACGATGATATCATCCCCTTTGCTCCGGCTAGTTTTGGGCTTCCCAGCATGCTTTCGGTGGCTGCCTTGGACCGTAAAGACCAACTTGCCAGTTTCTCCTGCTTCGGGTTGAAGACAGTCAATTTGGGTGCTCCTGGTGTGGAGATATATTCCACGTTTGCGGGGGGAGATACCGACTACGTGGTGGAACAGGGAACCAGCATGGCATCTCCACACGTAGCCGGTGTGGCGGCCCTCACCCTGGCAGCGCACCCCAAAGCCTCCATGGCCGAATTACGCCAACGGGTGCTAAATTCAATTGTTCCCATTCCCGCCTTGGATGGGCTGACCACCACCGGCGGCCGTGTCAATGCCTACAACGCGGTGGCATCCGGTCCCAGCGGCTCACTCAAGGTGTCGGTCAATCCTCCCAATGGGACCACCCTTCGCGTTGGAAATACCAATATTCCCTTCTTTGTCACGGTGACGGACATCTTCCCAATCACGAACGCGACCGTCAATTGCACGGTGACCGATCCGGCCGGGATCTCAGCGCCATTGGTCTTTGTCAATGACGGGACTGGAGCCGACTTGACGTCGGGAGACGATGTTTATTCCGCCACGTTCTCCGGAACCAATGTGGGAACCTACAGTTTCCTTTTCGTGGTCAATGCCCCCAAGGAAAATGGCGTCATCTTCACGAATACCTACAACTTGGTGGCTCCACCGGCTAACGACGATTTCCTACAACCGCAGAAGATTGCCTCCACCGGGGCTGTCCTGTTTGGGACCAATACGTTGGCATCCGTTCAGACCGGCGAACCCGCGCACGCGGGTGTCTCCACGGTGGCTGCGTCGCTGTGGTACTCCTATTCACCTTTGGCCAGTGGCCCCGTATTAGTGGATACCCTGCGCAGTGACGTCCCGACCGTTGTCGCCGTCTACACCGGATCATCGCTCAAAACTCTGAAGCCAATCGCCTCGGCAGCGGCCTCCAGCGGTAATACGGGTGTTCAATTCATCTTTCAAGCCGTCGCCGGCGTCTCCTACAAAATTGCGGTCGCCAGCGTGAATAGTGATAATCTCGGACGTTTTCGTCTCGAGCTTCAACCGAATGGCAGCATCGACAATCTTCCCCCTCGTGTCAGCGTTAATGGGTTGGTCGATGGCCTTTTGGTGACAACCAACAAGCTGGCGTTGTCGGGTACTTCCATCGATCCGCAACCGTCCCCGAGCGGTGTCAAATCGGTCCAAATCAGTCTCAACAATTCCGTTTCAGCGACAGCTGCCGGCACCACCAACTGGACCCTGCCTTCCGCTCTGAGCCTCGCTCCTGGGGCCAATACCATCAGCATCGTCGCCTTCGATTACGCTGGTAACGTTTCACAGGCGGCCCTCTACAACGTCTATTATCGTGTTCCTACTCAGAGCAACGATGCCTTCGCCTTGGGAACTGTCTTGACCGGTAATTCCGGGAACCTCAACGGAAGCAACGTGGGTTCCACCAAGGAACCGGGCGAGCCGGCCCATGCCGGTAACGACGGGGGACATTCGGTGTGGTATGTCTACAATCCACCGTTTTCGGGCCTGCTCACCGTAAATTTGAAGGGCTCGACCTTCGATACCTTGCTGGCGGTTTATACTGGAGATTTCGTTAACGCATTGACGTTGCTGGCCTCAAACGATGATGCCATTGCCGGCTCTGGTTACAGTTCCGTTCAAGTAGCCGTGACGCAGGGTGTTCCGGTTCGCATCGCGGTCGACGGGTTCGGTGGTGCCTTTGGCTCCCTCTCGCTCGGTTATCGAATTGATTCGGTCAATTTGCTTCCGGTGACGCTGTCGTCCGGGGAGGGTGGTGTTATCACCCGAATCAGCGGTCTATACCCGAGCAATAGTCTCTTTACGGTTCAAGCGGTGGCGAATGCCCGTCATCAATTTGCCGGTTGGACCGGTTCCATCATTTCCTTCGATAACCCGCTGACTTTCCCGGTCACTCCAGGGGTCAATGTCCACGCCAGCTTTATCCAGGACCACTATTCCGATGATTTCGAGACAGGTGACTTTAAGAAGCTTCCGTGGTTGACCTCCGGTTCGACAAAATGGTTTGTCCAGACAAACGTCGTTTCCCTCGATTCCCATGCCGCCCAGGCTGGAACCATCGGTGATGGCCAGTTGACGTCGCTCTCGGTAACCACTGCTTCCAATGGCGGCAATGGCAGCTTTGATTACAAGGTGAGTTCTGAGGCTGGATTTGATTTCCTTGGGTTCTATATCGATGGAAATCTGGTCCAGCAATGGTCGGGTCAACTGGGTTGGGCGACGTTCGGTTTTAACGTTCCCAGCGGCATTCACACCTACGAGTGGCGCTATTCGAAGGACGCCAACGGCTCATCCGGTGCCGATACCGCCTGGCTGGATAACGTCCAACTTCACATTCGCCCCCTCGTCGACTCCAGCTCTGTGGCTCACGATGAGTTGCTGAAGGTGGCCGCCGGAAAAGCTCAGATCTATGTCACCGGACAATTGGACCAAGTCTATTTGACCCAATATTCCCGCGATTTGGTTCACTGGGGAGCTCTCAGCACCAACGTCAATTCCCTCGGATCCTTCCTTATCCAGGCCCCGGTCGGAACAAATACCTTCCGTACCTACCGGACCATCGTGGCACCCTGATTCCTCCTTGGTCAAACCGTGAAGTTGTTGGGGATCACGGGCGGTATTGGGATGGGAAAGTCAACGGCAGCGGACATCCTACAACGGATGTCCGTCCCGGTCATCGATTCGGATGACCTTGCCCGTCATCTGGTTCAGCCTGGGTTTCCCGCATTGGCGGAAATAGTCCAGACGTTTGGCGGGGACTATCTTGATCTCCACGGAAAGTTAAACCGCCCACTTCTGGCCCGACGGGTCTTCTCCGACCCGATCGCAAGGAAATCCCTCGAAGTTATCCTTCATCCCCGCATTGAAGCCGGTTGGAAAGAGGCTGCGGCCAATTGGGAGGAAATGGGCGCCAGGTTTGGCTGTGTTGTAATTCCGCTATTGTTCGAAAAGGGCTACCAAAAGGCCTTCGACGCGACCGTCTGCGTGGCCTGCACTGCGGCCGAACAGAAGCGACGTCTTGCGGCTCGTGGCTGGAGCGCGGAGGAAGTCGGATCTCGCATCGAGGCCCAGTGGCCCGCGGAACAGAAGATGTTGCTCTCCCAGTTTGTGGTCTGGAACGAAGGGAACCCCGACCTCCAGAGCCCGCAATGGAATCGAATCCTGGCATCGGTATAGATGACCGGGCGCCTGGGTGCCTCGCCCGGTTCCAGACGGAATCGTATCGCGTTAACTGAAAAGATACCCCCACCGAAAACTAAGGGACAGGTCACCTGTTATATTGGGGGACAATAACTAAGGGACAGGTCACCTGTTATATCGTCTGGCGGTTCCCGAATGAGAAAATGGTGGGGAATTGGATGGATTTGCGGACGAAAATGAATGTCGTTGAAACTCACCTTCCGGTTTCTGATCCCTTCGTCAATTGCCGGGTTAAGACCTTTGCCCTGGATCGGGCGGCTTCCAATTGCGAGGAGGTCAGCATCGTTTGCAGGTGAGACAGGGAGGATTTCAGGGATTCCGTCTGGAAGTGGAATTTCTCGTCGGCAAGGACCACACTCAGCCACGCCCAGGCTTCTCCCGGGTCCTTACGGACTCCGTTGCCCTCGGCATAGAGGGAGGCCAACGCAACCTGCGCCAGTCGGTCGTTGTGTTCAGCCGCCTTTTGAATCCATTTCGCGCCCTCGGTCGGTTTGGGCTTTTCGACTTGTCCCCGCAAAAGCATTAAACCGAGGTTGTATTCTGCCGGAGCAAATCCCTGCCCAGCCGCTTTTTTGTACCAATGAAGCGCCTCCGGAAGGTTCACTGGGGTTCCCTCCCCATTTTCAAGAGCCACCGCCAGGTTGTATTGACCTGGGGCGTGCCCCTTTCTTGCGGAACGGAGGTACCACTGCAGCGCCTCGTTCGGGTCCGCCTTCACCCAGCGTCCGGCACCGTAGACTTCCCCGACTAGATTCTGCGCAGCGGCGTCGCCCTTTTCGGCCTTGGCCCGCAGGTCGGGAAATTCCTCGGCGAAACGTCTGGCCAATTCGTTCGTTTTTCCAGGCTGGACAAGTGGCTGAGGTATTGAGGAAGCCGCAACGCGAGGTTGGCCGAAAAGTGACCATGGCATAAGGACCCCGAGGACCAGCAATTGGACCAACAGTGGGAGCTTTCGCGTGCGAACAATCACGGCGGGAGAGTGGATTGAGTTTCAACGGAATGCCAGACACCGTCGACTGGGTTCGTTCGTCGCCTTCAAACTAAGGGACAGGTCAGTTATCACGACGATGGAATCAGAACGGCGCTTTCCACTCGTCTCGGTTCCGCCTACCCGCTCATGATTGCAGAATGGAAGGTTTCAATTCGGACTCAACGGAGGACCGTTCGTTTCTGCTCGATAACCGGGTCAAGTCGTTTCGGCTCTATCCGCCCGTTGGTTGGAAGGACTTGCCCCTGAACCTCCTGCTCTTCGTTCTTGTCCTGTTGCTGTTGACGGGCTTCAACTTCGCCGCCAGCAAATTACTGGGCTTCCTGAGCCGCGACGCTTTACTGGTTCTCATTTGTATTTGCGCCGGGCTTCAACTGGCGATTTGGTTCGTCCGTTTTAAGAAACATTCCCGTTCAGGGCGTGGTCAGGGGACAACGCCAGCGGGGTCATACTCGGTTTCAGATCGAGTCCGGACAGTGGCTGCCGATCCGTCCCGGAAGATTGAAGCCATCCGACTTTTCCAAGAGGAATCCGGCCTGGGATTGGCCGAGGCCAAGGAGGCCGTTGAGGAGTTGATACGTTCTTCATCGAAAAGGTAGGAATCGGGTGGTGGCAGGGAGTTCCGGTAAATTAGCGGAGCCCGGCGACCCGGGCTTGCCAGACCTCGGGGAAGCACTGGTATCCTGAGGCCGTTCAATCCATCCATGGCCACCATTGCGATTCTCGGGACCTTCGACACCAAGGGAGACGAACATGCCTATGTCGATCAATTGGTCAGGGCACGCGGGCATCAAACCCTACGTATCGACGTGGGGACGCTCGAGCCCGCCCGTCTGAGCCCGGATATCACCCGTGAAGAGGTTGCCCAAGCCGCTGGCATCGACTTGGCATCGGTGGTGGCCCGCCGCGACCGGGGCGAGGCCGTGGCACTGATGGCCAAGGGAGCCCCGATTATTCTGGCACGGCTCCACGCGGAAGGGCGCATCCATGGGGTTCTGTCATTAGGTGGAGGTGGTGGAACGGCCATTTGCACCGCCGCCATGCGGGCGCTTCCCCTTGGAATTCCGAAGTTCATGGTGTCGACGCTCGCCAGTGGTAACACTGCCCCCTACGTGGGAATCAAGGACATCACCCTGATGCCCAGCATTGTCGATGTAGCCGGCCTCAACCGCCTTTCACGGTTATTGCTGGCCCAGGCGGCGGGGGCGATTTGCGGTATGGTCGAGGCGAAGACACCTGACCTTGAAAACGCCAAACCGATGATCGTGGCCTCTCAGTTTGGCAACACGACCCCCTGCGTTACCCGCGCCCGCTCTGCTCTCGAGGCCGCCGGATATGAGGTCCTGGTGTTTGCCGCCACCGGCACGGGTGGTCGCACCATGGAGTCGATCATTGAGAGCGGGCTTGTCGCCGGTGTGCTGGACATCACCACCACCGAATGGGCGGACGAATTGGTCGGTGGAGTCCTGACGGCGGGTCCCACCCGGTGCGAGGCCGCTGCCCTTCACGGTGTTCCGACTATCCTGACACCCGGTTGTATGGACATGGTTAATTTCGGGGAACCCGCCTCGGTGCCGGAAAAGTTTCGAAACCGGCGCTTCTATCATCACAATCCCCAAGTGACCCTGATGCGGACCACCCCGGAGGAAAATGCCCGACTGGGTGGCATTCTGGCCGAGAAATGCAACCGATCGAAAGGCCCGGTGGCGGTTCTGTTTCCGATGAGCGGCATCAGCGTCATCAGCTCCCCAGGCCAGCCGTTCCATGATCCGGCGGCGGACGCGGCCCTCCGGGATAGCTGGCGATCCCAACTGCTACCGGGAATTCCCTTTATCGAATATCCGGGCAATATCAACGATCCTGCCTTTGCCGACTTGTGTGTGGCGCAGCTGCTGGAATTGATACCGTCCGCAAAACCATCATGACCATCGTCAACAGCCCTTTGTGTCTGGGCTATCGCACTCCGGGCCATCCGGAAAAGCCGAGTCGGGTTGAGCGCACTGTCGAATTGTTGCGCAGCCAGAAGGTGTTGCCACTCCAATGGGCCGAGCCGGGTGTGGCGACCGAGGCACAGCTACTCCGGGCCCACACCGCTGCCTGTCTGGCCCGGTTGAAGGTCGAGGAGGACTTTGATGCCGACACCGCCTGGCATCCGGATATCGGAGCCCACGCCCGGCGGAGTGTGGGGGCAGGATTGAAAGCCATGGACCTGGCGCTCGCTGGAACTCCGGCTTTTAGCCTGATGCGCCCGCCCGGGCATCATGCCGAGCGGAACCGGTCAATGGGATTTTGTTATCTCGGGTCTGTCGCTATCGCCGCGCTGGAAGCCCAGGCTAGCGGCCTTCGAGCGGCCATTTTCGATTTCGATGTTCATCACGGGAACGGCACGGAAAACATCGTGGCGGGATGCGACGGTGTCGCGTTTGCCTCGGTGCACCAATACCCGGCCTATCCTGGCACTGGAGGTGCTGACGTAGGCCCCAATTGCTTCAACTACCCGGTGGCTCCGGCGACTCCCCGGGCACAGTGGCGGGACATCCTGCGCCGCGCCCTGGACCGATTGCAGGCCACACAGCCTCAGGTGCTGGCGGTATCCGCTGGATTTGATGCGTATACAGAAGACCCGCTCGCCAACGGAACCCTCGTGCAGGAGGACTTCCACTGGATCGGCCAGCAGGTTCGGAGCCTGGGTATTCCTACCTTTAGCATTTTGGAGGGGGGCTACTCCCTCGATTTGCCGGAGTTAATCCTGATGTACCTCTTGGGTGTCTCGGGGAAGTAGTGGGTCCTGCCTTGACTCAGCGTCACTCTTCCGGTTCCTTCCCATAAGTCCCCTATGAATCGCCGATCCTTCCTTGCCGGAGCCGCTGTCCTACCCTTCGTGGCCACGGCCGCCCCCAAATCGTACCGCTTTGGGCTGATTGCCAAATCCCAAGGCAATGCCGTCTTCCAGGTGGCCCGGGTTGGGGCGGAGGATGCCGTGCGGGAATTGAGCGCCCGTCATGGACTGAAAATCGAACTCGACTGGCGAACCCCCAATGAAGAGGACGCCCAAAAGCAGGCTGAAGCCCTTGAACAATTGGTCCTGGCCGGGGCGGATGGCATCGCCATCAGTTGCAGCGACGCCAACAAGGTGACCGATGCCATCAACCGGGCGGTGGCTGCTGGCGTGCCCGTGGCGACCTTCGACAGCGATGCCCCGGCTTCGAAACGCTTCGTCAACTATGGAGTGGATGACGACCTCTGCGGCCATCAAGTGCTTGAGGAATTGGCGAAGGTCATGGATGGAAAAGGGGTCATTGCCATTCTCGCTGGAAATCCCAATGCACCCAACCTCCAGAAACGCGTGGCCGGTGTTCGCGCCGGGGCCAAGGCTTTTCCCGGATTGTCCGTTCGCGACGCCTATTACCACCGCGAGACGCCACAGGACGCGGCCGCCCGGGTGGAGCAGGTCATGCAAGCCAACCCCGACATCACCGGATGGGCCATGATTGGTGGGTGGCCTCTCTTCACGGAAGGTGCCTTGAAATGGGCACCGGGCACCGTGAAGTGCGTCAGCGTCGATGCCCTGCCTGCCCAGCTCAACTACATCCGCTCGGGTCATGTCCAGAAGCTGCTGGCCCAGCAGTGCTACCAATGGGGCTACCGTTCGTTGGAACTCCTTTTGGACAAGGTCCACTTCAAGCGTGATCCCAAGGTGGTCAAGGAAGTCAGTGCCCTGGTGCCCGTCGATCGCTCCAACGTGGATGCCTACGCCAAGAATTGGGAGAAATGGCTCCCGAAATAAACCGAGGTTCAGCCAAGTAGCGACAATGCTACCGGATGCACGGCGTCGACCGGAATTGGCTGCAAATGACCGCGGCTGACCTCCCGGACCCAGTCCTGATGGTCAATGTACCAGGCGATGGTTTCGCGCAGTCCTGATCGGAAGTCTTTTACCGGTTTCCAGCCGAGTTCGGTTCGGACTTTGGTCGCATCGATGGCGTACCGACGGTCATTGCCTGGCCTGTCTTCCACGTGCGAAATCAATTCACGGCTGTTGCCTCCCAACTGGGGAGCCAGTTCGTCCACCAAGTCGCAGACCCACTCGGCCAGGCGAAGATTCGCCCATTCGTTCTCTGCACCGATATTGTAGGTCTCGCCCAACCGACCGCGGTGCAGGACCTGCCAGAGGGCATCACAGTGGTCCCGGACATGGAGCCAGTCGCGCACATGCAAACCATCCCCAAAAATGGGAAGCGGCTGCCGCGCCAGGGATCGCTGGATAAGAACCGGGATAAGTTTTTCGGGAAATTGCCGCGGACCATAATTATTGGAGCAATTGGTGATGATCGTCGGCAATCCGTAGGTCTGGTGGTAGGCCCTCACCAACATGTCGCTCGAGGCTTTGCTGGCGGAATAGGGGGAGTTCGGGGCGTAGGGAGTTGACTCGGTAAAGCGCCCTTCTCCACCCAGCGATCCGTAGACCTCATCGGTGGAAACATGGAGGAACCGGCGTCCGTCCGGCATATTCGCCCATGCGCCACGGCAGGCTTCGAGAAGGTGAAAGGTTCCGACAATGTTGGTCGTGATGAAGTCAGCCGGCGCGGCAATCGAGCGATCGACATGAGATTCCGCAGCCAGATGCAGCACATGGGTGATACTAAAATCAATCAAGGCCTGGTGAACGGCATCCCGATCCCGAAGATCGATCTGAAGGAACCGATAGTGGGGATGATGCTCGACGGCTCTTAGATTGGCCAGATGCCCGGCGTAGGTGAGGCAGTCGAGGTTGACCAATTGTTCCACCTCGGGCTGATCCAGCAGGAGCTCAATCAGGTTCGAACCAATGAACCCCGCGCCGCCCGTGACCAACAGTCTCATCGACGTTCCTCCCATCCATCCCGATCCTGCGGCAAAATTGTCCTCAAGCAGTACCGTCTCAGGCTTTCCATACCTGTCCCTCCCGAACGGCTTTTCCTTCCATGGCGTTCCGCGTATCGACAATCAGCGGTGCCCAGGCGGCCAATTCCTCCCAATTCATCAAACTGTGGGCCGTACTGATCAGGACCAAATCAAACGAGCTCACCGTCTTCTGGTCCCAGGTGATGGAGGAGACTCCAGCCCACTGCGGATGCTCCCGGGTGGGACGGATGACCGGCACATATGGATCGTGATAGGCGATTTCAGCCCCGCGCAGCTTGAGCAACTCCATCAGGACGTAACTCGGCGATTCGCGGTCGTCATCCACATTGGGTTTGTAGGCGATACCCAGGAGCAGAATGCGCGACCCATGGACCGGCTTGCGAACGGCATTCAAGGCGTCGCCGACCCTCTGCACCACCCGTTCGGGCATCCGCGTGTTGATTTCACCGGCCAACTCAATGAATCGTGTGGCCTGACCGAACTCGCGCGCCTTCCAGGTGAGGTAATAAGGATCGATGGGAATGCAGTGCCCGCCCAGTCCAGGCCCGGGATAAAAGGGCATGAATCCGAACGGTTTTGTCTTGGCCGCCCGGATGACCTCCCAGATATCGATACCCATCGCTTCGTAAACCACCTTTAACTCATTCACGAGGGCGATGTTGACGCTTCGAAAGATGTTCTCCAGAAGTTTGGTGGCCTCCGCCGTGCGGCAGGAAGAGACGGGAACCGTGGTGCGGATCGCCCGCTGATAGAGAGCCTGCGCCCGGGCAAGGCATGCAGGGGTGAGTCCACCGATCACCTTGGGAATCGTGGCCGCGCCGCTCTGGGGATTGCCCGGGTCCTCCCGTTCCGGGGAATAGGCCAGATGAAAATCAACGCCGGCCTTCATCCCGGAGCCGGCCTCGAGAACAGCCTTCAATTCGTCCTCCGTGGTGCCCGGATACGTGGTGGACTCGAGAACCACCAATGCGCCTCTCTGGAGGTGCGGTGCCATCGCGGTGGCTGTGTCGATGATGTACGAGAGGTCCGGCTCGCGATGCGCGTTGAGGGGCGTGGGAACGCAGATGAGAATGGCCTCCACTTCGGCAACCCGCGACAGGTCGGTGGAGGCGGTCAGGCGCCCGGAGTCCACCTGTTCGCTGACGGATTCCGCGGGGATGTGGTGAATGTAGGAACGACCCGAGTTGAGGGAATGCACCTTGACCGGGTCATGGTCCAGCCCGATCACCCGAACTCCCGAGCGGGCAAATTGCAGCGAGAGCGGCAAACCGACGTATCCGAGACCGATGACGGCGATGGAGATCATTCCGTGCGGAACGTCAGCGTTGGGCCTCAAGCCACAGACCTGACTGGACGTAGGGGCGGTTTACCGGCAGTGGGCGCATTTGGAGCGATGGTGTCGGTGGAATGCTCTCCAAAGCTTCTCCACCATTTCAGCGGGAGGCAACCAAGAGCGATCAAGGCCAATTGGCTGAGGACAAAGTACAGGAGCGTTTGGAAGGCACCATTGAGGAATCCATAGCTGTGGAGCCCGACTCCCAGCATATTGACGCCAAACCACGACCACGAGGTCACGATGTTACCGGCGATGGCCAGATTCATGATGCCCCGCTCGCGCACCAACCCTCCCCAGCGCGCATGAAGGATGAGGGCATTCCAGAGAACAATGATCAGAGCACCGTTTTCCTTGGCATCCCAACCCCAGAACCGGCCCCAGGATTGATCAGCCCAAATGCCCCCCAACACCGTGCCGGTGAAGCTGAACAAGGTGGCAAAGCAGATGATGCCATAAACCATGCGGGCCATCGCCCGCCGGGTCGCCAAATCCAACCCCTTGGTGAAGACGCCGCGAACCACGTAGACGATCGCCAGAAAGCCGGCCACGTAGGTACTGGCGTAACCGAGGGTGACAATCACGACGTGGGTGGCCAGCCAGAAGTTGGTGTCCAGGACCGCTCGCATCATTTCCATGGTATCGCCGTCAAGTGCCAGATTGTGGGCGATCACGAGGGTCACGAAGCCGAGAAAACTACCGACCACAAGGCCGATGGCATTCCGCCAGAAACGCTCCAGCACCATGCCGAGGACGATGGCACCCCAACCGATGAAAATCGCCGACGAGTACAAATTGGTGACCGGCGGGCGCCCCTGCAAAACCATCCGATAAATCAACCCGACCGTATGGATGGCGAAGGCCAGTCCCACCAGGGCAAATGAAGATTCCCGCAACCAGGAATCAAAACTGAACCAGTACGCCAGTGCCAGCAGCAGTGCGACCACATAGATGGTCATCGCCGCATAAAATGGGGCCATGCGGTTAAAGAAGACCTCATGGTTGGCATGGCTCAATTCGGACGGGAAAGTGGACTGCATCCAGTCCCGATAATCGCGCAGTTCGGCATTGAACCGATTGGTATCGCGAGCGACAAAGGCATCCCCCAGGTGGGCCCAGGCCAGTAACGACCGGGGAAGCGGCTCCCCGCCACGGATGCCCACCAGCCGGGTGTTAATCCGGCTCCAATCCTCGGTGCCATCCGGTGGGAGCAGCAATGGAATCTTTAGAGTCGACCGTTCACCAGTCTCCGATTCCCGGTCCGCACCGACCAGGACCTGTCCGCCAATCCGCAGCAGCGGGTCACTGTTGTCCTTTGGTATTTCCTTACCAGCGTATTTCGCCCGGAGGGTTTCCCGCAGCGTAGCTCCACTGTCCAGCGACCGCGAGAATTGGGAGAGAAACTGACCGTAATCCCGGACGTCCCTCGGGCGGGCCGTGCTTTGAAGGGCATTGTAGAGCGAAAGGGCGCTGCTCAGTTTTCGCACCGCCTGGTCAAAGGCGTCTTGATGCGAGGCATCCTTTCCCGCCACCCGTTCCGATTCCCGCTGGAGCGACGCGACGTTCTCTTCGGTGACAATTTGCCCCCAGGAGTAGTGCTTGCCATCCTCCCGGAGTGCCGGGTCCTTGGAATCGTTTTTCAGCGGAAGCTTCAAAAGCGAGATGAGGTCTGGATGGTCGACGCGAAAGACTTTCCGGCGACTGGCCCGTTCGCTGTCAAAAAGAACCTCCGCCAGCCATTCCACCGCTGGAACGGTGCGTTCCTCTGCAAGATCATAGTGGGAATAGCGGTCCCGGATTTGCACCAGGGCGTTGCGTGCCAGTGATTCAAACGGCTGATGACGACCGCCGTTGACGACCGGCACCTGGGCGAGGCCTCCCCACGCCAATCCCTTGTCACCGGGTGCCGGGAGGGTGCTCAAAAACCAGGCGGCGAAGGCGGCGCACAGGATCCACGGAAGGTATTTTTTCATGGAACTCAGAAGATAAAACTAGGGGGCGACCCGGCGGCGGACAAACAGAACCAAATGAATTCCGAACTGGACCAGCAACCCGCCGGCGACCAGGGCACAGCCAATGTAAGGGGTGAGCCACGACGGATTTTGGACCACCTGCAAGACGCTGTGGGCCACGGGGGTGGAGAAAAATTCGTCGCGCCCCATTTGGTATTGGAAATAGGTCAATCCTCCATACCGAAGCGGGTTGTTCATGTAGATGTTGACCTCACGTCGTTCTCCACGGGCCGGGTGATCGATCAAAACGCGGCTTTGGAAGTTCTTGGGAATGTCGGTTCCCCGATAAATCTCGTGGGTGGTCTTGAGGAGTTGGAGGGTGAAGGGCTGATCGTACCGGCGGGGGCGGAGGGTCAACGTGTAGGCCCGGTTGTTCACTGTCACGGTTTGCGCCTCGGTGAGAAACGCATAGAGCTGCCCGGCCATCATGCGGGCCTGGCTGTCGTCCCCGGAAGTGTCTCCCCGGTTGAACCGCTTGTACCAGGAGGTGCGGGCGCTCTTGGCCATCGCCGGCTCGCCCGACCACACCGACAGCGCCCAAATTCCGAGGCTCTTTCCGCCGTTGTCGGTCAGTTCGATTACCACGGTTGGAATATTCTTTTCGTCCATCTTGTGGGTTTCAGCCACCGATAGAAAATCGAAGTGTTTGCTCACCGGGCTGGACGCTTGGGGTGGTCCATTGGTGGCCCGGGGGGCGCGGAAGATGGGTTCCGAGTTGGGCATCCACTGGCTGATTCTAACCGTAAACGGGAGTCGGTCGTGATGAACCACCCCGCCGGCGCGCAGGAGTCCTTCCGGAATGGCCACCACTTCCGTCATCTGGTCCCCGGGGGCGTCTGAAAGGATGGCCAGCTCCGAGGCGGCAAAATCCTCGGAATAATTGCGCCACTCGCCCTCGCTGAAGGTCATCCGGCTTTCCCGGGCGAGCATGTCGGTGAACAATTGACCCACCAACAGGAGGACCACTCCCAAGTGGGAAAGTAGAATGCCGCTCTTTTTCCACGTGAACTTGAACCGTGTGGCATGGGCGGCCACGAGATTGACGAGGAGCAAAGTCCCCAGCAGGTAACCTCCGGGAAGTGGAATCACGATCCAACGCCAGCCCTCGGTTATTGGCGACCAGGTGGAAAACCAGGAGCGAAAATAACGGTTCTGCGCGAGATAAAGGCCATCGTCGGTCTGGGCCAGGGTTCCGAAAAAGACCACCAGAACGCTGAAGGTCAGCAGGATCACGGTCAGCCGGAGGGAACTCAACGGAGACAGAATCAGCTTCCAGAGCGGACGTGACTCCGCAGACCCGGCGACCGGGACAGGCCCTGCAGCAGGGGGGACGACCAGTGGGGGTGGGCTCACCGGGGTGCTCATGGGTAATTTACGGACTGGACGAATTTTTGGAAGTTATCCCGTTCGGCTGTAACCAGGGCCTTGGGTCCGGTAAGCTTGTAAAACCAGGTGCGGTCCGAGCGCTGCACAATGGCGGCTAGAAGGTTGCTGCCGGAATGACCAGCGGTGCCTTCCAGTTCGACAAGCAATGCCTTCTCACCTTGGGCGATGGGGAGACTTTTGAGGCTGCTCGAGAGTTCATTTTCGTCGATGGGGGGGAGTTCGAGTTGTCGACGCCATCGGGTGACGTTGGCCACCACACCGCCGGCTTGTGCACCCAGGGCGACCACCGAAAGGTCTCCGTTGGCACCGCCTTCCCCGGGGACAACAAAGCTGGCCAACCGCATGCCATTACCCGCCACTGCCTTCCAGGTGGCTGGTGGCGTCCATTTCGGAAGGTCGGTTGAGGGCGGTGGAGCGACGGGTCCGGCCATGGACGGGCCTCCGGCGGCCGCTGCCTGTGGGGGTGAATCCGACCGTTCGTTGGAACCCACCTGGACCGATTTCAGCCAGGCAAGAAACTTGGGTTTGTTCTCCGCCACCAGGGCATCCTCGCCCATGAGTTTGAAAAAGATGGTCGCCTGCTCGACGGCCAGCATGGAGACCAGGGTTCGGCTTTTGAATTTTCCGTCGAGGATGTTCTGGTCGCTCACCAGTTCAAACATCCGTGCGTCCAGCGATCCAATCTTGACCGGCTGCCGCAGGGCCACGGCTTCCGCTTCGGTGATGGGAGCCAGTTGAAGTTCGCGCCGCCAGCGATTCACGTTATCCAGCTCGCCGCTGGCTTCAGGCCCCAGGGGAACCACCGAAACGCTCGCCGTTCGTCCGTCCGAGCCTTGAATGGCATAGCTGGCCAGCCGCATCCCTCCCGTGGAGGGCACCGCCATCCACCCGTCCGGTGTGACCCAGGGTGGCGATTGGCTCTCAGCCGGTCGACCGGAGGCCGGAGCCCTCGAGGGTTGTGGGGCCTCTGCCACCGCAGGGTTTGAAGGCGGCAGGTCTTTCGGAGCCTGGTAGACCTGTACCTCCTCGCGCTTGCATCCCTGCCAGGCAAGGGAAGCCAGCGCAATCGAGGCCAGAGGAAGCAAACGGCGGATTTCCATCGGTGTTAAGTAACCATTGGCGACGCTTCCGGCAAGTGAGCCTTCGCATGGTCCGGGAATGGACGCCGACGGGTCCGTTCCAGTTCAACCTCAGTTTCAACACCTCCAAGTGAAAATTTGGTGCCCGGTCGAATGCATGGCACCCTGTTCCCTCATGCTGTCCTTTCAACGCACGCTCGAAGCCGCCATCGGCTACGTTGAACTTGGCATGGCCCGCGAGGCACTTGAGGAATTGGACAGCCTCAGCCCAGACCAACAGCGGGAGGCCCCATCCCTGGAATTGCGCGCCGTTGTTCTCCAACAGTTGGAACGTTGGGAGGACGCCGCCTCCATTCATGCCGAACTTTGTCAGGCACCGGATGCATCCATCGATCGCTTTATTGGTTGGGGCTGCGTCCTTTACGAGCTCGGACGCTACGCCGAGTGCCGCTCCGCCCTCCTGGCAGCACCTCCGGCAGCCCGTGACCACGGGCTTTGGAATTATCACCTGGCCTGCTATGAAATCCTCTTGGGAAATCAGGAGGCGGGAAAACAGTTGATTCGGAAATCACTTCGAATTGAACCCCGCCTTCGATCCATGGCGCTGCGGAACGAAAACCTCCGTCCCCTGCTCGAATAGGAGTAAGCCGGACTGGACCAGGCGCAATTCCTTTTCTATCTGTTCCCGATGCGTCGGACGTTTATCGCATGGGTCGTATTCTTTCTGGCTTCGGCTTCGGGTCCTCTTCACGCTTGGGGGGGCCCTCCCTCAGCGCTGGTTTTTCAAACCGATTTTGGCGTCAAGGACGGTGCCGTCTCCGCCATGAAGGGGGTCGCCTTCGGGGTCAGCCCGGAACTTCCCCTGTTCGACCTGACTCACGAGATTCCGGCGTTCAATATTTGGGAAGCCGCCTACCGTCTAAAGCAATCGGTGCCTTATTGGCCAAAGGGCACCGTCTTTGTGAATGTCGTCGATCCCGGTGTGGGGACTGAGCGCAAAGGGGTGGTGGCACTGACCCGTGACGGCCATTTCATTGTCTCCCCCGACAATGGCTCTCTCACTCTCCTGGCCGAACAGCCGGGTATCGAAGCCATCCGCGTCATCGATACCACCCGCCACCGTCGTCCGGGAAGCGAGGCAAGCTATACCTTTCACGGACGAGACATTTTCGCATTTGTGGGTGCCAAATTGGCTGCGGGCCAAATCCACTTTGAAGAGGTCGGGCCCGACCTTGGACGCGATTGCATCCGGCTTCACCATACGCCCCCCGCTTTTAAGGACGGAGCTCTCACAGGAACCATTGCCGTGCTCGACCCACAGTACGGCAACGTCTGGTCCGACATCCCCAAATCCCTGTTTGACCAACTCGGTCTAAAGCCCGGCACCGCATTGACCTACAGGATTTTTCACGCGGGAAAGAGCGTCTGCAGTGGAACCGCACCCTACTCCGAAACGTTCGGTCGGGTCCCTCCCGGCAAACCGCTGGTCTTCCTCAATTCCCTTCTGAACGTATCGATCGCCCTCAATCAGGGTAATTTTGCCGCCCGAAACCATGTGGCCTCCGGTTTGGACTGGACCATCGAGTTCCGGGTGGCCCAATAGTTTCGGCCCCTCCGTTGGGGGTCCTTGCCGTAGGCCGAGCGACTGCCAACCTCTGGAATGGTGAACATCTGCGTATGAAGGCACTTCGGGTGGCGGTCGCAATGGCATGCCTCTTGGCTGGATCCTTTTTGGTCAGGGCGGCGGACTTTGATGCCCAGCATGGGCAGTGGACCCGCCTGCTAGCCCGTTTTCCGCCATTCGACCCTATTGGCCATCGGCAGATGCCGCAGCCTTGGACCTGCCGGGCCTGAAGGTGCGGTACACGGACTACGACTGGTCGCTCAACGAGCGGTCTGATCGCCAGCCCTAAGAAGCTCAGAGGCGATAACCCGGGCCGACTCCGTGAGTCGCACTTCAAACTAAGGGACAGGTCATTAGTAAGACAAAGGAAAAACAAATGACCTGTCCCTTAGTCTGACCCGTCCGTTTCCTGATGAAACCAACTGACCAGTGGGGATGGTCACCAACTTTCCACCTGCAAGCCCCCCGGCAACCTAGCGCAGACTTTCCTGTCGGCAGTGCTCTAGGACGTTCCGTTACCTTTCAGTCCGCTCGTCGGCCCTACACGCCTGAAAATCAACGGGAACTACAACAAAGGGACAGGTCATCTGTATGAACATTTCAGATTCCTGGCCTGGCATACGGTTTGCACTAAGTTACTGGCATGAAACGAGGCATGTGGGTGCTTTGCGGCTTCCTGGGAGTGCTTCCGGCCCGGGCAGGATGGCATCATGTGGTTCATCGGCATGTGGTCCCGGCACCCGTTGTGGTGGTGCATCCTCCTCCGCCCGTGCAGGTGGACCCCAAGGCCTTCGCTGCCTACCTCGAAACTTCGCGACGGCTTCAGGCTGAAGCCCAGGCCCGGCGTGATGCCCAGATTCGAGCAATAGTCGCTGCAGAGAATTCACGGCCCAAGGAAGACCCAAAGGTCGTTGACGCCCGAGTGGTCAAGTTTCTACAGGAACGTGTGGAGCAGGGGAGTCTGGACGCCCGGTATGATTTGGCGGAACGCCACCTTCAGGGCCAGGGAGTGACGCAGGACCAAGCCCGGGCCATGCGACTCTTGCAGGAAGCGTCCGTTGAGGGCCACGAGCCTTCCAAGCGCCTGCTCAAGCAATTGAGCCAGCCCCCCACTGGAAATTGAGGGGTGGTGGGTCCAAGAGACTGCCGACGGGTCTCTACGAAGCCCCATGGGCGAGAACGACCGCTCGAAGTCTCGGGCTCAAAGTCAGCGACCTACCTGCCGATCTCGAAACTGGCCAGCGTCAGCTCTCCGGCTATTTTGAACCCATGAAATTGCGAAGGCTGCTTCCTGTCCTCCTGGTCGTCTGCGTGGGCTGCGCTACCAGTCAACCCAAGCGCAGACCCATCGTGACAATGGGCGACCCCGAGATTCAACTGCTGCAAACCGACCGCGATTTCTCACAACTCGCCCAGCAAGCCGGTGCTTCTACGGCCTTTGCCCGGTACAGTGATGCCTCCACCATCCGCATCACCGCCAGTGGACCCCTCGTCCAGGGCGGCGAACAAATCCGCATTGCTCTTCAACAAATGCCACCCGGCTCGGTGCTGGCATGGATTCCGCGTGAGGCGCATGTGGCTCTCAGTGGGGACCTGGGGTGGACTTGGGGCGACTTTGAATTTAGACCAGCGCCCGGGGACATGTCGGCACCCACTCACGGACGGTACCTGACTATTTGGCATCGGTCCGGCGACGGTGGTTGGCGCCTGAGCGCAGACATCGGCAACGAGGCCCCTTAAAAGCCGTCGTAACTGGGAGACCCGGCCTTCAAAACGTGACCGGCAGTAGGCCGTGCCTGCGGCCTACTGTGGTTCAACGATAATAAATTGGTCCGTCCCTTATCCGATCAATCGGAGGGCAGCTTCAGCCATCTTCGGGCCGGTCAGGCCATACTTCTGGTACAGCTCTTCGGCCAGATAGGCGGATTGTCCGAATTCGCCGGGAATACCGAGGCTCAAGACCCGATGCGGTTCACCCGCCTGAGAAAGGGCGTGACTCAATTGCGCCCCCATCCCGCCAACGATTTGGTGGTCCTCGATGGTCACGAGGCGTCCACCCGAACGACGCAACGCGGGACCGATGGTTTCCAGATCGGGGCGATTCACAAACGGGGCATTGATCACGGTGGCTGACTTGCCGTGGTCCGCCAAAATCTTGGCGGCCTCCAGACACTTGCTGAAGAGCGGGCCGCTACCGACCAGGACCACGTCCTCGCCTTGTTGAATCACCTGAGCCTTCAGCCACTCGTACTTGCTGCCTTCCACCCAACTCAACGGGTAGTTTTCCCGACCGACAAAGAAGATGCAGCTCTCACCGTCGCGACCCGCGGTGCGTTCGTCCGCGATGTGATGGATGGCCGCGTGGATGAAGGCTTCCGCCTCGTCCGAGCAACTCGGGGAGACCACAATGGTGTGCGGAATGGAACTAATCGCCGCGAAGTAGGTGGTGGCCTGGTGGGAAGCACCGTCGGCAGCATCCTGAAACCCGACGTGGGAGAAAATGGCAATGACAGGCGCCTGAGAGAGGGCCGCCATGGTCAGTGGAAGATTTCCCTTGGTGATGCCGAATTGGCCAAAGGTGTCGACGATGGGAATGAAGCCCGCCTTGCTCAGGCCGGCGCCGACGCTGACCATGTTGGCCTCGGCGATGCCCACCTCGATAAAGCGATTGGTGGCCTTTTGGAACGGGCTGATACCCGTTGAGCCCTGTACGTCGGAAGAAACAGAATAGACGGGCAACCCTTCCTGTGCGGCACGCACCGCTCCCTTGGCCAGGCCAGCCTGGACCTTGTCCTTTTTAACTGCTGGCGCGGACAAAGTGGTCGCCGGAGCAGCGGCCGCCTTGGCCTTTTTATCGGCTTCCTTCTTCTCCCATTCGGCACGAAGGGATTGTCCCCAGGCGACAAGCTCGGCCGGCGGTTGATCGCCGGTGTACAATTCGGTCAGCCAATCGAGGATTTTTTCGCCATTGGCCAGCGGAAAACCGTGGCCGCCAGCGGAATTTTCCTCGGTCGCCTTGATGCCGAAACCCTTGACCGTCTTGAGCCAGAGGCAGACGGGCTTGTTGGGGTTGGCCCGGGCGGCGGTCAGACCTGCCTCGACTGCCTCGAAGACGTCCGGAAGATGGTTGCCATGCGGCACCCGGATGACATTCCAACCAAGGTCATCCAGTGCCTCGAAGGTGGGTTGCATGGAGAAAGAATCCTTGGTGATGCGGCCGGAAAGCTTGGTGTCGTTGTCGGACAGCACCAGCAGGAACGGATTCACCCGACCTTTGTCCGCAAGACCCGGTATCGCCGCGAACGACTCGCGGGCTTCGCCTTCCATCGCGGCTCCGTCGCTCAACAGGCAGATGGTCACCCGGTCCCGGGCGGCAATTTTGTCGGCTATGGCCAACCCCTGAGCCACCGGCAGCGATGAACTCAGCGGACCATTGGAAATGAGGACGCCCTCGGGATTGAGATGCGATTCTCCGTGACCGGTCAGCTTGGAATGAATGCTCCGGAATCCCTTGAGAGACTCGAAGTTGGTGCCGTCGAATCCGTACAGGGCCCGGGTGGCATAAATACCGTTTTCACAATGGCCGGCGTCATTGACGAAATTGTAGGCCTCGTACCAGGGCCGTGCGGTCTCGCTGAACATCACCGCGTGGACCGCGGAACTGACCTCGGCGAATGCGGCCGGTCCACCCCAGTGACAGGCAGCTCCACCCACCACGGCATGGACATCCATCAGAGCCACCAAGGCGCGAACGGCCCGGGGGTCGGCGGCTATCACCGGATGTCCGGATGCCCCCTTCAATGCCACCGAATACTTCGGTGGACCCGGCGGAGTAGGGGCCAGCTTCGAGCGAACCGAAAGCGGACGGAGAGGTGGGAGTTCAACTTTGGCAACGGGTGTCGTATCAGCAGCCATGGCGCGAATGGGTTGGGTCTATGTCGTGGCCGGAAAGGTATCCGATCCACAACGGGAAAGGGTTACGGGGCGCGCGGGCAAAGGAAAGCGTCAAAATGGATTCCGGGACAATGCCACGGAACTGTGACCAAACCTCCAACAAAAAAGGCGCGCCCCGGTGAAGGGCGCGCCTGGGTGCAAAATCCGAAGATTACTTGCTGGCTTTTTCCTCGGCCTGCGCAAAGGCGTGCTCGAGGGCCACCAGGTCTTCACCTGGCTTGAGCGAATCCAACACGGCCTGCTCGGCCTTGAGCTGCTCAGGGCTGTAGTTGGCCGCCTTGATCGACAGACCGATACGGCGTTCGCCACGGTCGATCTTGATGACCCGCGCGTTCACGTCGTCCCCGACCTTGAGCACGTTCTTGATCTTGTCGATCCGCTCCTCGCTGACCTGCGAGATGTGGACCAGACCGTCAATGTCGTGAGGCAAACCGACGAACGCACCGAAGCTGGCGAGCTTGGTGACCTTGCCGGTGACCAGATCGCCGACCCGGAAGAAGCGCTCGATCTGTTCCCAAGGATCGGTCGAGAGCTGCTTCATGCCGACCGAGATGCGCTGATTGGCCTTATCGACTTCGAGGATGACCCCTTCGACGACGTCGCCTTTCTTCACCACTTCAGACGGATGATTGATCTTGCGGGTCCAACTCATGTCGGACACGTGGATCATGCCATCCAGACCTTCTTCCAGTTCGATGAAGGCACCGTAGCTGGTGAGGTTGCGGATCGGTCCCTTGACGGAAGTGCCCGGCGGGTACTTCTGGTGAGCCACGTCCCACGGATTGGTCTCGAGCTGGCGGATACCGAGGGAGATTTTCTGTTCCTCACGGTTGATGCCCAACACGACTGCTTCGAGGTCCTGACCCACCTTGAGGACGTCGCTCGGCTTGGCGATGCGCTTGGTCCAGGAGAGCTCGGTGACGTGGACGAGGCCCTCGACACCCGGCTCGATTTCGACAAACGCGCCGTACGGCACCAGGTTGACGACCTTGCCCTTAACCTTGTTGCCGAGGGGATACTTGGCCTCGATGTTGTCCCATGGATTGGATTCCTTCTGCTTGAGGCCCAGGGAAACCCGTTCCTTTTCGCGATTGATATCCAGGACGACGACGTCGAGTTCCTGACCCACCTTGAGCAGTTCGCTCGGGTGGTTGAGGCGGCCCCACGACATATCGGTGATATGGAGAAGACCATCGAGCCCGTTGAGGTCGATGAAGGCACCGAAGTCGGTGATGTTCTTGACCGTGCCCTTGCGGATGTCGCCCGGGACCATTTCCGAGAGGAGCGATGAACGGCGGGCGGTGCGCTCGGCTTCGACCAATTCACGGCGGCTGAGAACGACGTTTTGACGGTCGGGGTTCAGCTTGACGACCTTGAACTCGTAAGAATTGCCGACGTACGTCAGCAGGTTCTTCGGCGGGGTGACATCGACCTGACTGGAAGGGCAGAACGCCTCGACGCCGATATTGATGAGCAAGCCGCCTTTGACGACTCCCTTGACTTTACCCACCACGGTACCGCCTTCGTTGCAGATGGTCTGGATACGGTCCCAGTTCTGCTGAAATTCAGCTTTTTCCTTGGAAAGATGGACGTTTCCTTCCTTGTCCTCGGCGTGCTCGATCAGCACATCGACATGGTCGCCGAGTTTGACGTTGGCAAAATCCTCAAATTCGGAAGCGGAAACAACTCCCTCGGATTTGCCGCCGATATCCACAAGGACTTCCTTGGGTCGGACTTCGATGATGGTTCCTTTGACGATTTGGCCGGTCTGAAGCGGGCGCTCGTACTGCCTCAGCATCTCGGCGAAAGACTGCGTAGTCACTGCCATACAAAACAAAACTAACGGGTGAATGCGACGGGGGGAATCGAAGAAGGTCCGCAGGTAAGGCGGCCTTGAGCGAAGGCTCCGTGCCCTACTCCAATGTGCCGCCCAAAAGCGACAGTGGTTTGAAGTTAGGTTGTTGGTTGAACACTTTTTCTCAGCCTCATACGGAATCGCACACGCGACACCAGGCGGACCGTTAGATTAGGCGGTGCCCATTTCGCTGCAAGGCTTTTCGGAGCGGATGCAGGACCGTGACCGTTTCGTTTCGTTTCGGTCGCCACAAACCTGCCACCGCACACCGGAGGAGGAATTTTGTTGAGCTTGAGCTCGGACGTTCTTGACTAGCAGACCTGATATATAACCAATTGAATCAGAACGACATCGGTAGGGCGAAGCTCCTGCTGAGCCGCGGCGGTCCGAACCACGCTCGCTGCACGATTCCGCTCAACTTACCGGTCTCCTCGTTTCACAACGTACGCCAAATCTGCGTAAATCTGTGTGAATCTGCGGATAATCTGCATATTCCGTTCCCAAGGACTCATCGCTCACGGTTTCCCATCGACTAAAAACTAAGCCAACCCGTAAAACCTTGCGCAATTGCCGCCCCAAACGGCCGCCAATTCGTCAGCGGAAAGGCCATTCCATGCCGATGAGGCCAGTTCATGCACCGCCGAATAATCAGCCGCCAATTGGCAGACCGGCCAGTCGGAGCCAAACATCAGTCGACCGGGTCCGAATGCCTCGAGAGCCACTTCAAAATAGGGCGCGAAGTCGGATGGTTTCCACGCCTGCCAGTCCGCCTCGGTCACCACGCCCGAGACCTTGCACCAGACATGGGGCGATTGAGCCAGCTCCCGGATTTGTTCGCGCCAAGGAGAAAGCTCACCGGCCTTGATTCGGGGTTTGGCAAGATGGTCGAGGACGAACGGCTGCTCCGGCAGCAGGCGGACCAATTCAATCGCCGCTGGCAATTGATGCGGATAAATCAGCAGGTCGTAGGTCAGCCGATGGGCCGCCAGTTTCCGTAGGCCACGAACAAACTCCGGTCGAACCAGAAACCGGTCATCGGGTTCATCCTGAACCACATGCCGTACCCCAACGAACCGCCGGTGACTGGCCAACTCGGCCAAAACGTCATCGACCGCTTCATCCCGAAGGTCGACCCAACCCACAACACCGTGAATGCGAGGATCGGCGTCGGCGAGCTGGAGCAGCCAGCCGGATTCTTGAACGGATTGGCGGGCCTGGACAGCGATGGACCCGTCGAAACCCAATGGCCGCTGCAGAGCCTCGAGGTCGGCAGGCAACCAGTCCCGCTGCAGGGCGCTGCCCACCGGAATCCACGGGTATTCTTCCGCGGAGTAACGCCAGAAATGTTGATGAGCATCGAGTTTCACGGATTGAGTGGGTTGAAAACGTCTATGGCAGGTGGGCGACCGCCTTGATGACACCCGTGGCCGGGTTCATCCAGGTCGGAAACACGGCGGCCAACTCCTCGAAATCCGCCTGGTGTGTGAGCCACGGACGGGTGTCGATTTGACCTGAACCGATCAACGAGATGATCCGCGGGAAATCCGCTGACAAGGCGTTGCGGCTCGCCAATATCGAGATTTCGCGGCGGTGCATTAGGGCATGGGGGAACGACAATTCCTTCTGGGTGATCCCAACATAGACGAGGCGACCGGCAAAAGCGCAGTAGTTGAGGGCATGGCTCATCGACTGGTTGGAGCCGGTGGCATCGACCACCACATGAGCGCGTTCACCGTCGGTCAGGGTTTCCAATTGTTTGCCCTCGGACCCATCGCCCGTGCTTAGGATCGTCTCCTCGACTCCGAGGTTTTCCCGGACAAAGGCTAGTCGCTGGGGATTGGTATCCATCACCAGGGTCCGAGCGCCGGTCAGGCGCGTAAACTCAATCACCGACAGGCCGATGGGACCGGCCCCTATCACCAGCGCTGTTTCACCGGCCTTCAGGGCGCTGCGATGCACGGCGTGGCACCCGATCGCCAGTGTTTCCACCAACGCCGCCTGATCGAAGCTCAAATCGGGCGCTGGATGAAGCTTTCGGGCCGGAACAAGAAAATGCCGTTGAAGCCCGCCGTCGCAATGAACGCCCAGGGTCTGATGATTCTCGCAGCAATTGGTAAAGCCGCGTCGGCAGGAGGAACACGTCTGACAATTGATGTACGGCTCGACCGAGCAACGGTCGCCGCGCTGAACCTGGGTAACGCCCTCTCCCACCGCCACCACCTCGACTCCCAACTCGTGCCCCGGAATCCGCGGATAGCTGTAAAACGGCATCTTACCGAGGTAGCCACCGTAGTCGGTCCCGCAAATCCCGACCCGATGGACCCGGATGAGGGCCTGACCCGGACCGGGCAGGGCCGGCTCAGCGACATCAATGTAGCGAAATTCCCCGGGTTGAACCAATTGAAGGGCGCGCATGGACAAATCAGAGAACGGAATGGACGCCGGTTGAAGGATGAAATGAATGACCGCCGGAAAAAGACACCGTGTGTCGTACGTTTCCCACCCAGGTACAGGAATTGCACCGACGGCTCCCGGCCCCCCGCAGCGCGGGTATTCCTACCTTCCAAACAACAGCTTTTGACCTCAACAGTTGATTCGTCTGCAACCTAATGAATCACAGTCACATCGGTAGGGCGAGGCTCCGGCCGAGCCGCGGCGGTCCGTGCCAGGCCCGCCCCGCAAGTTATCCCCGGCCTGACCCCGGAGCGCCACGGGTGGGATGCTGCCGTTCCGCAGGCCTCCAAACCTGCCGAGTCGGCGGCAAATCGGTGCGTTTGCGGGTTGAATGTCAACAATTGACAGGCCCGTTTGCCTGCCAACGATGCACCGGGAACTGACTTACCAACAAATATTCTGTGTCATCGACTCGATCTGCTCGTTCTTTTTCTGAGACCTCCTATGTCCCGATGCATTTACCCTACGCTTTAAAGACAATGGCCCTATATGGTGTCAAAATGCCTATGCCCGGAGTGGTCGAGTCGAATTTATTCATCACTCAAAGCCAGCCGGAAACCGATGTAGGCGTCCGCTTTATCAAACAGCCCGTAAGAACGCCATGCGAACCGAGCTGGGATTCTCGGCAATGAAAAGCTGCCTCCTCGAAGTATGTGGGCAAAACTGTCGCCCACTGCTGCGCCTGACGGATTAACAATATATCCTGACGCGTTAATATCATAAGGGTAGTACAAGTCAGAGCACCATTCCGCAACGTTTCCAAGCATGTCGTACAACCCCAGAGGATTCGGTAACTTCTGCTTCACCGGGTGACTTTTGGAGCCTGAGTTCTCGGACCACCATGCGATAGTGTCGAGATTCCCGTACGTCGCTCCCTTCAGACCTCCGCGGGCGGCGTACTCCCATTCCGCTTCGGTTGGTAGGCGATACGTCTGATTTTGGGAAATGCGACCAGCCCCACGCTCCCGGTCTGTCAATTTTTGACAGAATGAAACGGCGTCGTTCCAGGTGACGGACTCCACCGGGAGATTGGTGTCTCCCTGAAAAAAAGAGGGATTCGCTCCTGTGATTGATGAATACTCACCCTGAGTAACTTCATGATCCGAGAGCCAGAATCCCTGAGTCAAAAAAACAAGATGTTGAACTTCGTCCGTACCCCTACCAACCTCGCTGTTAGGGCTACCCATCCAAAGAAGCCCCGGTGCAATCCACACAAAGCCAAATTTTCCCCTCGGTGATGTCAGGGGAACAACACGATAGAATCTAGTGGATGCGCCTGGAAGGTTATCGAGTTCCGCCGTTCCGTTCGTTCTAACGACGACTTCATGCCATGGATTCCAAGGTCCCGACGGGTGGTCTGCCCATTCAATCAAGGCGTTACTTCCCGGTTCCCCATTGACTGTTATCTTATACACAGGATCGACCTGCATACTTAAGACCCTTGGCGGCGCTGCGACCGATACTTCTGGAGGGCTGGTATATCCATTGCCAGCGGTCAATACGATGATACTGGATACTTTATCCCCGTCGAGGATTGCTTGCGCCGTTGCCCCGCTTCCGCCACCCCCGGAAAGTGTAACTGTCGGAACAGAAACATATCCGGAACCACCGGAAATCACGGTGATGCCGGACACAAATCCGGCTTGGACACGCGCGATGGCGGTTGCGGTATCACCACCACTGGCTCCTAAAGACCATGCGGCCCAAATAATCAAAGCTATTCTGATGACGTTCATCTGTGAAGGCTCCCCTGAATTTTACGAGAATCAAGTTGAAACATAATCCAGATATGTATCGGCAAGAGGAAAAATATATGGACAGCGCGGTTTTTCTTCTACCTGCCGTTCCGCAGATATCCAAACCTTCCGAGCCGGTGGCAAACCGGCGCGTTTGGTGGCTGACAATTGACCTATCCCTTGGTCGATAAAGCTTCACGGAGGGCAGCACGCCAAAAAAGTGGGAGCGGCTTCCAGCCGCTTTCCTTCAATCAGCTTCCTCGTGTCCCCCACCGAGGCCTCCTAAAACTCCGTACCCACCTTGAGGCGCACCTCCATCTTTTCCTTTTCATCCAGATGCAGCCCGGCGACGCCACGGGCATCGGGCCAGCCGATCACCTGCGGAAGGACGGTGAGGGTCGCGAAGAAATGATCACCGGTGTAATGAACCGTCGGCCCGGCGGAGAGAACCAGGTATTCGGCCCGCTGAAGATCGGCATCTTCGAATTCCGTCGCCAGTCGGGCTTCCACACCCACCCGCCAGCGCGAGCTGAACTTCCACGAAGTGCCCGCCGTCCACTCCATTTTGAGATGCGTCGACCAGGGGGAATCCGAACCCCGTTCAAATTCCGGTTCCAGCGTGTAGTTGAAGACGGATATCAGCCGGTCATCAAAGAAGTTCTTTTGAAGGATGAGCTTGGTTTCCAATTCATACTCGTCGTGCCGACTTCCATCCACCCCCTCGATGGAGCCATAGCCTGGTTCAAAATAAACGGCAAAGCCCCACTGGTCATGGATGGGGTTGAGCAATTGATACTTCAATTCGAAGCTAGCCCCGTTGATACCGAACTGGTTGCGGTCCTCGAACGACTCACTGCTGCCGTGGGAATTCTCGAGTAAATGATAGGCCGTGTTCAGATAAAGGGCGGTTTGAAACCGGTCCGTGACGCCATATTCCAGCTCGGTATTGAGATCGAGACCCCAATAGCGCCCGGATTCTTTTCCGGTTCGGGCGGTGGACCACTGGGTCAGCTCCCATTCCCCTTGAGCTTCACTTTGAGCACCACGGGAGTATCCAAAAGGCTCCTCATGGGCGAGCAGAGTGGCGGTGGCGAAGAGGGCGGCGAGGATCGAGACCTGACGATAAGCGGTTGAATTCATGCAACGCCCCTGTTCTAGCGGTTGCGTCAATCATCCGCTAACGGTCGGTTGACATAGATCGGCGATGGTTTGCACTGACTTGCAGCGGTGGGAATAGTTTTTGAGGACACTTTTCATTGCCAAGGGTGGGGTGGACGGGCATGAATACCTGTCGCAAGGTGACTTGAAGCTGCTCGGGCCGACGTGGCGGAATTGGCAGACGCGCTAGACTCAAAATCTGGTTCCCTATGGGAGTGTGGGTTCGACCCCCTCCGTCGGCACCAACAGCATCAAGCACTTACGACGGCGGTTTGACTTTTAATTACGGATTAGTTACAGTGTTCCTGTGACTAAGCCCGCGCCTACCACGTCGACCGGTCTGAATTCGACCACTTCCGGCACCGTCGCTCCCGCACTTCCCGCCAAGACCCGCACCGCTCCGATCACGGTCAAAGTCGGTTGAGTCACCGGCAAGATTTACGCCAACCCCATCACCGTCGATGGGAAGGACTACGTCTCCTACCTTGTCCGATACCCGGACCCTGTGACCGGCAAGCAGGGCAACAAACGCTTCGCCGAGCTTGCCGAAGACCTGGTGCTCGACCCAACATGCGGGTCAGGTACATCTGCGTACGTTGCCGAGCAATGGGGCGCCGTTGGATCACCATTGATACGTCCCGGGTTGCACTGGCTTTAGCACGAGCCCGGATCATGGGCGCTCGCTACCCGTTCTACCTCCTTTCCGACAGTCCCGATGGCGCAAAGAAGAAGGTCGAGGCCTACGGTTCCTCATTTGCGCCTAACGGGACCGCGTTCCGGTATAACGTGCGTCACGGCTTTGTCTATGAGCGGGTCCCCCACATCACGCTTGAGGCGATTTCCAACAACGCCGAAATCGACGTCATTTGGGAGACGTGGCAAAAGACGCTCGAACCGTTGCGCGAGCAGTTCAACGCCGCCGTGAAGAGTAGTTGGCAGGAGTGGGAGATTCCCCGGGAAGCCGACGCCAAATGGTCGGAGGCGGCACGAAAGCTCCACGCGGCCTGGTGGGAAGCCAGCATCGCCCGCCAACGGGAAATCGATGCCTCCATCGCCGCCAAGGCAGAATTCGAATACCTCTACGACAAGCCGTATGAGGACAAAAGGAAGGTCCGCGTGGCGGGTCCCTTCACGGTGGAAAGTCTCTCCCCCCATCGCGTCCTGGGCGTCGATGAAAACGATGAACTGATCGACACTGCCGACGAAAGGGGTCCCGATTACCGGGCCAGAAAGACCTTCCCGGAGATGATTCTGGAGAACCTGCGGTCTGCCGGGGTCCAGCAGGCGCACAAGGCCGGGCGCATTAGCTTCAATCCGCTGGTCCCGTGGCCTGGCTACCTGGTATGTGCCGAGGGCCGGTACCTGGAAGGGGATGTCGAGAAACGCGCCGCCATCTTTATCGGACCGGAATTCGGAACCGTCCAGCGCGCCGACTTGGTTTCAGCCGCCCGCGAGGCTGGGGACGGCGGTTTTGATGTCCTGATCGCCTGCGCGTTCAACTACGACACCTCCCGCCCCTTCGCAAAACCCAACTCCGGACGCATCGCCGTCAAAGTGATCAACCACCTCGGCGACGAAGTCATGAAGGTGTTCCGTATTTGACTCAAAAGTCCGGCAAGCCTATCACGTGCACCCAGTGAAGCTTGGGAATTCGCCCGTCGTTGAGGTCGTTTTGGACATCGACTGTGATTTGCCGCCAGATTTCGACCTGGCGAGGTCGGAAGATCGTTTCAAGAAGGCTTTTCTGTCCGGTTATCCCAAACTTCGGAAACCAATCATCGCCACGCATCACCTGGAGATGAAAGCGGGAACACCGACGCATGCTTCCGCTGAACTGGGTGTGTCTGCTCACCAGCACGTGAGTGAAGACGAGAAACAAATCGTTCAAGTGCGTCGGGAGGGCTTTTCGTTCAATCGGTTGGCCCCATACAGTGGATTAGACGCCTGCCTTCCGGAAATTGAGCGGGCATGGAGGCTTTTTGTCGATTTGGCATTGCCGATCCAAATCCGTCTCATTCGGCTCCGCTATATCAATCTGCTTCAGTTGCCGGTTTTGCAAGGGCTACCGATGCAATTGAGCGACTACTTCGTCCATAGTCCCTTACTTCCCGATAAAGATACCCTCAGCTTTTTGCGATTTTTGGACCAAAGGGTAGCTTTGGAAAAGGAAACTGGGGAGGTCGTCGAATGGGTAATGGCTTCACAAGGTTTGGAAGGAGATCGTTTGCCTGTGATTCTGGACATCAGCTCGGTCTCCATGAACACCAGAGAGCTTAACGGGTGGGAGCAGATATTGGGCCAAATTCAATCGTTGCGGCGTTTGAATAATCGGGTATTCTTAAAAAGCCTAACTGAAAAATGCCTGCAATTGTTTCACCCCTTGGAATGACCGCATACGCTCTTCTGAGTGGTTACGTGCGCCACAGTAGCGCCGTTTCGGAGGTGGCAACCAGAAGCCGCGAGGCAGTGGGCGTCGTAGCATTTCATGTCGAGAAATCGGAGGCTTGCTTTGGCCCCCTTCGAAAGGCTCAGTCCGAATTGCGGGCTCTTGCCGCTGAATGTTTCTGCAACGGTTGGGATGGGGAAGATGCTGTTGGACTGCAACCTTCAGCAGTAGTAACGGCGGAACAAATTTTACGTTGCCTGCCTGGATGGGCTCCTTTCCCGGAATTTGCTCCAGAACCCGACGGGTCGATCTCACTCGATTGGATTCAATCGCGCAACCGGCTTTTCTCCCTCAGTGTCGGCAAGACTCACCGCCTTGCATATTCTTGGTTAAATGGTTCGGACAAAGGTTACGGCGTGGCTTCTTTCGATGGAAGGGAAGTTCCGTCCATGGTTTTGGAGGGCATCCGATCAGTCCTTCTCAATGGGAGTTCTTCCGTCAGGGCTTGAAGACGTCATCTCTGATGGCGAGGAACTCTGTCGTTTCCTGACGCAGAGCAACCAGTTTAACACAACGATGGTTAAACCGTCCGCCTTTCTCCCGAGCACTACTAGTTTGGAAACCTCCGTGTTTCGGCACGGAGCCAAACCTGAGGATCAGCTTTGGACGATAGGGACAGGGGCGTTGGTAGGGCGACCGTTTTACGGAGCCGCCATCTTCCGCCCAAGTGCAACGCATGAAGCAGGCCTCACCCTTGCTGTTTCCGAGCCTCCTCATCGTCACGCTGCAATCCGTGGGTGGCCTCGGTTTGAGCATGATCCCGTGCTCACCAAGGCACAGCAAAAGGAGAAGGCCACGATCATCGCCAGCCAGTGCGATTTACTTTTGAGAACTTAGCTGGGGCACTCGTCTCCTTGGAATGCAGCTCGAACGCTGTACCCTATGCACCACGAACACATTGTTCTGGCGATAGAGTTCATGACCAAAAGCCTATACGAGAAGTCGAAGTCTGGGTGATCTATAGGTCGTTTCTATGTCTAATCTCTTCGGTAATCCGGTAGTTCTACTAGTCGGCGCAGGAGCTGTTAGAAATGCTTGGCGGCCTGTATACAATGTATTCGCCAATATCCTCGGAGGGACCTCTACATCTGAAAATATCAATTGCTACCTCGCGTTAAGTGTCTATAACACGCGACATTTATATAGGAAATCTAGACGTAGAGGTTCCACGTTACAAGATAAAGCAGAGTTGAGGTCAGCAAAAGTTCACATCGAAGAAATCCGCCTCAATATTGCCGATGCGGTTCATGCCGCCGAATTGAATGGGCACCTCAAAGTTCGTAAGCGTCCGGCCAAACACCGCGTCGAGTCCCGCATGGCACTGGTCGACCTGACCGCCACCCAGACCGATAATTTGCTCGACCGCACCCAGCTGGACGACCTGATCAAGGAAGACCTCCTCTTCCGCGACCGCCAGCTCAAGCGGCTGCGGGACGAAGTGCTCGACCTGGAAGACCTCGACGACTCCGTATCGCTGACCGATTTCTCCCTCGACGAATTCCGGCTCGATCTCCTCCAGTTCCTGGCCGCCAATCGCAAGACTCTGGAAGAGGCCGGGGAGGGGCACTACGCCGTTGTTCCCGCCCAGGCCAATTTCGATGACGCCCGCCCCGGAGTCCTCTATTGCCTCCGCCATCGGGGCACGACACAGCACCCGGCTCGAAGCCCGGGGCAGGCGGGACCGGCCCCCCTGTCCTCCGTCGCCCAGCTCAATCCCCTGGCACCCTATTACCTCATTCTGGTCCAGGACGATGGCACCGTGCGCCTGGGCTTCGCTCAGCCCAAAAAATCCATGCTCCTGCTTCGCAATCTCGCCGCAGGCCAGCCTTCAGCTTACCGTGACTTGTGCGACCTGTTCGACCAGCGCACCCACGATGGAGCCGACATGACCCACTACAGTGGCCTGCTCACCGCTGCCCTGAACTCCATCGCGGTCGAGTTTACCGACAAGGCGGCCAAAAACCTTACCACCGCACGCTGTGCTGTCCTCCCCACGACGGCGGAGACACCGACCGCCCACCAGAGCGAATTCGACCTCGTGACTTGGCTGGTCATCCTACCACCCGCGGCCGCTCCAACGCCATGACGCCGTTTACCGCTGCCAGTTCTCAGCCAGTTCATTCCGCAAGGGGCGTACTCCGCCATTGCCAGTCTCGGCATACAGGCCCCCTGCCTCCTTCCAACCCCTAGCAACACTATTGCCGTGGCATTCGTAAATCTCTGGGTTGACGATCCGGAATTATTGCCGCCAGAAGAACAAGCAGCATTCCACCGGCGGTTACCCGTCGACTTGATTTGCAATTTGGGCTTTCGCTGTCGCGATCTCTACCTCAAAGCCGCCTGGCTGCTGGAAGTTGACAATGACAACGTCCAAAGAGTCACCAAGAGAGGAACGCTGGATACCGTTTTGCTATTGGATGCCTACGAAATCGTCCGCCAAAGGTACCTCAGCGAAGTCCACACCGACCAGTTGATGCTCTTTCCCGCGGACAAGATTTCTCCGACACTCGCGTGGCAGAAATGGTTTGACGGGGAGTTCATCCCCTACGTGCTGCATGATAATCATGCAGTCATACTCATTCTCCAGTCTCTTTATATCATTCCAAACAACGATTATTGGGAGACCCTGGAATCATTAGAGGAATTCCTCCATCACATGCCGATGCGCCAATCCTACAAGTTGCCGCACTGGTGCCAATCTCACTACCTGCCCCGGATCGAGGATTCGGAGCCCGCTCGTTGATTTAGCCAGTCGATTCCGTCTCCCAAGTCCAGCAGGGGTTGCAATGCGGCCCTTTCCTCAGGGGTCAGCAACGAACCATCCACACGATTTTCAATGAGAGACGTAGTTGGACAGTAAGAGACATCCAGGGACAAATCAACGCCATAAACGACCTATCCGCTACAAGCGCAACGTCCAACCAATGTCGCCCAAGGCCTCCGTGCTTCGGGGTCCCCCCCCGCCCCCCTGGGTTGATAAAGAGCCCGGCGTGATCGTCGTCTCCGATACGGTTGGCGCTTGTGGGGTAACGGTCCATCCCTTTGGATGGAAACTGGGATGGGTTGGTCCGCCCCTTCAGGGCTTGGAAAATTAAATACCGTTTACCCAGGGCGATGCCCTGGGCTGTCACCGGGTCGCACCGTTGGTGCTAAGACGGAGGCCATCAGGAAGGAGTCTCATCTTCGCCCAGCCAAAAAGGGTCAGGCAGCGGAGCATCAAAGTCCTCGCACACCGTAATCAATCCGGTGTGCAGGCCAAAGGCGAACGGGGCGAGAGCTGTGGGGGCATCCGGAGTGGATCCGATGCAGACCTTGACTTCCTGTCCGATCGGAAATGGCAGGTGGCTCAACGTCAGCACGCCGTCAGGTCCAACCCGTTCAGCTATCTCATACGGATTTTGCACTAGAAGTTTCCACCCGATCGACTAGTTTGTAAAGAGATCCTTCACCGATGTTTGGTGACGAGGTGCTGTCGATGTTCAGCCTCGACATCCCAGTTTGATGGAACCAGACCGGTCAGGGCCAATACCTCCGGATGAATCGAAACAGGACCCACCGATTTAAGGCCCTGGGCAAAACGACCGACCAATTCGGCCACAGTGATTCCATGATCGACGGCGAAGGATTTGAGCGAGTCCACCTCGTCGCTGGGTAAGGTCAAGGTCAGGGTGGCGTTGGTCATAAATCTATCCAGTCAATGTTGACCTTTTTTAGAAGGGAATCAAGAACCGGCAATTTGTCCAAAAATCTCCCCCTCATTAACCAATGTCGCCCGAGGCCCTCCCCCGCTTCAGAGCACCCCCCCGCCCCCCTTCCCTTTGTCACTCTTCGGCTCGCTGCTCCTTCAAGGTGGTCTCAATCCCAACTTGGTCAGGTGCCGTCGCCCCCGTTCTCTGCCCGATTGTTCGTCACACTTTACAGGGTGACCCAGCGAGATATGCTTTAGATATGCCGAAGTTGCCGCCCACGTTGATCGACGAGGAGACGCTAGCGCTCCTGAATGAGGCAACCAAAGCCGCCAAGTCATCGAAAGCAGAGGTTGTCCGCCAGTGTATCCGGGCTCAAGCCCCACTCATCATTGCGAAAGCGAGTTCAGTCGCCACGTTCGATAGCGGACTGCGGATGCTGAAGTTTGACCGTCCAATGGTGAAAAAAGTTCGGGAATCCCGCCGTGCTGATCATTAATTCCAACGTCTTCTTCGACGCGGAAGACCCGGACTCCCCGGCCCACGAATGGGCGATTTCAACGCTTAGATCGAATGCGGGTGCCATGGGCATCAACCCCATCATTTATGCGGAACTGCTTCAGGGTCAGCCCTCTGAAACCTTGGACTCCGCACTCGCCATGATGGACGTTCACCGGCTCGATCTACCTTGGTCTTCCTGTGCGGTTGCTGCGACCGCGTTCAAACGATTTCTGACACGGTCTTCCGTCAAAGGTGAGCGTCGCCGGGCAATGCCGCTTCCAGACTTCTTCATCGGTGCACACGCTGAAGTCACTGGTTTCCCGGTCGCCACCAGTGACAAATCCCGGTTTAAGACGTATTTCCCCAACGTGCGCCTCATCGAGTGAGCCTTTGCTGCCCGCTGTCAGCCGGTGGAGGGTAACGGTGCTTCCCCTTGGATGGAAAAGGGAATGGCATGGGTTGATCCGCCCCTTCAGGGCTTGGACTATTGGACACCGCTTACCCAGGACGATGCCCTGGGCTGTCACCGGGTCGCACCGTTGGTGCTAAAACGGCGGGCATTAGGCACGAATTTCACCCTCCCCCAGCCAGAAAGAATCGGGCAGGGGAGCGTCAAAGTCCTCGTGCACCGTCACCAGTCCGGCGTGGAGTCCAAAGACGAACGGGGTGCGAGCTATGGGCAAATCCGCAACGGATTCGATCCGGACCTTGACCTCGTCCCCGCTGGAAAACGGCAAGTCGGTCAACGTCAGTTCGCCGCCCGGCCCAACCCGTCCGGTTGTCTCATAAAGCTTCACCGCAATAGGCTGGAACGGACCAACTAGTCTGTAAAGCCGAGCCTCAGGCATTGCCGCCTGCCGTCAGTCGGTGAATAGTTGAGGCATGGACGAGGTACGACTCCCCATAGAGATCGACCGGGCCAAAGTTGGGCAATTCTGCCAAGAACGCGGCATCCGGAAGCTCAGCTTGTTTGGCTCGGTTCTCCGGGCCGACTTCGACCCTGCTCGGAGCGACATCGATGTCCTCGCCGAGTTCGAACCCGTAGCTCTTCAGAACGTCGGTTTCCGGTACTTCCTTTACGACGAAGAACTGTCCGCCCTCCTGGGTCGCAAAGTCGACTTCTGTTCCCGTCTGAATCGCTTTGTTGAGGCCAAAATCCGCGCTGAAGCGGTGCCCATTCATGAGCAATTGGTTTCAGAGTGAACGGAGTTGCAAGGATGCGGGCATCGGATGACCTTCAGTTTGTAACGTATGGAAATCACCCTCGACTTCCCGGAGTCGCTGGCCAGGACCCTGGGCTACGGTTCAGCGGCCCTGCCACGGCGGCTCTTTGAGGCCTTGCTGGTCGACGAATGCGCCCGCGGACGCCTGTCACGAGGCAAGGTGGCTGAACTTCTCGGAATTGGATTTCACGAGGCCGAAGAACTCTTCACTGCCTGCCGGGTGCCATACCCCGCCAAAGACAGCATCGACGACTCCCTCGACAACGACCGGCTCACGACCCCGGCGTGATCGTCATCGCCGATACAGGCCCGCTGAATTACCTCCTGTTGATCGGACAGGTCGGGATCCTTCGCGAGCTCTACGGCTCGTTGACGCTTCCAACGGCGGTGCATGTTGAACTACTGCACCCCAAAGCTCCTTTGATCGTCCGGTCTTGGGCCGCAAACATTCCCGAATGGGTGGAGGTATCGACGCCCCGCTTCGCCTTGAGTTTCCCGGAGCTGGGTCCAGGCGAACGTGAGGCAATCGCTTTGGGACTCGAACTCGGTGCCCGGCTGATTCTGATGGATGATGCAGCGGGCCGCACGGCAGCGGTTTCGTCGGGGATTCCCGTCCAAGGCTTGATTGGCATCCTTGAGGAAGCAGCCAGTCGCGGTTTGCTCGACGTGTCGGAAGCAATTGAAAGACTGAAGCAGACCAATATCTTTTTACCGGATCACCTCGTTCGCCGGGTCCTGAAGCGCTACCAGGTCTAGGTTCGGGGTCTGCACCCGCACCGGGTCGATTTTAATTACAGTTAGTGACAACGGAATCGGTAAAAACCTTCGGGCAAACGAAAATCGAGGCACCCGAGAGTGATTTAAATGGACGCATTTAGAGCCCTGTTTACAGGCTATTGATGCACTTTGATCGAATCTCCCCAAAATCAGGCTTCCGAATTCGACCCCCTCCGTCGGCACCAACAGCTTCGAACAGTGGACATTGGAGTTTCCCCGACTCCACCCAGGAAAAAGTGGCACCCGTCAGCGCCTCTCTCCAAGAGGAAGCATCGATCCTGCGGACGGTCCTGCGGACGGCCCATGGGCTTCGCCCTTGCGATCGGGGCGTCGAACGGACCGCCGCGGCTCGGCGGAGCCTCGCCCTACCATGGCTTTCTAAATCATCAGTCCAGCCTATTTAATCCGAGTCACATCGGCGAGACTCCTGTCGAGCCGCGGTCCTGCGGACGGCCCATGGGCTTCGCCTTTGCGATCGGGCGTCGAACGGACCGCCGCGGCTCGGCGGAGCCTCGCCCTACCATGGCTTTCTAAATCATCAGTCCAGCCTATTGAATCCGACTCACATCGGCGAGACTCCTGTCGAGCCGCGGTCCTGCGGACGGCCCATGGGCTTCGCCTTTGCGATTGGGGCGTCGATCGGACCGCCGCGGTCCGGCGGAGCCGCGGCGGTCCCAATAGCATGCCATCCGCAAGGGCCCAACCAAGTGGCCGTCTGCAAGACCGTGGGAAACTCGACTCCGCCCAACCGAACGGGGTCCTCAAGGCAGTGCGCCCTGATCGAATTGAATGAATTCGGGGGCAGTCTGCCCAATCAGGTTTGCCATTTTTTGAAACGTCGCCTCTTCGTCTCCCGGCTCACACCGGGCAAAATACGAGACATAAGCCCAGCGTTGAAGCACGTTGGATTCGAAGAGACTGCGCATCATCCATAGTGTCCGCGTGAGGGGGCTGGCTGTTGTCAAACCCGGTGCCACAAAGAAGAAAGCATACACCCCTGCCGCCTGGACCGATCTTCCCGTTTCGTCTTTGCCGAATTGGGTCACGTCGAGTCGGCGCACGGCGACGTCGCGCGACGGCTGCCCGGCGAGGCGCACCGCCTCGGTGACCTGCCGCTTGATGTTCCATCCAGACCGGGAGAGGCAAAACTCCGGTCGGTGCATGCTCGTGCGATCCGAGCGCATCAGAACGACGGTCGTCTGTACGGATAAATTCCCGTCAATGGAGGTAAACCGGCGGCGCCCAAAGCTGGTGTCTGGAGGCAGGAAGGAGATTTCGATATCGTCCATTGGGGCTACGGCGACGTCATAGCCCGGGGTCGACTGCGGGAGAAAAACGGAATTGGTCCGCGCCACGTTCCCGCTTTCCGTCACTACAGGAAGCCCAACCATCCGTACTGCGGGTTCACCGAGTCGCTGGCTGAATCGCAAGCGCACAACCGCAAGGGCGGTGAGGGCGATGATCGCGAATGCGGTAGCGATGGAATAGTGATGAATGCGGGTCATTGAGCCGGACCGGTTGCGGGTTTCAGGGAAGGCGCGTCGGGTTCCGTCCGTGGCCCCCCGCCGGGGCTGGTTTCGCGCAGCAGGCGTCCGAATTGGAAAAGCCCAATCAAGGCGACGATCCAGGTCAGAAAGCCCATCTTGGTCTCAATGAACTTTCCGGCGTTTTCTCCAAACGCATCCCCTGCAATGAATACAGAGCAGAGGCGGACCACGTTGCCAAACAGCGCCAGGGGAATGCCGATCAGGACAATCGCAATCCGGCGCCATGGCGCCCGGTAATTGAGGTAGGCGTAAATAACGCTGATGAAGATGACGGCGGTGACGCTCCGCATCCCGCTGCAGGCCGCGGCTACCTCAAAATGGAAACCAGGATGCCGTGCCGTGCCTGCCAGCATCACCGATGTCTGGCTGCGGATGAGATCGATCCCCAAAAGTCCCCGGCAGACGGCTGTCGACAGGATGGTCGACCAAAGCCGCAGGCTGAACGTTAGGGAATCCATATAGATTCCCACCGGAATGGCGAAGGTCATCACGAACCATGGAAATGCGGTGGCGCGAAGCCAGGCCACGCCCCAGGTCAGGCCCATCAGCCCAAAGCCGCCAACCAGAAATGCACCAGCCGAAACGCGTGTTTGCTGGGCGAGATAGCCGAGCACGTGAAGGGCTCCGCCAACGCCCAAGATCAGCAAGGCCGGTGGCCACGGGCGCTTGGCAATGGCAGCGAATTCCTCGCGTTTGAGGTAAACCACCATGGCCACAACGAATGGAGCCAGCGGACAAAGCTCGTCGCCGGTCTCCACGGGCGACTTCATTTGATACCACTCATTCAGCCACTCAAAAAGCGAATCGGTTTTGATATAGCCCAGGCCGGAATTACCCAGCCAGTGAAACACGGCGCACCATGCCACGAAAAGCACGGCAAAAGGGCCTTTCAATGGCAGGCTGGTCCATAACTGTTTCAGCTCCTTCATGGCTAATGGCTAAAGAGGCGTTGTTTTACCAGACCGTATGGGTTGACCCCACCCGACTCAAGCTGATCCGTCACCTCCGGGCCTCTACCCCGTCACCGATTTGCCCAGGGCCACTTCACCGGTGTGGGTGCCAATGGCCAAGCGCGTATCCCGGGCGTCCCAAGCTACGGCAGTGATGGAGGCTCCCAATTGATACTGTCGGAGGGCATCGGAGGATTTTCCAGCATTCCAGAGTAAAACCCGACCCTCTTCACCTCCGCTGGCAAGCAAATGCCCGGCCTTTTGGTAGGTTAGAGCGGTCACCTTGGCGAGGTGTCCGGTCAGGATGCGCGGCGAAGTGCCCTCAGGCCCTTTTCCAGCGCAATCCCACACCATGATCTCGATGCCGCCTCCGGTGGCCAGATAACGGCTGGAGGGATGCCAGGCCAACTGGCGGACCTTGGCCGCGTAGCCGGACATGGCGAGCTCGGATTCGGGACGGAATGGAAGTTGCCAGATTTGGACGCTGAGTTCCTGAGTACCGGCCACGATCCAACGTCCGTCGGGCGACCACGCCACTGAAATCAGCGACGTTTTCCAGGGCAGGGAGGTGGTCAATCGGGCTGTCGGGGCACTCCAAATGTCGACGCCGCCAAATCGGGCAACAGCAATCTCGGGCCGTGAATGATGCCAGGCCAGTCCGGACCAGGTGGTTTTAGCCGGCGGCGCTTCATGCACCAGCCCAGTGGACGGCTGCCAGAGGCGAAGGTTTCGTCCCGCAGCAGCCGCAAGCCACTGTCCGTCGGACGACCAGGCCAGATGTTCCACCCACGCTGCGCCCATCGGCAGGGCCTTCTCGGCCTCACCGGAAACGGTATTCCAGAGCCGGACATGTCCGTCCTGACCGGAAGTGGCCAGGAGCCCTGTGGAGGGGGCAAAAGCGCATCGAAAGAGACCGCCTGCATGTGCCTGCCAGTCGCGGACGGGCTTGCCAGTGGCGGCTTCATACAAAACCACCCGCCCTTCCACGCCTCCGACCGCCAGCCACTGCCCATCGGGTGACCAACTTAGCTCGGCCACGGGCTCACCCAGGGTGGCCGTCCAGTCGAGGGGACGCTGTGGAATCATGTGCTCCGGTGGCTCTGTGGCTGAAACCGACGGCTAGGCGAGACAACGCCGAAAGCCTGCATTGAGGGCTTCGCGGTCCAGGTTCCGTCCAATGAAGACCAGTTGGCTTCGCCGGAGCTCGCCCGTTTTCCAGGGCCGGTCCGCCTTGCCTTCGAACACCATGTGGACCCCCTGAAAGACAAAGCGTTGGGTCGTTCCCTTGAGATTCAGGATGCCTTTCATCCGGAAAATGTCCTGCCCTTTGGTCTGAAGGAGGTCGCTCAACCAGGCGTTGAGCCGTTTGGGGTCCAGTTCCCGGGCTTCCTCAATGCCGACGCTGGTGACGGTTTCGTCATGCTGATGATCGTGGGCATGCCCCCCATGTTCGTGCACGTGTTCGGGTTCGATGACCGCCCCTGACCGCTTCCATTTCCCGGCGAATTCGTCCAGCCCATGCTGGGTAAACAGTGCGTACCGACCATGGGCAGCAATTTGGACCCGGAAAGTCGAGGTGTCCTCGCCCAACACCAGCTTGTAGACATGCTGGCCTGGCACGAGAAGCCCGCTCGAGCGCGTGGTCACCGGGATCTGCTGGAATAAATGCGTGGCCTGGTTTTCCGCTTCGAGCAAGGCGTCATGGACCGGCCCGGAATGGTCGTGGGAATGCCCATGTCCATGTTCATGGTCATGGTCATGGTTATCGTGCTGCCCTTCGCTGTGTTCGTGAGCGTGGGTATGTTCCTCCCCGTCGTGGCCATGCTCGTGGTTGTGCTCATGCCCGTGGTCGTGGTCGTGTGCGTCGTGGGTTTCCAGTTGGAGCAGAACCACTCCCATGACGGGGTCGGGGCCTGCCTCGAGTACCAATTGATAGTCGCCCGCGTCGAGATGGAAGACCCCGCTCCATTCGAAGGGGAGTTGTGGTTGGAGGAAGTCGCCGTCGAGCGAGAGTTTATGATCGAGGTCGAAGGCGTGGAGGTTGATGACTTGATCGACCGGCAAATTGGATTGGGTGGTGCGGAAGACCTGGGCCACCCGGTTGATCCCGCGAATCCGGGCTTCGAGGGCGTCGACGTCGGCACTGCTGACCAAATCGGTCTTGTTCAGCAGGATACGGTCGGCAAAAGCGATTTGCTCCTTCGCCTCGGGGGCGTCGTCGAGGTGGAGATGAAGATGTTTGGCGTCGACCACGGTGACAATTCCGTCGAGCCGGAATCGTTCCTTCATTTCCGAATCGCTGAAAAAGGTTTGGGCGACAGGCCCCGGGTCGGCGAGACCGGTGGTTTCGATGAGGACATAATCGAAGCGGTCGCGGCGCTTGAGCAACTGGCCGAGGATGCGGATGAGATCGCCACGGACGGTGCAGCAAATGCAGCCGTTGTTCATCTCGAAGATTTCCTCTTCGGCATTGACCACCAACTCGTTATCGATACCGATTTCCCCAAACTCGTTTTCGATCACGGCAATTCGTTGGCCGTGATTCTCCGTCAGCACGCGATTGAGCAGTGTGGTCTTGCCGGCACCCAGAAAGCCGGTCAGGACGGTGACGGGAATGCGGGAATCAGGAGCGGTAGCCATAAACGTGTTGGGAATGTATCGGGTGGACTTGGAGTGTCCATTTCAAGCGCCGGATTGCATCACGACCCATGGGAATGGCATTCGCGTCTTGCTTACTTGATCGTCGAGCGGGCAAGGTGTACTCCGCTTTTTCAACGCATATCTCTATGGCGGAACTTAACGGTAATTTGCTGGTTGCCCAATCCGGCGGCCCGACATCGGTCATCAACGCGAGCATCGCGGGGGTCATCACCGAGGCCGGACGGTACGATGGCATCGAAAACATTCTGGGGGGTCTCAACGGCATCCTGGGCATCTTGAACGAGGAACTGGTCGATTTGGGTGACGAACGGGCCAAGACCATCGAGGGGTTGAAGAATACCCCGGCGGCCGCCTTGGGCACGTGTCGCTACAAAATCAATTTTGACAAGAAGCCCGAGCAGGCGGCCAAAGACATTGACCGGTTGTTCCAGGTGTTCGAAGCCCACAACATCCGGTACTTTTTCTATGCGGGGGGCAATGATTCGCAGGACACCGCCCACAAGATTCACCTGCAAGCCCTGAAACGGGGATACGAACTGCGCGTGATGGGAGTCCCCAAGACCATCGACAACGACCTTCCCTGCACCGACCACTGCCCGGGTTACGGTTCGGTGGTCAAATACAACGCGACCACCGTGATGGAGGTCGGACTGGATGTCGGTTCGATGGCTACGGACGACGGCTCTTGCTGCATTATCGAAGTGATGGGCCGTGCCGCTGGCTGGATTGCTGCCGGAACGGTTCTGGCCAAGCAGGGAAATCCCGCTCTTGCCCCGCACATCATCCTGTTGCCGGAGATTCCGTTGGATGAAGCTCGGTTCCTCGAACAGGTCAAGGCCACGGTTGCCGCCTACAAGTACTGCATCGTGGTGGCGGGCGAAGGGGTGAAGAACCAGGCCGGCGAGGAAATTGGTGCCGACAAATCCCGTCTCGATGCCTTTGGCCATCCGGTTCTATCGGGTGCGGCCGATGCTCTGGCTCAGATTGTCCAAGGTCGACTCAACCTGAAGACACGCACCGTCAAGCTCGGATATGCGCAACGTGCCGCAGCCCATTTCGCAAGTCAGACCGATATCGACGAAGCATTCCAATGCGGGGTGATCGCGGTACGGGAAGCGGTCAACGGCAAGTCCGGCTTTATGCCCAAAATCGTCCGGCTGTCCAGCAGGCCCTACAAGACGACGGTGGAATTGGAAAACCTCGAAAACATCGCCAATGTGGAGCACTTTGTTCCCCGCGACTGGATCGATGACGCTGGATTCCTGCCGAACGAGAAATTTATCGAGTACGTGGCCCCATTGATCGTCGGCGAACCCAAGCTGCCCATCCTCAATGGCCTTCCCAACTACGTGACCCTGAGCCGGGTTCCCGTCGACAAGGTCCTGCCTCCCCGGTAGTACTGCAGCCAGGATTGGGTCGGAGAGCTCTTCAGACCCATGACGCGGCTCTCAATTCGAGACGAATTCAAGGGGTGGTGCCTGAGGTACCACCCCCATTTTTTGCCCGCGCGCCAGAAACCGCCGGATGCTCTCGCGTCCACGTTCGCCATAGTCGAGCGTCCAGTGGTTCACGTACATGCCCACGAAGCGGTCGGTCAGATCGACCCCCAAATCACGCGCCCATTGCATGGAGTGTGCCACGGCATCGGACCGGTGCTCCAGACTGAAGCGGATGCTGGCCTCCAGGATGTTGGCCACTTCCCGGCGGACTGCAGGCGAATGGCGCTTGTGAATCACGTTGCCGCCCAGGGGCAGGGGTAAACCGTCATTCTCTCGTCCCCACCAGACTCCCAAATCCTCGCAAACCGCAAATCCCTCCTGGGCATAGGTCAGTTGGCCTTCATGGATGATGAGCCCGACATCCGCTTTGCCCGATTGGACGGCGGCGAAAATCTGGTCGAAGGGAACCACGATGTAGTCGAAATCCTGGGCGGACCGTCCCAGCCACAGTTGGAGTGCCAGAAAAGCGCTGGTCATGGTTCCAGGAACTGCGATCCGTCGTCGTGCTACCTCGTCGCGGGACCAACGCTCCCGTGCAATCAACATCGGTCCATACCCGTCTCCCATGCTCGCGCCACTGGGCAGCAAGGCATAGGTCTCGCTGACATGGGCATACGCATGAATGCTGATCGCACTGATGTCGAGCTCTCCCCGGGTCGCCCGCTCGTTCAGCGTCTGGATGTCCTGAAGAATGTGCTCGAACTCGTAACCGGGGGTGGAGATGAGCCCTCGGGCCAGACCGTAAAACATGAAGGCGTCGTCGGGGTCGGGAGAATGGCCGAGGGTCAAGGTCAGGGGGGAACTCATGAATAATGCGGAGGAACTCCGAAGGATCGTCTCCGAGCCTCTATCTTCCGTCGGAAAACCCACGGGTCAAGCGGCCACGAACCTGGATTTGCCGCCGGGCGAGTGCGCCGATCACGGACGGATAGAGTTCACGCTCGGCCACCTGAATGCGTTCGTGCAAGGTGGCGGGAGTGTCCGTATCCAGCACGGGCACTGCGCGTTGGGCCAGAATGGGTCCGGTATCCACTCCTTCGTCCACGAGATGAACCGTACAGCCGGTCACTTTGACTCCATAGTCCAGAGCCTGTTGCCAGGCATTCAGACCTGGAAAAGCCGGAAGCAGCGACGGGTGGATGTTCACGACGCGACCGGAAAATCGATGCAGCAATGGACCCTTCAGAATCCGCATGAATCCGGCCAGGACAAGAAACTCGACACCGGCCTCGTCCAATGCCTGCAGGTAGGCAGCCTCCGCCACTTCATCCAGCTTGGTGCGAAACGCTCCCGGCGGTAGATAAAGCGCGGTATCGCCTCGTTCCCGGGCGTGCGCCAGAATGGGGGCGGTCTCCACATCGCTGATCACCAGCCGGACATCCACTGGAAGCCCATCCCGCTGAATGGCCTCGGAGAGTGCGACAAAATTGGTTCCACGACCGGAACCGAGGACGGCGACCCGTAGCGGTTGAAACTGTTCCATGGCCAAGAAGCGCAAGTTGTCAGACCGGAGGCAAGTGCAATCGAAGGCCGTTTATGATTTGTCGGTATAACTGATTGAACTCCAATTACATTGGTAAGGCTAGGCTATCGATGGATTCAAGGCATTTGCAAACTAAGGGACAGGTCATCTGTAACAATTACCGGGAGAATGTGCAGGGTGCAGCGGCCCTCGGGCTCGGGGGGGTATTAGTTGGAAGCGGGCGTATGAGCCGCAATCCAGGAGCGGAGTCCGGTCACACTCCGTGTGGCTTCGGACGAAATCAGGGAGATCAATGTGGTTGCCTCGCCCAAGGTGCAGGTCTTGGCAATTGCTTCGAGATCGCGAAGCTTGGACCCCATGCCCGCAAGGCCAAAGGAAAGACCGATTCCCTGCAGGGAATGTGCCAGGCGGAAGAGTTCCTCCCGACGGCTTTCTGTGGCAAGCCGTTGGAGTTCCAGCAATTGACCGGGCAATTCCGCGAGAAAGTCCTCCATCAAGGGAATTGCGCTGTCCGCACCGAGGTCAGTGGCCAGTTGATCGGGTAGCGAAGGGTCAAATGCAGGGATGATAGCGACCGGAGGGTGGTCGGCCACCATCGGTGTCACATCGGACTCGGAAGTTGGAACCAGCACGGCACTTAACTGCTGAACCGTGAACGGCTTGGTCAGGTAGGCATCCATACCGGCCTCGATACACCGCTCCTCAACCCCTTTCAATGCATTTGCCGTCAAGGCAACGATTCGAACCCGGTGCTTTCCAGAGGGCCCGCGTTCCGCCTCCTGGCGCCGAATCAGGCGGGAGGCCTCGAAACCATCCAGCAGAGGCATCTGACAATCCATCAGAATGACATCGGGATCATGCTGTTGCCAGTAATCCACTGCTTCCATTCCATTTTGGACGAAATCCGACCTTAAACCCATCTCTTCCAACGTGAATTCAATCAACCGACGATTCGCTTCGTTGTCGTCGGCTGCCAGAATCCGAATTCCGAGGTGGGAGAAGTCCAGGATCGACATTCCCCCGGAGGTCGCAACGGACTCAGCGCAGTCGGCAACGGCCAGTTTGAGTTCGAACCAAAATACGGATCCTTCGCCGACAAGGCTCGTGACTCCGATCTTGCCCCCCATCAATTCCACCAGCCGCTTGGATATCGCCAATCCGAGGCCGGTACCGCCGCGGCGACGCAGTGCGTCACGGTCCACTTGAGAAAACACCTGAAAAAGGCGTGGGAAGTCCTCCGCTTCAATGCCCACCCCGGTGTCCTCGACCTCAAACCGGAGCCGCACAGACTGAGATTCCCTCTCCTGAAGCATCACGCGCAGACGGATGCCACCCTGTTCCGTGAATTTGATGGCATTACCGACGAGATTCATCAGCACCTGTCGAATGCGTCCGGCATCACCAATGGCCCAGACTGGAACTTCAGGCTGATAGTGGATGTCCAGCGTCAGGCCCTTATCCGTCGCACGGGGTCTGAGTAAATCGGCGACGCCACAAACGACCCGCTCAAGATCAAACTGGTCGGACTCCAGCTCGAACTGTTCTCCGGATTCGATCTTTGAGAAATCCAGGATGTCATTGATGAGATCGAGCAAGGCCGCACCTCCGTCGGCGGCAATCCGTGCGCATTCCGCCTGGCGGGCATTCAGTTGACTCTTGAGAAGCAATTCGGTCATTCCGATGACTGCATTCAAGGGGGTGCGGATTTCATGGCTCATCATGGCCAGAAAATCGCTCTTGGCCTGGTTGGCAGCCTCTGCCGCCACTTTCGCGAGGCGGAGACCTTCCTCTGCCTCCCGCCGGGCAATGAATTGTCCCAATTGGTCGGCAAGCGACGCCAGGGTTTGCGAAAGGGCAGCATCCGGCTTTTCCAAATACGACCCAAAGAACTCCATAACGCCCCAGACGTTTTCACGAACGAAAACCGGAAACGCATAGGCGGTGGTGAACCCGTTCTCCCGCGCCGCGCTTGCACGGGTGTGTGGTTCAGCCTGTGCCACGTCAGGGATCCATTCCGGTCGCGCCGTTTCCCACACCCTGCCTGGAAGGCCTTCTCCCGGGGCGAAGAGACGTCTCCGGCTGGCACCTACAAAACTGGCCAACTGCACCTCCGGGGGGTGCCACGCTTCGGCAAATCGGAGGCGGTCACCCCGGACCCGCCAGATTTGTCCGAGCTGCAACCCCATCTCTCCGACCACGGCTTTCAACATCGCGGGTAGGGCCACCGCAAAATTGCCCGCCCGGGTTAACACGTTCGAGACTTCAAACTGGAGCGTCAATCGCTGCTGTGCCGCCCGTTCGGCGGTAATGTCCCTCTGAAGGGCCATGAAATGAGTCAGTTGACCTGAGGAATCATGAATGGGTTGAACTTCAAGACTGATCCAGTAGGGACGAAGAGTCTTTGAATAGTTCAATATATTAGCGCTAAAGCCCTGCCCCTGGGATACGCATTGGTGCATCCACCGCACCGTTGTGGGATCGGTGGCAGACCCTTGCACAAGGTCACCCGGCTTCTTTCCGTGCATGTCCTCCAGAGTGAAGCCCGTCATGCGGGTAAACCCTTCGTTCACCCACACTGTCAATCCGCGGGCATCCGTGAGGATCACACTGTTGTCCGTCCGGGCAGCCACCAGGGCCAGCATCCGTGCCTCGGACTCCTGGGCTCGCAACCGGTCATTGGCCGCCCGTAATTCGGCCCGCTGGCCCGTGAGCCGGACATTGAGTCGCCTCGCATCATCCAAAGCTATCTGACTCGATTGCAGTACTTGAAGCAAATCGACCACGGGATCGTGGACAGCAAAATCGTCAAAACTCAGTCCGCGGGCCGTGAACTCCTGGGAATCGGTAATCCAGGGTGAACCAAGGAACAGGGCACTCTTGCCGTCGGGCAGGGGCATGAATTCCCCCCGGAGTTGGAGCCGGGTGGACCGGTGCTCCAATAAAATAAAATAGCGACGATTCTCTTTCAGCCATGTCCAGCTCAGGTCCCCATGTGGACGCAGGGAATGAAACGCCGCTGCAAAATCCGTTCCGGCGTGGACATCAGGACAAAGCCTAGCCAGCGTCGAACCGACCTGAAGTACCTCCAGGTTGGATCCAATGGCGACATGGAATGGGAATGCGGCGGCAAACTGTTCCGGGGGAAGACCCAAGGGTTGCCGTGGGGAATCATCCGGACTCATGTTTCTGACATCGTCTGCCACGTGACATCAAAGACATCATGATCGGATGCATCCCCTTTCGGAATGGCCAGGCGGACCACCACGGGAGTGTGGAACATCTTTCCCAGTCCCTGCATCAGGCCGACGACAAAAGAGGCAAGTCCCGGGCGGTGGGAATAGTAATGAAGACGGAGGGAGTGGGGAGTGATGTCCCGGCACTCGAAACGCGGTGGTTGCAATTTCGGAAAAATCATGGCCACGCGACTGTGGAAATTGGGCAAATTGATGAGGAACTCTGGAAGCGTCCGCCCTCCGGCCTGCATCATTTGGCCGTAGCCCTTTTGAGCGGTGTTCAAAACCCAATGCTCTCCAAAGGCGATCAGGATTTCGTCTGCAGGCTGCCCCAGAATCTCGCTGGCGGCTCCGACCAAACGATACGTGATGTCATCCGGATAGGCTTCGTTGGAAATGAAGACGTCGACATCCACGTCGGACCGTTCCTTGATCTTTTGCCAAGTGTGTTCACCGTGATGAAGACACACCAACTCTTCCACTGCCTTATTAACCATTCCATACATAGAAATGAAATTCCTAAATTCTGATGAATGCGTAAAGGGGGATGACTGCGGTTTAGCGGGGAAAGCCAAAGGGGACTCCCCAGTCTGGCTTATCTGTCTGGCGTCCGCAGACCCAATCGTAGACCTCGACCACCTGACGGGCTTTGGCCTCCCAGGTGAAATATTTAAAGACATGTTCCTGTGCTCGGACCGCAGCGGCAACTAAACGTGTTGGATCGGACAGGCATTCGGAGAATACCCGCGCCAGATCTTGAACGATGGTCGCTCTTGGACCCATGGGCAGGCACCATCCGGAACCCGGCGGAACCAATTCCGCAGGTCCTCCGTAGTCCAGCACCACGGGCACCAGGCCCAGTGCCATGGCTTCCAGCACCACGCCCCCGCCAAATTCGCGCACGCTGGGAAAACCGAAGAGATGGGAGCGGGTGAGCCGGTCCGCCAGTTGATCGTGCTTCACCCAACCTGGAAACTCAACCGCCCCGGCGATGCCCAAATCGGACACCAGTTTCCGCAGCTTTGGCAGCTCAGGTCCGTCGCCGATGATGTCCAGACGAAGCCGTCCCGCGCGGGCCAGTTCGGCGGACGCCTCAATCAGCATGTCGACGCCCTTGAGTGGCACCAGGCGTCCAACAAAAGCCACCCGCAACGGCTCGGCGAAAGGGCGGGCTTCGCGACGTGGGAATTTGGCTGAGTCGATGGCGTTTTCCGGCACAAACACGCACTTGGAATGGTATTGGGCAGGCATTTCCTTCCAGGCGATGCGTGCGCCAATCAGCAAAGCCGCAGAATCCCGTCGGGTGGAATGAAATCCCGGAAGCACCCGATGGAGGTTTCGGAAACGTCCCAACCACTCCCGCTCGGCGCGCTGCAAATGGGCGAATTCCTTGGGCCAGGGAACTCCTCCATTCAGAGGACCCAAAACAAATCGGGCACCTGCCCGGGCGCATCGGGTGGCCAGGAGGCTGGGGGTGACCGGTGCGTTGGGCACGATGCGGTGGACCACATCGAATTCACCTGCGCGGATGCGCGGTCCAAATTCACGCCACACCCGGCGCTCAAAAGCCGGGTATGCCAGGGTGGCCAGGGCGGAGTACGTGCTCCATCCAAGAGCAGTGCCGCCTCGCAGCACCTTGGACACATTCCACGCCAAACCCTGCCACCGGCGGTTGTTGATGGGCGTGAATTCCATCCTCCCCAGGCCCGCCGCCCGGATATTCTTCTCATTCCGGATTTCTGCCGCCAGGTGGACATCGGCCACCTCGGACAAGGCGCGACTGAAGCTCCACCCGATGAGCGACACACTGGTGAGGACGGGGTTCGCCGACTCAGCCACGACCAGGACGCGCGGGCGTCCGTTGGAAGAGCCACGACGTTGCAAACTCGGATCAGGGGATTGGGACATGGTGGCGGAGGTTTCAGGCCAGAGCGCGGCGTTTGGTTCGCGGCAGATCGAACGAGGTGGGAAGGCCACGCTGGCGGAGGTATTGCACCCGGGCCATGAAGCCGCAGAATATGAGCCAGGCCGAAAGATTCTTGGTCTGGCTGAGGACCCGTTCCACCAATCCGTGGGCATATGTCAGGCAAAGGGCCACCAGGACGCCCCCAAGAAAATAACCGAGGGGTGCCTTCCAAAAATAGAGAAGACCCCGGAACGCCCACCACAGCGTCAGGGCTTCGAACAGGGCATAGGTGAGGAAGCCTCCATACCCGGTTTCGGACAAGAGGAGCCAATAGAGGCTCTCAGTGAGTGGACAGGCAAAGTATAGTTCATCAATGATGCGAAATCCACGGCTCTCGTCCCAATCCATCAGCACCTGACAATACCGGTCATATGGAAGGCTGTTCATAACCCCGAAATTGTTCCAACCGATGCCGATGGGAGAGTCCTGCAGCATGTGCTTCGACATCCGATTCAGCACCGGGCGAAGGTCTTCCATTCCTTCATGCGAACCCGCCTCCTCCACCCGGGCCATGATTGAATCGAGTGCCAGCATCCCCGCCGCAACCGCCGCGCACGCTCCCATCCCGGTGATCGTGATTTTTCGAAGCGATGGGCCCCGGAGATAGGCCAGGCCGGTCACCGCCACCGCGCCGATACAGAGCGCCCCGAGGCCACCCCGGGACACCGAAAGCAGGATCATCAGAGCCGTGGCTCCGGTTCCTCCGAGAAAAAGGACCATGTCACCCTGCGACACCTGACGGCAGAAGGCAGCTGCCAGAATCGGCAGGGCGCACAAATAGGCCCAAATCGCCATCGGATTCTGGTGTTCGAACCACCCGTGAACCTGCCAGCGCCCTTCCAAATAGCGCAACTTGAGGCAGACCAGGGTTTGCACAATCAGAGTGATGGACAGCGACCGCATGACCCATTTCAGGTCCGTGGAGTCCCTGAAGGCATGGAAGGCACCGACAAAGATCATGACCGCCGTGGTGAACTTCCAAATGGCCATCAAGACATACAGTTTGTTGGGGGCCGCCAGGATGGAGATGCTGCTGACCGCGCAATAAAGGAGATAAAATCGAAGGCCGGGCGGGGATAAACGGACGCCAGGTTCCTTGCGAAAATAGGCCGCCATCGTCAGGGCGATACCCAAGGCAACAATATTCGAAAATTCGAAGCCTTTGGTGTGACCGCGGTACAATTCGACCGAATTGATCATCAGAGTCAACTTGCCAGGTATCCACGAGGGCATGGAAACCATGATCGCCAGCGCGATTCGCTCCGCAGTGCGATTTTTGGAAAAAAACAAACCCAACGCCGGGGCGATTGCCACATACAGCAACACCACATAGATGAGTTTGATGATTTCCTTGATCATGGCGAATATCCTAGGGGGACCTCAGTCGAGCTTTCCCGCTTTTCGCCAACGCCAGAGTGTCGAGGCGTTGATGCCCAGCTGACCGGCCACCCAGGTATAATTGTTGTCACTTTCGGCGAGAAGCTTCCGTGCCAGCGCAATCCGTTGTTTGACGTTGGGGACCAGAGTGCCGGGATTCGAAGGCCCTGAAGGGGCGCTGAACGAATTCGAAGGTTCGGGCAACGGTTGCGCCATCGGATGGGACCCAACCGGACCGTCCGCGCGCACCCGGCGGGTCGGCTCTTCCGGCTGATCCCACCAGGGAGCTCGAAGTACGGGCCCGTCAAACAACAACACCATGCGATCGATGGTGCTCTTCAGCTCCCGGACATTGCCCGGCCAGCTATACCCGTGAAACCGGGTGATCAACGCCGGTTCGATGTTCTCAAAATTCTTGCCAAATCGTTCATTCGCCTTCTTTAGAAAGGCAATGGCCAGTTCCGCGATGTCCTCGGGTCGTGCCCTCAAGGGTGGCACCTGCAAAGTGATTTCAGCCAACCGGTAATAGAGGTCTGCACGAAACCGGTTTTCTGCAATCTCAGTGTCCAGATTCCGGTTGGTCGCTGAAACGACCCGCACGTTGACCTTGTATTCGCTTTCGCCCCCCACCCGGCGGGCCTTGCGGGTCTCCAGAAATCGAAGGAGCTTTGGCTGCACTCCAATCTCCATTTCGCCAATTTCATCCAAAAATAGTGATCCGCCGTGCGCCTGCTCCACCAGCCCTGGACGGGCTTTGTGCGCTCCGGTGAACGCCCCTTTTTCCACACCGAATAACTCCGCTTCCAGAAGGTCCTTCGGAATCGCTGCACAGTTCAGGGCGACGAAACTTCCGCCCCTTCCCGCCTTGTGCAGTGCCGAAGCCACCCGCTCCTTGCCGACGCCCGACTCGCCATTGATCAACACGCAGACGTCCGTCGGTCCCAGGCGATCGATTGTTTGCTGTAGTCGCTGGATGGCTGCTGACTTTCCAATCAACACGTCGTCCGGGCTGAGGGGTCGGCCTCCATACAATTGCAGCCAGACCGACTGGTGTTCGGTGACCCGGTTCACAGCCTCCCTCCAACGCTCATCAGAATCGTAAGTCGAAACAACATCGAGAGCGCCGTCACGCATTCCGCGTGCCACTTCCCGAGTCTCCACCTTTTCCATCCAGACCACGTACGGACGGTTCGCCCGCGCAAACCGCACCCGCAATCGCGACCAAATCGGGTCATCCATCACCTCCAGCGGAACCAGATAGACCAGATCGCACGTCGCGGTCGTCAACTCAATCACATCGACATCTTCGAACACCCGGTGAACCAGCCCCAACCGTTGCAATCGGGCTGCGGGCTCAAATCGAAAATCGGCAGGATGAAAAACGTTGATCATGCAGATGCAAGGTGAGGCTGTTGCATCTGAGTCTCAAAAGCAATCACCACCTCCGATCTGAAATTGATGTTGGGAAGTTTTCTTCTTCGTAGCGGAACAGTGACCGGAGAGTCATTCGGGAATGAAAGCATAGAGGTGTCCAAGCCCCCTCGAACTCGGCGCACCCGCGATGGTCGCTGATGACTGGGTTCCCGAGGTGGGCATGGAACGAACACCACCCACCTCAATGAAAAATTTTTCCGCGTGCCTTGTCTTCGGACTCGGCATGACCACAGCGGCATGGGCAGCAACACCCGTGACCATGACCTTCGACCTCTTGGCGTCCGACTTTTCGGACTACTCGAGCTACACCGAAAACGGGCTGACCCTGGCATCCACTGCGGGCGGCACTCAACGGTTTTATGCCTCGGGAGTCATCGGGAACACGGCGGCGACCATCTATCAATATGACGGTGATCTCTTGCAGTTGACCGCCAACACGCCGCTGTTCGACCTCAATTCGGTCGATTTTACTGAATTTGCCACTGATACCACCGCTCTTGTCACCGCCTCGACCGGAGCCTCGGAAACAGTGAGCACGATTGGAACGGTGACCTTTGGGGCTGGTTTTCAGCATGCTTCCTGGGTTCGCTTCACCTTCGGAACATCCTCCTCAGCGGACCCATATTACACTATTGACAACATCAAGGCCACCCAGGTTCCAGAGCCAGCGACTTGGGGATCAATCGCCGGTGTCGCCTTGGGAGCTTGGGCCCTTCAACGTCGCCGGAACCGTTAAACCCACCTGCCTGGACCTCACTTGAACTCGAATCAATCACCCATTTTTTTCATGAAACTTTCCACCCCCTCCATTCTTACGACCGGGATTCTCGCCGGGTTGACCCAGGTTTCACTGGCTACCGCTGGTGTCTCCGTCCCGCCTGCCCCGGTTATCCTGATTTCGCTCGACGGTGCCACCCCTCGAATCGTCGAACAATACCTTCAGAGTGGAGACCTTCCGTCCGACAAGGGACTGGGTCTGCTCCGCGCCAAAGGAGTGCGCGCTGTTCGGAACACAACGGTGTCCCCATCGCTCACTGCCGTTGGCCACATCGCCATCGCGACGGGATCGATCGCGGCTCACAACGACATCGTGGCCAATACCTTCCATTTGGTTTCAAGCCCGCTTGCCAATTCCATCAGCGGATTCGGCGCACCCATCGGTGGCTACTGTGTTTCGTGCGGATTGGGTGGAACTCCAGCCGAAAGCCCTTTGCCAACGGCCGAACCGCTCTGGGCCGGGCTTCTGGCAAATGGAAAGAAAGTAGTCTGTGCGACCTGGCCAGGTGGCGACGGAGTGGACGTCAAGATACCCGGTCTTCCGGGCAGCGCCATTGTTCAACCCGCCTCGGAACGCACCGTGACATATACCGTGCCGTTCGGTGCATTTGCGGGTGTCTCGGGTAAGGGTTTTGCCTATACCGCGTCCGATTTCAGCGCGGCTCCCTCGACCGTTGTCAATCAACTGACAGCTGCGGGGAAATTGTCTTACAGTCCCGTTCTGCAGAAGACCTCGCCGATGGATACCTTCACGGCAGGCGGCGTCTCCTATTCGATGCGAGTTGCAGCACTCGACACCACCAATGACGGGACGGTCAATTATGACACGCTGGTCTTCTTTGATTCGACCATCGGAATTCAACCAGGGCCCTTCACCCTTCCCTCCACCGGCCCCGCTTACGTCAAGTTCAGCGACCATCATTCCAGCCAATTCTACCTCGAGGGCAGCAGCAACAAGGCCGGTTTCGCCTATTATGTCACGGTGCTGGCACCGGACCTGTCCACCGTTCATATCACCCGCTCCTCGGCCAACTCCATTCCCAGGAACCCGGCCGTCCTCGCCAATGTCGACGACGTTAACAATAACGTTGGCTTCTGGGCTCCTCAGCCCGATTTCCGGTTTCCGGAGCGCCTCAACCCAGGGCTTGCGTCCTTCTCGGACAGCGAACTTGAAGCGGTCTACCAGGACCAAATATCCACCTGGACTGATTATCAGGTCCGCCTGGCTCTCCGCGCACGGGCGGCCAATCCCAACGCCGACCTGACCATGGTCTACTTCGAGCAGCCCGACGGTTCATGCCACCAATACCTGTTGACGGACCCTCGCCAGCCGACCAATCCCACGGACAATACCTCCATCGGTGCGAATCAGGACTCGGCCAAGGTCGCACGCTACCAGGGTTACGTGAAGTTTGCCTACCAACAGGCCAACAACGCCGTCCAGCGCATCATTGATTCCGTGGGTGTGGACGCCAACGGTATTCCCCGGGCCAATATCTTGGTCACTTCCGACCACGGCTTCGACACCTTTCACACCTACGTCGGAATCAATAACTTTCTCGCTTCACGGGGATTCAACACCTCCCAGGTCCGGGCTTACACCTCCGGGCCTGCGGTTAACTTTTACATCAATCTCCAGGGTCGTGAATCGAACGGTACCGTGACGCGAGCACAATACCTGACGCTGCAGAAGCAACTCCGGGATGCATTGCATGCCTTCCGTGACACCAACTCGAACTACACCCTCGGAGCCGCCAGCGTCCCCATCTTCGACAAAATCTACACCCGCCCGGTTCCCGCCAACATCAATGACCCCGGATTTGGCGTGATCACCGGCGGCAGTTCCCTCATCGGCCAGGACTCCGGCGACGTCTATGCCCTCCTGACCGCTGGCTACAACTTCGACGGCAACCAAACACCGGTGGTCCAACGGCTGGGAGATGCCGCCTCTGGTAGCCCGCTCTTCCAGGTGCCAAACTTCTACGGTGCCCATGGCTATGACCCCAACCTTGTCAACATGAGCGCCATCTTTTACGCCGCCGGCCCTAACATCACCCCAGGCACGCTCAACAACATCCGCAACATCGACATTGCCCCGACCATCTCCCACTTCTTTGGGGTGACCCCGGCCGCGACCGTCGATGGAACGGTCCTGCCTATCTTCCACTAATCGGTTCTCGGTCACCGGATAGGTTTCTTGGCCGGGAAGGGCAACCTTCCCGGCCTTTTGCGTATGATTAAAACAAAGGGACAGGTCATCTGTTTTAAATCTGGCCTGAAATCCGCCTTTTCATTGGCGTTCCTTCCAGGTTATCTCTGCCCTTGGATTGAACCCCGATGTCGAAGTTGGTCCCGCAACACATGCCCATCCCTCCAACCACCCCATCCGCCCATCGGTCTACCGTCGGAGTCATCATTCGTTTCAAGAACTCCGCGGCCACTCTGCCGCATGTCCTGACCGCTCTCGGTCGGCAAACTCAGCAACCCGACCTGATTTTAGGCGTCAATAACGGCAGCACCGATGGCTCGCCGGACCTCTTACGGGCCACTGGAGCCCGGGTGGTGGATTGGACCGCTGCCTATCATCATCCCCAAGTCCTGAACTTTGCCATGGGTCATTGCGCGACCGACCTCGTTCTGGTGCTCAGTTCGCACACGGTATTCGAGTCAGACACGGCCTTGCAGGAATTGGTGGCGGTCTTCGACGACCCCCGAACGGCGTGTGCCAGCGGAAAGTGGGACGCCGACCCTTTTTTCAGCGACACCATTGACTGGAAAGAACTCCAGGCCAAGGGTTTGAAGTTCGGTTCCATTTACTCGAACAGCATGGGGATGCTGCGCCGGACACTTTGGGAAAGAATTCCGTTCGACGAATCGATTCCGACGATGGAGGACGGTGCCTGGGCGGTGGCACAGGTCCATGCCGGTTACGTCTGTCGTCGGCTCAATTTCCCCTTCCGCTATCAACGGGGTGGCCGCCGTCGGGACTTCATCTTTGCCCTGATCACCTTTCAGTTGGCGGCCCGGCATGGATTGCCCGTGGCCTGGCTCGGTGTGCTGGGCACCCTCCGTGAGCTATTCCAAATCGCCCGTTGGTGTCTTTTCGGCTCCCGCGGACGGACCATTCCGGATCATCGGCCTTTGATAGACCGACTGAAAGCCTGGGCGCTTTGGCGTTTCGTCCGACCCGACAAGGAATAGAGAACAAAACTGAACGGAGGGGATGCACCAGAGGATCAAGTGCATCACTCGCCTTCTCAGTCTCCCAAGGATTGGTGGAGGGGTGCTCGAAACCACCTCATGCCGAAGGACGAAGGGCAGGAGGTGTCGGTCCGCTGGCGGGCAGGCTGAGAATCAAGCCCGAGCCAATCGATTCTGCCAACACCACTTTACCAGGGCTCTTGAGCGTGGATGAGATTTCCAGCAACCGGAAAAGGGCCTCCGCCACTTCAGGCTCCCGCTGGATTTCCGCCAGGGCACGTCCCACCACCTCGGGTCGAACGGCTTGTGCCTGACCCAGACGCTGCGAAGCTTGCTTGTCGGCCTCGGAATGGATGATGGCCACTGTATTTTCACCGGCCTGTTTCATGGCCGCTGTGACCTGCCGAAGGCGGTTGACCACCTTGCGCTGAATCTCGTTGATCATGCCCTTGTCGCGAAATGCCACCTTTCGAATGTAGGTGGAACCGAGCGCAAATCCCCATTGGGTCGATGTCGGAGAAACCTCCTCCCGGACTTTGCGGGACAGGGCATCCCGGTCTTCGAGAAGCACGTCGAGTTTCAGGTTGGAGAGTTGCTTGACCACGGCTGTGGCCACATTGGCTTTCAATGACCCCATCGGGTCCGAGTTCCGAAAGAGATATGCCTCCGGGTCATTGACGAACATTTCGAACCAGACACCCACCCCCATGGGCGCACCCTCCTCCGAATTCACCAACTGATTGCGCAGGTAGGACTGATGCAGAAGTGTTGGAACGGTGTAGGTCCTGCCGAAAAGTGGAAACAGGAGCGCCTGGGGACCGAATCGAAACAGAGGCAGAAATAGTCCCGGCTCGTCGACCTGACCAACGACCTTGCCAAAAAATGTATAGACGATGACTGTCCGCTCAGGAACGACCCGCCAAAGCTGAAACAGTTGTCCGATGGTGACCAGCAGGCCGGTCACAAACAACAGTCCAAAAAATCCTCCGATAACTGCGGCGATAAAATTCATAATGATTTGATGTTGAAGGTTTCGATGGGCGGCGGATCAGATTTTGAGGACGGTTTCAGCCGCCCGCTCGCGCAGCGGCAAGCCGGCATTTCGCAGATAGCTGTCCAGTGCGGGCTTGCCTCCCTGGGCATGCATGGCTCCCAGGGTCTTGCCCAACTCCTGCAATGGCGCGGCTTCGGCTTCAGCCCGGTTCTGCGCAATCTGAACGGCTTGTTCCGCCATTTTAAGTTTCTGTTCGGCGTCCGCTCGCGACTGACTGATGGCTGCGGCCACTTGGTTTTGAGTCGTGTTGATCGATGCCAGGGCTTCGTCGACGTCGGAGGGCGGATCGATATTGGTGATCAGTGCTGCGTCGAACTCGATTCCATACCGGGCCGATGTCTTCCGGCAGGCGTCTTCCATATGCCGGTTGATCAGCGACAGGTTCCGTCGTAAATCATTGATCGAAACCCCTTCCACGGACCCCTCCCCACGTTCTCCGTGAAATGTGGCGACGCGATCTCGAAGGGTCGAAATGAAGTAGCCCACCACGTGCGCGGCCGGATGTGCGACACCGAACAGGTAGGCATAGAGATTTCGCTCGGAAGGTTTCCAGCGGATTTGACCGGAGATCAGTACCGTCAGGTTGTCCCTGGTTACCGCCTCGATGAACGATTGCTGAATGTCCGGGTCCCAGGTGATATCGACCGCCTGGATGGTCATGTCGACCCGATAAAGCCGCTGCCAGGGCCATTTGAAATAAGGACCGCCGGGAGGGATCACCCGAATATTCGGGTAGTTATACCGCTTTTTTTCCTCGTCCGTCAGTAAGCCACCCAAATGTGGGTCGTCACCGGTGGATCCTTGCAGTCGATCCGCACGCCCAAACGTTGTGAGAACGCCCCGTTGGGTCGGTCCGATGGTGTACACGCCCACGAGCAAGGTGCTCATAACGGCAGCGATGGCTCCAATCAAGAGACCAATCAGAATGGGAATCATAATGTCGACAACATGCCTTCGGTTAATGGATGGGCTCGCAATGTTGCCCCCGTCTTCTCCTTTACCAGAATCCAGCAGAGGAAGAACATCGGGGTTCCTATCACGGCCATACGTTGCCGATTTACCTCTCTAAAGAAATGAAATGCGAGTGGATTTTCCGAGCCCGTTTCCAATCGCTGAGGGGCGGGACTTCATTTCTGTCGCCGATAAAATAAGAAGGTCCCGACAAGACCTGATATCGAACCAGCGGCGACGACCCATCCTATGTGGACAAACCATGCCACCACATCCCCCTGGATATGCCCAAACTGGTGGACAACCATCACACCAGCATATCCCAAATAACCGACGGCGTCGGCGAGGTACATGAGGAAACCAATGTTTCCGCGGTCCCGAGTCATTGCCATCAGTCGTTCAAACAAAGTCGTGTGCGCCGCGACGTAGGGAAGGTACAGCCCGATTCCAGTTAGAACCATGAACGGAAAAGGTCCAACCCTCCCCGCCGAGACGAGCAACAACGCGGTGGTGAGCGTCGTCATTCCGATCAACGATAAGCCGATACCAACGAAAAAAGCCCTCCGATTGTGGGTGACGCCGACCAGAGAGGCATGAAGCACCAGAACTCCAATGGCCACCCACAACTCGGATCGGGTGAACAGGGCGGGGGTGGACGGCATCCCGAGTTCCGCCCAAAGCTCTGGTGCAAAATCTGCCCTGAGACTCCGCAGAACGGTGACGAGCAAGTACATCAACAATAGCCCGGCCAGGCCCGGTGCGTGGCGGATGAAAAATGCCCGGCGGTCCAACCAGCGCATCGGAGTCCGCTCGCTTCTTGCAACGATGTCGGCTCCCGACGGCGGCGGGATTTTCTGCAGCATCAGCACAAAACCGATCAGGGGCATCAGAAAGATGAGACCACTGGCAAAGGGCATCCAAGCTTCCGGCACCCCTCGTTGGAGAAGGTTGGCGCCAATCGACTTGGTGAATCCATCCGCCAGAATGAAACTGGCGCAAAGTCCTGCCACAAAGGCCTCGGTCAGTCGGCGCCCTTCCAGAAATCCAAGGACTAGTCCGTAAACTAATCCCAATGGCAGGCCGTTTAGAAAGAGACAGACGGGCTTATAGGGCGTTGGAACCAGGGCAAATAAGAGCAACGCCAGTAGGGCTAGACCAACCAATCCGATGAGCACTTTGCCGCGTCGGGCAGGCTTCATTTCGGATATGATCCGGATTCCGATGAACTTGGATGCTGTGTAACCCAGGACCTGAGCCAAAACCAACCAAGTCTTGATCCCTTCGTTGAAAGGGGGAGATACATAGCGTCCGGCGGTGAATGGTTTACGAAACGCATACATGCATCCGTACGCTCCAAAGGCCGCCACCGTACACCAGACTGAAAGGAACAAAGGGTTGGAAAACCAGGACGACCACCGGTTGTTGGTCGATGGGTTATTGGTTCCGTTTGTCACGCTGGTTGTCCCGTCAGTGTTCATGGAAGGACCGCTACTCGTGGCCAGGTGCGGCGCCTCGTCTCGTCAAAGGCAGTCTCGATATTGGCCAATGGGTGTGGTGGAGAGACCAAGTCGGACCACGGGTACCGGTCCAAATTCTCTTCAAGAAAGCGCACGGCGGATTCAAGGTGACGGGGAGCGTAGTTGTGGACTCCACGGATGGTCAGGCATTTCCGAATGATAGCCTCTCCCGTCAATGCGAGGGGAGTCCCTGGAAGGACCATGCCAATGAAAATATAGGAGCCTCCAGGCCGCAAAGATTCCACCCCTTCGGGCACCACGCTCGAACTTCCTGCAACTTCAAATACGGCGTCCACTTGTCCGGCCGGGATGCATCCCCGGAGGCTGGCCAGGACGGGCTCGCCTCCAAAAGCGACGACCCGGGAAAGGCGATTGGCCTCCGTGTCGACCACCAATACGCGGGATACTCCCTTGGATCGCAACAGAGCGCAGCCATACAAGCCCAGCAATCCAGCGCCTTGGACAACCGCGGTCCGACAGGGAGTGGGAAGGACCTCAGTCGCGCTGACCATGGTGGCAAGGGCACAATTGACCGGGGCAACGACAGAGTCCGACAAACGGTCTGAAACTCGGAAAATCGAGGTGCCGCGACGAAGCAATACGTGGGAAGCATAACAACCATTCAATCCCGAGCCGTCGTCGAGGGGCGAGTGTCCATACTTGAACAGCTCCATACACTTCTGCGGCAATCGCCAGTCATGGCAGGGGGCACACACTCCGCAGCTGGCCGCCGACGTCCAGGTCACGCGGTCACCCGGCATCAAATGGGTACCTCCCGGGCCACAGGCCACGATCCTCCCCACAGCCTCGTGACCCAGCACGGACGGCACGGGCTCTTTCCTTCTTCCATCCCGCGTATGGAGGTCCGAGCCACAAATGGTTGCCAGAAGGATTTCAACCAGTGTTTCGCCTTCACGCAATGTCGTGGGGAACGGCCTTTCGATCACTTGGATCGGCTGGTCGGACCCGTAGAATACGGCGAGGCGGACGGAATTCACGATGGGCGAGAATCTCAAATCGCCGGTCGGGCCGCCAGCCCGACTCGGTGAACTTCCCGTGATGGAACCGCTGGGGTACTTCGTCACGTCTCCTTGAGGCCTGCTAGAGTAACCACACCGTTTTTGAGTTCATTCCTGACAATTCGGAGTCCCTGTCGCATCAGCTCCGCCGCCACTGAGTTGCGGTCGAGCCGCAGTTTCCGGTAAGCGCTGATTTTTTGTTTCCAGCTCGCCGTTGTGCGTTCCTGAACCAAGTCGTGGACCGTGATATGCCCCGGGGCGTACTCCAGAAAGCAGGTAAATATGCGGTCATCACTGGTTCGCACAGGAATGAATCGATCCGTACCGATGAGTTCGGTACCGACATAGTCGCGAAAACCGAGAACAATTCTCCCGCCCGGAGCCAGCTTTGCCGAAGCTTTCTCGATCACCTCATAAACCGATTGGAGATTCGGGAGGTGGGTCAGGGTGTCTCCGAGGCAAAGAATGAGATTTGGCGATTCCGGCAGATTCCAGTCAAACGTCATCAAATCCGCTTCGACAATAGTTACCGGTAATTCCCTCGCCCTCGCACGAAGGTCCGATAACAGCTCCGTGCAAAAATCAATGGCCAAAACGTGGTATCCGCGCTGGGCAAGCGGAATTGCGTGAAGACCAAAGCCACAGCCAAGGTCGACAGCCAGTTGTCCATCGGCGACCGGAAGGTCAAGGGAGGTTAGAAAATCGTTTGATCTTAAAAAGGCCGAATCAAGATCACCCATGGTCCAGGAGTAAACCGCTCCGAGATGAGTATCGTAATGCTTCTGTACGGACTGGATTCCATCCATGAAATCAGTTTATCGTTTTCATGAATCGGTATCAACCGCAGCAAAGCTCCATCTAAAATCTCAATCGGGTCGTTACTGGAAAGGGACTGAACCACCCGCCACCGCCACCGGCTCCACCCGCAGGTCCCTCAACCCAAAGATATCTGTCTCTGCGAGGAACCTAAACCGCCGGGCCCCATCCTTGCGCTTGGGACCAAACCGCTGACGATGGTCTTCAAATACCTGATTCACCCAGCCCCGACTCCCAATCACCGCTCCATCGGTAAAGTACCTTACCCGACACCGAACATAGTCCCCCCATCCCAGTTTCCCCTTCTGCGCAAACACTTCCTGGACCTTCTCCGGTGAGATTCCCGCCCGAATGGCTGGGCCATCCGGTCCCTGAACCCCCTCGGTCATCCCTTCTCCAAACACCCACAACCGATACCGGGCCATCGCCTCGGTTAGAT
>CAITXU010000245.1 GCA_903896505.1 uncultured Verrucomicrobiota bacterium | reverse complement strand
GCTCGCCGATGGAGTTCGCTCCATTGATTCTCGACCATTGTCTGGTTTTTTTGCCCGGAACGGTACCCTGGATGCCGGATTGGCTGAGTTCTTCGGCCAATTTCATGTGGTCTTCAGCTTCCTGTACGATCCCGACGAGATATTCCGCGACAACCTGAGCCGGGTAACCAAGGCCCAGCTGATTCAAGGCCCGCATCGGCCCAATGAAAGCTCGCCACGCCACGCCGCCGAGCAATTACTGGTTCCGCTCGAAAGACTGGGGATTTTCGACGCTGATCCGACGCCTCGAATCAAGACGGTGACTGAATGTGGTTCCGAGCCATGCCTTGCGGTACATCCAGGGTCTGGAAGTGAAAGGAAGAATTGGCCGGAGGCTGCGTGGGCTGATTTTCTATCCAAGTGGACCATTCATTCAAATCGCTCGGTCTTGTTGGTTGGAGGCGAGGCCGAGGGATCACGATTGGATCGCTTGGCGACGGTTATTCCTTCCAATCAGCTTCAAGTGGCCCGGTCGCTTCCTTTGGAGGAGTTGGGGCAACGGATCGTTGGATGCGTCGGATTTATTGGACATGACTCCGGAATATCCCATTTGGCAGCCGCCCATGGTCTACCGGGGCTGGTCCTTTGGGGGCCAACCCAGGCTCTCGTTTGGCGACCCAAAAGTGATCGAGTCGAACTGCTGATGGCCAATCCGGGACTCGAGGAACTGGCGGTTACAACCGTTTTGGGCCGCTTGGAACCGCTATGGGAGCAGTGGTCGCGTGCGAAATTGTGACCGAAACCAACCTTGGTTGTCTCTTTGAACGGCGGGTTTATCCGCGCAGGGTCGCTCCAAGGGATTGCCGCAGAATGTCTGAAATACGGGCTTGGGAAGCGGTGACTTCCTCCTCTTTGAGAGTTCGGTCCATCGCGCGATAGGTGAATGCGTATGCCAGGCTCTTTTCCCCGTCCGGTACGGGTGAACCGCGAAACAAATCGAACAGTTCGACGGCCTCCAGATGTGGAGTCTTGGTCTGACGGATGGTGGCCAGGATGGTTTCGTGGGTGGTGGCTTCGGGAACCACCATCGCCAAGTCCCTCCTGACCGATGGAAATTGTGGGAGGGTTTTGAAGCTGACCGCCGTCGACCTGCGACGTAGGATTTGGTTCAGGTCCAACTCCGCCACCCAGACCGGATCACGGGCATCGTATGGACGCGCGATCGTTGGCGCCAGCTGCCCCAGGCGTCCCAAGGAAAGCCGTCCACCCAGACTGATATCCGCCGATTCCAGGAAGTAACCGTCACTGGACCCGGATCCGCTCCAAGTCAAACCAGATAACCCGAAGGCTTCCGCAAAATCTTCGATGAGACCCTTGAGGTCCGATCCATCCAACCTTGCCTCGCGTTCTGTGCCCTCCCAAAAGCGGCGGAATCGTAAACCGGTCAACACAATGGCCAGCCGCCAACCCTCCTGAACGGTCCCGTTGAAACTGGAAAAAGTTCGCCCAATTTCGAACAACCGGACGGTGGTGTTTCGTTGATGGAGATTATGGCGCAATGAATCAAGGAGGCCGGGCAGCAGCGTGGGACGCAGTTGGTCCATGTCGCTGCTGAGCGGATTCTCCAAAGCCAGCGGGACATGGTCGGCTGCTGCGGTTGAGCGAGGGGATTTCGCACTGATCAATGTCTGGCCTTGGGCTTCGTCCAGCCCCAACCCGTTCAAAATCCCTCGTGCCTGGGTCAGTTCGTCAAAAATCGCATCGAAGGGATGAGTGCCAATCGCACCCCTTGGGGGTGTCGTCGGAATCCGATCTACGCCAAAAAGTCGTGCGACTTCCTCAATGAGGTCCGCTTCGCGCTTGAGGTCGACGCGGAAGGTGGGCACCTCGACCGTCAGGGTATCGGATGCCGGGGCGATGGCTACCTGCGACGGTTTCAACCCCAAGCGAGCGAGATAGCCCTCGATTTCGCCCGGTTCCAATTGGGTTCCCAGCAATTCGTTGACTTTCCGATATCGGAGGGTGATGGACTTTCGGGGAGCCGGAGAAGGATACGATTCCACCACCCCGGGGATGACAGTGCCCCCTGCCAGTTCGGCAATAAGGGCAGCCGCTCGTCGACTCGCATATTCGACCCGATCGATGTCCGCTCCCCGCTCGTAACGGTAACTGGCGTCGGACCTAAGCCCGGTCAACTTGCTGGTCCGCCGGATGCCGGTGGGATGGAAATAGGCCGACTCCAGAAGTACGTCGGTGGTGTCGGTGGTGATTTCGGAGCTTTTTCCGCCCATGATTCCCGCCAGCGCCAAGCCCTGGGTTTCGTCGGCGATCAGCAAGGAGTCCGAAGGTAGCAATCGATCCTGACCGTCCAGAGTGACCAATCGTTCCGCCTCACGGCTTCTCCGGATGGAGATGGTGCGTCGGCCTTCTGCACCCGCCGTTAGGGCGTTGAAGTTGAATGCGTGGAGGGGTTGTCCGGTTTCCCACAACACGTAGTTGGTCACATCCACCACGTTGTTGATGCTCCTCAAACCCACCCTCTCCAAGGTGGTCCTCAGCCAGTCCGGACTGGGCGCAATTCGGACCCCTTGAATCCATCGGGCGGTATACCTGGGACAGAGATCGGGTGCCTCAATCTGGACGCCAATGCTCTGATTGAGTCCCAAGGATGAAGCGGATTGTGATTCGTTAAAGACGTCCGGTATCCGCAGGGAATTGCCGGTAACGGCAGCAATTTCCCGGGCGATGCCGATCAGGCTGGTCAGGTCGGGTCGATTGGGGGTGATTTCGAGGTCGTACACCGTATCACTTCCCGGACGTCCCAGGTGGGTTCCCAACGGCTGCCCGACCTGGGCGGTTTCCGGTAGGATCAGAAGGCCATCCTCGCCATGGGGTAAACCCAATTCATCGGCTGAGCACATCATGCCGTGGGATTCGACTCCCCGGATTTTTCCAACCTTGATGGTGAACGGTTCCTTGTCACCCGGCTTGGGAGGAAGCGTGCTGCCCGGAAGGATCAAGGGTACCTTGTCACCTGCCTTGAAATTCTGTGCTCCGCAGACGATTTGACGCTCACCGATACCGTCGGCGACCCGGCAAACCGATAGTTTATCGGCATTGGGGTGCTTTTCGCGGGTCAGCACCTGGGCGACCACGACTCCCTCAAAATCACCGCGTAGCGGTTGAACCCCCTCGACCTCGATGCCGAGAAGGGTCAGGCGCTCGGTGAGTTCCTCGGTGGACCAATCGAAGTCCACATACTGCTTGAGCCAATTGACAGTGACTTTCATGAAATAGGCGAAACCCAGTAGACCCTATTTCCCTGGGGACAACCAAGGCGAAATCCCTTGGGTTGAAGGGAACCCTCTGGCCAGCTTTATTCCAGAAGCGTCGGATCCCCAAACGTGGTCCAGCGTTTGGGGATTGTGACACCGATCCGTCCTGTTTCTGTTAGCGAAGTGACGGACGAAACACCAACCGCATTCAGATGAAGTGGAAGCGGCGTCCCGCCGCTTGCTGCTGCAGGCAAGGGGCTGGACCAGATATCAACCACTTCTCGGCCTCTGCCTTCAACCAGCGACGCCGGGTTCAGACGGTCGCGGTCGTTTGAGTGACCGTCGACCCCTTCTTCCGGGCAATGGCCACCACAAAAACACCGGCAGTCAGGATGCCGACGACGTGGGCCGGCTCAGGCGCGGCGACCAGGGTGACCTTATTTCCTGTGACCGTGGCCACATGAACGCCCGGTGCCGAGCCGGTTTCACCGGGAAGGCCTCCCCATGCTTGCGACCGGACGGTCCAATTGTCGGACTCAAAACCGGAACTGCCCGGGTTGTCAAACACGATCTTGTCCCAAGTGACGTCGGCCTTGCCAAAGACGTTCAAGAAGGCGAACGGTTCCCAGCTGTCCTGACCTTTGAATTTGGTGGTCGGATTGCCGAAGTAACTTCTCGGCAGGGCGTCGAGAATGGTCTTTGTATTGAAAGTGGCCACCAGTTTGTCGCCTGAATAGAATGAAAGGGTGTTGTACGGGTCGCCAGCAGACCACCAGAGGCCGAAGTAGGAACTCGGTTTGTTCAGCTTGACGACAGTCTCGTCAACGGCATTGGCACCACCGACGCCCCCGGGGGCAGCGCTTTGCACCGGGTAGTAACCCGTGCCTGTGGCCCCACCATACAGGTTCGCCTTTTGCAGGTAAACTTCGTCGATTGTACCGACTCCGGACCACGTGAGGTCTTTGTATGCCCCAGCGCCATTTTTAGCCCACGAGCTGAAGTCGGTCACGGTGGTGTCCTTCAATGTCGAATTCACCACGGTTGGATTTTCAAAGTAGGTGATGGTCAGACCTTGCTGGG
>CAITXU010000244.1 GCA_903896505.1 uncultured Verrucomicrobiota bacterium | reverse complement strand
GCGGGGCTGATGGGCCTGGACCCCGGCAGCGATCTTCTCCTGCTGCAGGAACGGTTCCAAGTGGGCCACGGCTTTTTTCATCACGCGGGCCGACTTGACCACCTGGGGCAAAAACATCTTTCCGGCACCGAAGAGGTCGCCGACGACGCTCATGCCGGCCATCAACGGACCCTCGATGACCGAAAGAGGACGGCCATATTTCACGCGAGCCTCCTCGATATCCTGGTCGATGTGGGCGTCGATTCCTTTCACCAGCGAATGTTCGAGCCGCTGTTCGATGGTCCCGCTGCGCCATTCCTCAGCGGTCTTTTCTTTGGAGGCGGCATTTGCGGTCCCGGACTGCTTGATCCGCTCACCATATTCCACCAGCCGTTCGGTGGCGTCAGGACGACGGTTCAACAGGACGTCTTCGACCAGGACGAGCAGATCGGCTGGGATTTCCTCGTAAATTTCGAGCATCCCGGCATTGACGATGCCCATGTCCAGGCCGGCCCGGATTGCATGATACAGGAAGGCACTGTGCATGGCCTCGCGGACCGTATTGTTACCGCGGAAGCTGAAGGAGATGTTGGAAATGCCGCCGCTCACTTTGGCCAGCGGGAGGTTTTCCTTGATCCACCGGGTGGCGTTGATGAAGTCGACGGCGTAGTTGTTGTGTTCCTCAATCCCGGTGGCGACGGTCAGGATGTTGGGGTCGAAAATGATGTCCTGGGGAGGGAAGCCAACCTGACCCACGAGGATGTGGTAGGCACGTTCGCAGATTTCGATTTTGCGCTGGAAACCGTCGGCCTGTCCCTTTTCGTCAAAGGCCATCACCACGACGGCCGCGCCGTATCGCCGGACCAGCCGGGCTTGTTCGAGGAATTTCTCTTCGCCTTCCTTGAGGGAGATTGAATTCACCACGCCCTTGCCTTGCAGGCAGCGGAGTCCCGCCTCAATGACCGACCACTTGGAGGAGTCGACCATGAACGGCACCTTCGCGATGGCGTCGTCCGACGAGATGAGATTGAGGAAGCGGGTCATCGCCGCCGCCCCGTCCAACATCCCTTCATCCATGTTGATGTCGATGATCTGGGCACCGGCCTCGACCTGCTGTTGGGCAACAGAGACCGCTTCGGCGAAATTTCCCGAAAGGATGAGCTTTGAGAACCGGGGAGAGCCCGTGACGTTGGTTCGTTCGCCGATGTTGACGAAATTGGTGATCGGGCTGAGCTCGAACGACTCCATACCCGACAGGCGGAGCCAGGGTTCGGCCTTGGCGACGACCCGGGGCTTGCAGCCTCGAACGGCCTCAGCGATGGCACGGATATGCGCGGGGGTGGTGCCGCAGCAACCGCCGACCACATTGAGAAATCCCGCTGCCGCCCATTCCTTGAGTTTTGGGGACAATGTTGCGGGCGTCTCGGGGAATCCGGTTTCTGACAACGGGTCGGGCAAACCGGCGTTGGGGTAGAAACAGGTGTAGGTGGGGGCCACCCGCACCAGGTCTTCGACAAAGGGCCGCATTTCCGCCGGTCCAAGGGCACAATTCAGCCCGATGGTCAGCGGTGCCGCATGCGCCACGGAATTCCAGAAGGCCTCCACCGTCTGTCCCGTCAGGGTCCGACCCGACCGGTCGGTGATGGTGCCGGAGATCATCAAGGGCACACGCCGTCCGCCACGGGCAAACACATCCAGAATGGCAAAGAGAGCCGCCTTGGCGTTCAGCGTGTCAAAAATGGTTTCGACCAGGAGGAGGTCGATTCCGCCTTCGAGCAACGCCTCGACCTGCTCCCGATAGGCCTGCTGGAGTTGGTCGAACCGCACGGACCGAAACCCGGCGTCGTTCACCTCGGGGGAGAGCGAGGCAGTCACGGGCATCGGCCCAATAGCCCCGGCCACAAACCGCTGTTGACCCGTCGCCTGTGTCACGTAGTCCGCGGCCGAGCGAGCGACCCGGGCAGCCGCCAGGTTCATCTCGCGGGTTATTTGTTGAAGAAACGGGTCTTGGACCACCCGATCAAAAAAGGCCTGGTCTTTGCGACCTTCATGGTGGGCGAAGAGAAAGTCGTGCTGGCCGATGGTGGTCGAACCGAAGGTGTTGGTCTCGATGACGTCGGCCCCGGCCTCGAGGTACTGACGGTGGATTTCCTCGATGACGTGAGGCTGGGTTAGCAGCAGCAACTCGTTGTTGCCCTTCTGGTCCTTGCCCGTCCAATCGGCAAACCGCTCCCCGCGATACTGGGCCTCACCCAGCTTGTAGCGCTGGATCATGGTTCCCATCGCCCCGTCGATGATGGCAATCCGTTCCTGAAGAAGAGCCTCAAAGGGGTGAAGTGCAGCAGGCTGTACCGGAGTGGAAGTAGCGACCATAACGTTTTCAGGGGTAGGATATCGAATTCCAGTCCCCACTCAAGACTCAAATCAACGTATCGCGATATGACGATATGATAAATTTCAATCGGTTCGGCGAACCGAATCGCTGCGGGCTCTTGCTCCGTCCGTTCGGTGTTCCTAGAGTTCTCTTCGTGGAACTCAATCGAACTGTGGGTCGTTATGCTGCGGGACTTTGCCTGGGAATGGGACTGCTTTCATCGGCGGTCCGGGCGGAAGTGGACGTGGAGAGCTTCAAGCAATTGCAGTCGGAGGTTTCGGCGCTCACGGAGAGCCGTGATTCCCTGGCGGCAGAGTACCGCAAATTGCGGGAGGAACTGGCCGCCCTGCGGGCCGAGAACTCGGAGCTCAAGCAGCGCTTGAGCACGGCAACCGCCCGGGAATACGCGACCCGGGATGATTTGCGGAAAGTGGTGGAGCAGGTGCAGGAGGTGGATAAGCGCCGGGCGGCGGATGCTGCCCTGGTCCGGGAGAAGTTGGAGGAGCTGGCCCGTCAATTGAGCAAACCCGTGGCGATTCCACCTTCGGCGGACCCGACGCCGACCCGCCCCTCGGGGACCGGAAAAAAGGCGACGGAAGAAGCTGCCCTGCCGTCTGAGTACTACGAGTACACGATGAAGGAAGGGGACATTCTCAGCGTGGTCATTTCCGAGTACAATCAAAGCCAGGGCTTGAAGGTGCGGCTGGCGCAGGTGATCAAAGCCAATCCCAACATCAAGGACCCCAATCGGATTCCCGTCGGGACCAAGTTGCGGATTCCGATCATCAAGTAAGCGGTCCTGGTCCCGCGGACGGTCCTGCGGACGGCCAATTGGCTTCGTCGGCCGCGCGCTGTAGCGCAGATATTCTTGCCGTTTCGCAGACCTCCAGGTCTGCCGGGCCTGGCTCCGCTGCCAAGGCTTCGGGACTTACCGACGGCCCGGAGGTTTGGAAACTTGCGAAACGGCAGTATCCCACCCGTGGCGCTCCGGGGTCAGGCCGGATATAACTTGCGATGCGGAGGTGGTACGGAGCGCCGCGGCTCGGCTGGAGCCTCGCCCTACCGATGTGACTGTGATTCATTAGGTTGCAAACGAATCAACCGTTGAGGTCAAAAGCTGTAATTTGGAAGGTAGGAATACCTGCGGCACGTCTGGAAGACCTGGAACCGCCCGGATGTCCCGGCCTGGCGTAAACCTCGCTACCAAGGTGCCATTAGAACGGCAGTGGCATTGAGGTTAATCCGGGAATCGCGTTGACATCGGACTACCCGCGTCGAATCCAGATGACGCGGGTTTTGGCCAGGTAATCATGGAGTGCGAGGTCATCGCGGGTGACCAAAATCAGGAGAAACCCGAAGCCAAACGGGATCACGCTGAGCCACTGGGCGCAGTAGCGAAGCAAGGCTCCATTCCAGGTGAGTGGGCTTCCGTCATTTTGGGTGACTCGCAATCCCAAGACGCGTTTGCCGGGCGTTGCACCCTGGGTGACGGTAAACACGACCGAATAGAGGAGTGTGATCGGCAGGAAAATGGCCGCCAAGATCAGCCAGGCGTGAAAGAAGACCTGCAAGTCGGGGTTGGCGGCCTTGGATTGCTCGACGAGGATTGTATTCAACTCGTTCATCTTATCGCTCCACGGGCTGGTCACGAGACTGATCAGTGCATGAACAATCAGGAGGTCGTAGACGGCGGCGGCGAGGCGGATGGCAAACCCGGCTGAGGCTGGAGTCGCCGGGATGGTTGGCCGGGATGCTACCGGGGTTGAAGGAGAGGCTTCGGGAGGAGGCTTGGGAAGGTCCCAGCGCAGTTCCTCGCGATTGCGGGCGGGTTGCCAGCGGAATTCGTCGTCGCGCCAGACGGGGGTGCTGACCCCGACGCGGCCATCTTCGCACCAGCTGCGGATTTCCTCGAGGCTGACGGGACCATACTCCCGGCCATCTCCACCGATGATTTTGTATGCGACAGACATTGGGAGTCAGTGGAATAGGACGGCCCGGCAGGTGCCGCAACTGGAATTTGTCCCAGTTGAATTGAATTTAGCCCTTGTATCGTCCGCTGGCGGGGCTATGGTAGGCGGCCCTAAATTTATGAAGGCAGACAGCCATCCGAAGAACTACCGGTACGTGATTTTCCGGGATTCCGCATCCGGTCAACAGTTCCTCACGCGCTCGTGCGCGCACACCAATCTTTCCGCCAAATGGGAGGACGGTGAAGAGTATCCGCTGTATCTCATGGGTATCAGCGCCTTCACCCATCCGTTCTACACGGGTCAGCAAAAGTTCGTGGATACCGCCGGACGGGTGGACAAATTCCAACAACGCGCGGCTCGTACGCAGGAAATGCAGGCGGCGTTGGCGGACAAGAACTCCAAGAAAAAGAAAAAGGTTTAGCGCCAGCCTTCGTCAACCGCCCGGACGCCATTCACTGGCACCCGGGCGGTTTTCTTTTGCCTGCGTCGGGTCTGGGACAGCGCTGGATTCCAGCCCTCGGACTTATTCCACCCCGCACCCTTCTTCACCCCAAACGCCGTTGCTCCGTGGTCCATGGATTTTCATCCGTTCATCGAAAAATTCCGCAAGCGCTTCGCTGAGGTGGAAGCCCAGTTGAGCTCGCCCGATGCCTTTTCCAACCCGCAAAAGGGTCAGGAACTCACCCGGGAACACTCGCGCCTCAAGGAACTGGTGGCCGCCGGTGAGGAATACCTCGAGACGGAATCGGAACTGGCCGGCAACCAAGCGCTCGTCGCCTCGGAACCCACCGGTTCCGAGCTTGCGGTGATGGCCGCCGAAGAGATTCAGCGGCTGGAGGGTGTCGAACGCAAGCTGTCCGCCCGGTTGAAAGAGGGCATCATTCCTCCAAGCCCGACGGATTCGCGCAATTCCATCCTCGAAATCCGGGCGGCTGCCGGCGGGGCGGAGAGTGCGCTCTTTGCCGCGGACCTTCTGCGGATGTACCAACGCTATTCGGAGACGCAGGGATGGCGGTTTGAGATTCTCGATTCCAGTTCCTCGGATTTGGGCGGCTATCGCGACGTGGTGTGCAGTGTCACCGGTCAGGATGTCTACAAGCGGATGAAATACGAGTCGGGGGTGCACCGGGTGCAGCGGGTCCCGGCCACCGAGGCTCAGGGTCGCATCCACACCAGCACCGTCACCGTGGCGGTTCTTCCGGAAGCGCAGGAGGTCGACGTTGTGATCAAACCGGAAGACCTGGAGATCAACGTCTGCCGGGCGGGCGGGCATGGCGGTCAGGGAGTCAACACGACCGATTCTGCTGTCATGGTGGTCCACAAACCATCCGGACTGGTGGTCCGATGTCAGGACGAACGTTCCCAGCTCAAGAACAAGGCCAAAGCGCTGATGGTCCTGCGATCCCGTCTGTTGGAACGGAAAGAGGCGGAGGAACACGCCAAGTACGCCGCCGTCCGCAAGGAGCAGGTCGGCACCGGGGAACGCAGCGAGAAGAGTCGGACCTATAATTTCCCCCAAAACCGGGTCACAGACCACCGGGCGGAAGTCACCCTGTACAACCTATCCTCCGTGATGGAAGGGGAACTCGACGGGTTGATCGATCCCCTCGCCGCCGAGGAAGCCAATCGGCGTCTGGCAGAGTTGAAGTTGTAAAGTCATCGTCTTTGTCGGCCCTATTGTTATTGGGCTCGGCTAAGGGAGTAGCCCGCCGGGAAAGATAGTCCGTACTGAAACAAAATATCGAACCGGGCTACGAATGGGCCGGAAAACCGCTCATCATCCCAATTGACCGCTGATGGAAAGGTCCGGGCTCATTCCCAGCGAGCGGACTAATTGTGGTTGCAGGAAATCCGATGCCCGACGGCATCGGGGTCCAACGAACTGAAACCACTGTTATTGTGAATTCGCATTACCGTCTTACCAGCCTCTACGCCGGGATCGCCCTTTTCAGCGTCCCCGGCCTCGATTCCCTTTCGGCCGCCCCGGCCTTGCCCGACGACGTCCGGATCGAGATTGAGAAACGAATCAACAACCAACTCAGCATTGGGATTGTCGTCGGCCTGATCGATACCAACGGCACGAGCTTTTACAGTTTCGGGCGCAGTTCCCTCGATGGCAACGACCCGATTAACGAAGACTCGGTCTTCCAAATTGCCTCGGTGACCAAGCTATTCACGGGAGACCTGATGGCGGATTCGATTTCACGGGGTGAAGTTTCGGAAACCGATCCTTTGGAAAAGTACCTGCCGCCCGGTATCACGGTTCCCTCCTGGGGAGGTCGGTCCATGACTCTGCTGGACCTGGCAACGCACACCGCCGGATTGCCCACCACGCCGGACAATTTTGTGACGGAGGATACAGCCAATCCGTACGCTGATTTCGATACGCAGGCACTCTACGCCGGTATCAACGGCACGGAACTCAGCCGCAAGCCGGGAACAGAACATGAGTACTCCAATTTTGGCTTTGGACTCCTGGGACACGCCTTGGCAAACCGGATTGGGACCACCTACGCCGCATTATTGGAGAAGAGACTACTGAGTCCATTGGGATTGACCAACACTTCAACCCAATTGAGCCCATCCATGGCGGCCCGGCTGGTCAAAGGGTATTCGGGAGTCGTGGATTCCCTGCCGTGGGAGTTGCCGGTGGCCTCCTTCGGAGGACTTTATTCAACCCCCAGGGACCTGGCGCGTTTCGTGGAGGCCAATGCGGGAATTCTGTCGACGCCACTTTATCCGGCGATGACCAATGCCCAGGCGCTCCGGTTCTCGGACGACCAGGGAAATCGAATCGGTCTCGCTTGGTTCCATTTCGCCGTCGGCTCGACCGACCTCGTCTGGCATAATGGACAGGTGGGCGGCTTCACGAGTTTTGCCGGAATCAATCCCGATAAAAAAAGGGGTGTCATTATCCTGTCCAACTCGGAATATGGAATCACCCGTTTAGGCTTTCATCTGCTCGCGTCGGACTTTCCTTTGGATGAAGCTCCCATCCCCGCGACAGTCACTGCGGAAACCCTCAAGGGATATATCGGGCGGTTTGCCCTGGATGGCGATGCCTTTGAAATCGGCCTTCATCGGGGTCACCTGGCAGCGACTCTCGAAAGCCTGGGTGCCACGGTGGTGACGCTCTATCCAGCCAGCGACAACACGTTCTTCATCAATGAACTCCCTTTTTTCCTGCAGTTCAAAGTCAATGCCCACAGTCGGGCGGAGTCAGTGAACTTTATCACGGATGTCGGGACCAACACCTATGTCCGCGTACCCGAGGCGTTGCGGACCCTTCGTTTGCGAACGCGGCACGCACATCGGGAACTGAGGGTCAACCCACCCGTCGGTTCTCCCCAGATTCTCGAGGTATCGACGGACCTCAAGCAATGGTTGCCGATTCAAACCAATGTGGTCTGGACACTTCCGTTCGTCGATTCGCCCGACACCAACGCCACCCGTCGATTTTACCGGACGAGCTCGGTGTTGGATAACTGACCGACGATACATCCACGGAATTAGCCGGAATATTTTTGGCTCCGAGTGGAGCCCCCGGCGGCTTGCCCAAAAACCCGTGTGGGGCATTCCGCCGGGTTCTCGTTCCATTGGTCGATCTGCGACGGTGTCGAATCCAGTTCAGAAGCTCATGCGGTCACGAAACTCCTGAGCGGACCTTCGACTAAACTCCACCTCGGGTCCCCCTCGCAAGCGCACCTTGATTGCCCCGCTGAACCAAGGCATGACGTGCTCGACAAAATCCAGGTTGATCAGCTGGGCCCGGTTGGCCCGGAAGAATAATTGGCCCGGAAGTCTTTGTTCGAGGGTATTGAGAGATCGGTTAATCATTGCCGCTTCCCCACTGAAATGAAGCCGACTGTAGTTGCCCTCCGATTCAATCAACCGGATGGTTCTAATTGGAATGAACCAACACCGGTCGTCCTGACGTACAAACACCTTGTCTCCTTCGTCCAACAGCCTGGCTGCATCCTGGGCGGGGCGGGTCACCGCTCCGCCTGAAATCCGCAGGAGAGATGCCGCCAATCGGGCCGGTTCCACGGGTTTGAGCAGGTAATCCAGTGCATTCAACTCGAATGCCTTGAGGGCAAACTGATCGTAGGCGGTGGTGAAAATGACCCGAGGGTGAGGGGGCATAAGGGATTCCAACAGGTCAAATCCAGTGCCTCCGGGCATGCGAATGTCCAGGAACAGCATCTCGGGCGACAGCGCTTCCGTCAGGTTTGCGGCTTCCCTGGCATTAGCTGCCTCGCCCACGACTTCGATTTCGGGATGGGCCAATAGAAGTTGCCGAAGCTCGCGCCGTGCCGGCGGTTCATCATCGATAATCAGCGCTTTCATTGCCGAATGGAAGGGGATGATGGCGAGGGTGAGACTGGGATAGGAATCCGGACCACCGCTTCGATGGTCCCGGGCCTTGACTGGCGCAGTTCCAAGGACGCCTGGGGACCAAAGATCAGATTCAACCGAACACGAGAGTTTTCCAAGCCCAACCCTCCGGCCCGGTGTCCGGAATGTGGGTTCGATGTGTTCCCCTGGCTTTGGCCCAGCCGTCCTGGATTGGAGATGCGGATTTCCAACGCAGCTCCCACCCGGATCGCGTTAACCGAGACGCAGCCCCCACCTTCGTTGGGTTCTATGCCATGTTTCACTGCGTTTTCCACCAGCGTTTGAATCAGCAACGGTGGAACCGGATCATTGGCGACGTCATCCGCCACGTGGACTTGAACCGTCATTCGATCACAATGTCGACGCTGCTCCAATGCAAGGTACTGGCGGACAGTTTCCATCTCAGTTCCGAGCGGAACGGTGGACTCTCTCGTTTCATAAAGGGTCGTTCGCAAGACGTTGGCAAGTTCGGTGACGGCCTCCCGCGCAGAGGTGGCTTCAAGAGGAATCAGTGACCGGATGGTGTTCAGACTGTTGAAGAGAAAGTGGGGATCCAGTTGCCCTCGCAATGTCTCCAACTGGGCCTTACGAAGGGAAGATTCAAGGCGGGCCTGCTTCAGTGCGGCCCCCTGGTAGGCCCGATAGTAGTGAAACCCAAAATAGGCAATCGACCATCCGACAAAAATCAGACTGCTGAATGCCACCAGGGAAATCGAACTGTCGAACCATTCCTCGGGAGGCAATTCGATGCCCTGAACAAGGATGGCAACCGGTCCAGCCACCAGGGTAATGGTCAAACCGCAGCAGATGCTGGCGAGGATGACGCGAAGAACGAGTGAACCGATTCCCTTCGAATGCCATTCCCTCGCCAGCGCCAGCGCGCGCAATCCGTGGGTGATCAGAATCCCAAGCACCACAAAGCCCACCAACCAAGCGACCCAAACCCATCGACGCACGGTCGGCGGATTGGTATCCGTCAAAAACTCAACCAGACCAACCGTTCCCCATCCGCCGGCCTGACATATCCAATAGGCACGCCCGCCGACCAGGCATCGTCCCAGCGAATTTCCGCGGCCGTCGGGAGAAGATTCTGTTGGTTCGTCACTCGCCTTCAATCTCTCGACGGTATTTGAAGGTCTTTGCCGGGGAAAGTTTGAAACCTTGGGTTCCCCCCATCAGGAAGGCAGGCAGGGAATCACTCAGGCGGAATTTCAAAAGACCACATTGGGCCGCCCCCGACAATAGCTACGGTGAAGAGGCGGTAAAAACCATCCCCTTTCGGAGTTTCATGCCGACGCCCCGAATCAACAGCGCGTTCTGGCCGAAAATCACTCCGGCAGGGCGTTCGCTCCGACGGTAGCCAGCGAGAGTCTTCAGTGGCTCGACGCCGACATCACCGGTGAGGTGGTTGGTGGCGGTGATGCTGCACCGGGTGCACGGTTTCACCAAGCGCAACTCGATTCCTGTAGCACTCAACGAAGGGATGGCGTCCTCGATGTAGGCCGGTCCTCCGGCGATCACCAGATTGGTGCGAAAGCGTTCCATGGGCAGCGGATCGCCTCCGATCCGTCGATTCAGGTCGGCCAGGGATTCCTCGGAAATCACCAGGATGGGATACGCGTCCGAAAATCGGTTCTCCGCCTCGACGTCACCGGTCCATTCGCGGTTGCTGAGGCGCCGGAATTCCTCCGGAAACCGCACCAGGAACAAGGTCCTTCCCAGCGCTTGAGAAATCCAGGCAGCGGCTTCAGCCCCTTCATCCGGGGCGTCCACGGTGTCGCGCCAGACCTGGACCGTCCTGTGCGCCCGGGGGCGGTGTTCCAACGGAACCAGAAGTGGAGGAAGGCCCGGAGCTCGAAGCATCAGGGCGGTGGGAGTCAGCTCGGTGCTGACCAAGGCCATGCGAGGTTCCTCGCGTTGGGTGAGAAAGCGCCCGTTTTCATCGACCACCATCCACTCCCGGTCCCGGGCAAGACCCCGGGGTGTCAGTTCCGCTTCGTTGAGGGGAATGCCACGACAGGATTTCACCGGATAAATCGTGAGTCCGGTCAGGGTCAGCAGATGTTGGGTGGCCATAGGTCTCAGAACATCGGGAGGTTACACCGGACTTCCAAAGGCGGTCAAAGCGGTAGAATTTCCTTGCTACGTTGGTAACAGTTAACATTATATTGCTTAAGGGAAGTCGTTTGGACCGCTGCGGCTCGACGGAGTCTCGCTACCGAGGTTGTTCTGCATCAATAGGTGGATATCGATTTAGAGAGGCTTTGGACAACGCCCGCTGTGATCATCAATGTGTTCTCAAACTATCCAAAATCGCCTGCAACCACCGGACGGACAAAGGCCCCGGTAGGGCGAGACTCCGTCGAGCCGCGGCGGTCCGTGCCACGCCCCAATCGCAAGGGCAAAGCCAATGGGCCGTCCGCAGGACCGAGACTCCGTCGGGCGGCGGCGGTCCGAACCACCTCCGCCTCGCGATTCGGTGCCGAAACGACGACTAGATTCCGATTGCACGGGAGCCGTCCTTTGCCCGCTAATCATTCGGCTGCGATGAAAGAACTAGAGTCTCCCTTGCCCCCCATCGTTCACAACCAAGTGTCCGAGGTGCGGTCATTGTTTCAAAAGTACGTGATGCCCACCTATTCCCGCTTTGAGGTGGCGCTCAGCCATGGAGCGGGATCGTACGTCTGGGACGTGACCGGCAGGCGCTACCTGGACCTGGGAAGCGGCATTGCCGTCTGTTCACTGGGCCATTGCCATCCCGAGATCACTGAAGCCCTGATCGAGCAAAGCCGCCGGTTGATTCACGTCTCCAACCTCTATTTTCATGCCCCGCAGGGACGTCTGGCCGAGCGGATCATCCGTCATCTGGCTCCGGGAAAGGTCTTCTTTTCCAACTCCGGGGCGGAGGCAAATGAAGGCCTGTACAAGCTGGCCCGGAAATTCGGCCATGACGAAGGCCGGTTTGAAGTGCTCACCGCAGTTAATTCCTTCCACGGACGAACCCTGGCGGGCATCGCTGCGACCGGCCAGGAGAAGGTCAAAAAGGGTTTTGAACCGATGGTGGCGGGCTTTCGCCATGTTCCCTTCAACGATCTGGTGGCCATGCGGGAGGCCCTTTCGCCAGCGACGGCGGCCATCTTGATCGAGGGCATTCAAGGCGAGGGTGGTATCACGCCAGCGACTGCCGACTACTTGCTCGGACTTCGAGCGCTGTGTGACGAAAAGCGGATTTTGTTGCTCATGGACGGCGTTCAATGCGGCCACTTCCGCTCGGGACGATTCCAAAGCTTTCAGCGGATTCTCGAGGATGTTCCAGGGGCCGAAGGTTTTCTTCCCGACGGCCTCTCGATGGCCAAGTCTCTCGGGGGTGGCTTTCCCATTGGGGCCTTCTGGGTGCGGGACCAGGCCCATGGAGTCGCGCTGGGTGAATTGTTGGGACCTGGCACCCATGCCACGACCTATGGTGGCAATCCGCTGGGCTGCGCCGTTGCTTTGCGAATCTTCGATGTGATCGAACAGGAGAAATTGGCCGACAATGTTCGCAAGACCGGCGGTTGGATGCAGTCGGAACTGGAGCGATTGGCCACGACTTATCCGGATGTGATCAAATCCACCCGGGGCGTCGGCTTCATGCTCGGATTCGAGCTGCAGCCGAAGGAACAAATCCCAGGGATGGCGGGCTCGCAGCCACCGTCGTCACTCCAGATGGTCAACCGCCTCCATGCGGCGGGCGTACTCACCATTCCCAGTGGAACCCAGGTGGTGCGATTGCTCCCTTCGCTCAATCTGACTCCCGGGCAGGCGCGCGAGGGGCTGGAGATCATTGAGGCGGAGGTCAAAGCGTTTTCCAAGGTATAGACCAGCATGGGCCCCAGCCCAAAAGGGGCGAAGTGAGATAGCCCAGGGCGCGAGCCTTGGGTCATAGGTCCGGCAACGTTTTGAGCCCTGAAAGGGCGAAACTTCTCCACCATCCGCCGTCAGAATGGGTGTAAAATGTCTTCCCCACGACGGGAAGAATGCGATTTCCACGGTGGGTTGCGGTTCCGCCCCTTCAGGGCTTCAAATATTTTGTATACCCGACCCGGGGTTCTACCCCGGGCTGTCACATTTGGCCCCGTCAGGGCCGGTCGAAACCGCACGGGTCACGTCCTATCCACTGGTCCGAGGCCTGTTATTGGGGACCTGGCCGAACTCATGGCCCATCAGACGGGCGACTACAGGGAGGTCGAACGATCCGCTTCCTCGCGCAATCGTCGGCGTTCCGCCACCTTGGCGAAGGGGTAATACACGGCCATGGCGATCAACAACGACAGGGCACCCCAAACGGCCGCACGCCAGTCGCCGCCGGTCATGAGGTAATGACCAATGACCGGAGGAGTGGTCCACGGAATGTTGATGAGCGGACGCTGAATCCAGTTCCATTCCATCAAGAGATAGCTGGCCGCCGTCAGGATGAGAGCATTGAGGATGTACGGGATCATGAAGATGGGATTCAACACGATCGGAATTCCGAAGAAGATCGGCTCGTTGATCCCGAATATCTGAGTGAAGAGCGACAACCGACTCACCCGGCGAAACCCTGGCTCGCGAGAATTGAGAAGAACAATGGCCAGGGCAATCGTGGCTCCCGTTCCGCCGACGTTGACGAAGGTGGTAAAAAAGCCGTTGGCCGTGACATAGGGTAGGGGCTGTCCGTGGGCGTTGGCGGTCACGTTTTCCGCGAGATATTGGAGGAAAACGGGTGCAACCACGGCATCCATGGTATTGTCCCCATTGATCCCGATGGACCATAGCAAAGTGACGACAAAGGCATACAGGAGGATGCCGGGCAATGTGTTCAACCCGTAAACCAAAGGATGAAAAACCGTCTGGATGATGGCGTCGATATCAACCCCCAGAACAAAGCGGATCAACCAAAAGACGATGACGAGAAACATCAACGGCAGGAGGGAGACAAACGACTCGTAGACCACGGGTGGAACGGTCTTGGGTAGTCGGATGACCAGGTTCTGTTCATCGAAAAACCGTTGCACCCGGACGCAGATGAGGGCGATGACGATGCCCGTGAACAGCCCCTTGGACCCGAGCCCCTCCATGTTGAAGCTTGCGTCCTTGAGTTGCAGCTGGGTCATCAGGAACACCACCACCGCCGAGGTCGCACTGACGACGGCGGTTTGTTTGAAGCGTGTGCCCAGGTCATAAGCAATCGCAAAACAGGCGAAGAGACCCAGCAAGCCGAAGGTGGCTGTGTAGGGTACCTGCAGCAGTGGGACATAGGGAGCCATCCAATGATTCCACCGTTCATTGGGGAAATTCGACAAGACGGCGAACAAACTACCGATGATGGTCAGCGGAACGACCGAGACCATGCCGGCCCGAATCGCTGAAAGGTAGGCATTGTCGCTGACGGCCGCCATCACCGGCAGGATGCGGCGCTGGAGGAATTGTACCCAGGGATGTTCCGCCGTTTCCTGATTCACGCGAGGAAGCGCTTTCCCATATAGATGCAGGCGTCTGGGGGAGTTCCCACCTGAATCAAATCCACCAGACCGAGCTTCAGATAAAACTGGCGGGCCGACGGGTTCAGGTAGCTGACACCCAGATGGAAACCGGGTGCCCCCTTTGCCTGGAGCAGGTCCATCAACTGCTCCATCATCTTTCTCCCGAATCCCCTGCCCTGGGCTCGCGGTAGCAGATCGATGTGGGCATGTGCCGGGTAAACAGCATACGGCTCCGGATAAAAATAATCGGGTTGATGGTACCACGAATGAACCATCTGGGACCGGGTCCATTGCGATGGGTCGCCTGCGGGCATGGGGAATTGGGCACAGAGACCCGGACGCCACTCCGCCTCATAACGGGCGTAGAACTGCCGGGAATCGATGCTCCCGAGGGCGTAGCCGCAGACCCCTTCTCCATCCTCCAGAGCCAGTGCCAGGTCCGGCTCAAATTCGAGGTAAGGACCGACGAAAATGCGACCCAGGGCATCGGGATCGTCCTGATAAAATGGTTGCCCATCGCGCCCAAAATCGCCGGTCTTCAGGCACACATGGTACATGGCCGGTCCGTCGCCGGGCCGGTACGGGCGGATGATGGGAGTGGTCATGTCAATCGTGGTCTGTTGCCGTCACCACTCCAAACTCCGCCGGGGTCGTGGTGGGATTCAAGCACGACCTCGTGCAATCCCCTTCTTTTTGTTCCGGCTGACGGTGACCAACTGGATTACCAGGCCACGCCGCTGGCCAGCGCTCCGTCCGGCTGCCGGTTCAGGAGCGTTTGTAGCCGCGTGATCATTCCTCCGCGATAGGTCCCTGGAAGATGGTAATCGGACTGAAACGGGAGATCGGCCTGCCCCGGGCGACTCTTGAACTCAACATATCGTGCCAGCAGATCGATTTCTTCGCGCAGGTCCCAGATACGCCTCAACAGGGCATGGTAGAGGGGTCGATGAGTGAGCTCCGTCAACCGGGCAAAAAATCCCCGCCAGCGACGACTTTCGTCGAGGAACTCCCCGGCGGACGCACCCCACGTCGATGGGTGACTCGCGAGAAGGTGGTGGACGAGCTTGAACAGCCGATTTGCTTCCGGTCCTTCGGAATACGGCAGGTAATGGCAGTCACCAAACCGAACCAAATCATCGAGGTCGATGACGCCCCGGAAGGTGTCGAAGTGCTCCTGCCATTCCCCCATGGCCCGCAGGTATTCCTCGCGCTCATTCCAGGCTCCCGTTGCCTGGACGTAGCGTCCGAGGGTCCGCAGCGGCACGAAATTCAGGGGGTACTCGCAATTGGGGTTCGACAGGATGCCTCGGATTTCCCCGCGCAGCTCAAGAGGGCGTCCGGTGTAGGGACCGCAAAAAAAGCGCCGCCCGTCGTAGTCATTCGCGTGTAAATTATCCCAAATCAATGGGGGGCGCTGGAACAAGGCACCGATTTCACGGACGTGCGCAACGGTGATTTCCCGGGAAATGATCTCGGGACCCGTCCAAAAGATGTCGATGGCCGGATGCAATTCCCGCCCGAGAATGGAGAGGTAATCCGGTCCACCCAACCCGGCCCGAGCCATGCGTTCGCAGTACGGTGTAGGGCAAAAGAACAGGCGGGCACTGGGAGCCTGTTCACGCACCCATGTCCAGAGCGCATTGACCATCGAAGCCTGTGCCGAGGCCGGCGAAGTCCATCGGAGACGGTCGTCGGCGCTGAGGCTGTCGGGAATGTCGTCGAACAGGACGGCGATATGCTCGCATCCAAGGGCAAGGAGCTGGGAGCACCGTTCCTTGAGCCGCTCGAGCTCGGATGGATCGGAAAAGTGGATATCGAGGCCCGGTGCCAGGGCGTAGAGAAAATGGATATGTCTCGCCCGGCATTGGCGGATGAAATTGGTCAGCTCGGACAATTCGCGACCGGCATACGGTTGCCTCCAGATCACCCGATGATGAAGGTCATCCTTGGGCCCATACATGTAGGCATTGAGCCCTGACTCGGCGAGATGCTGCAACAGGTCGCTCCGTTCCTCCGGGTTCCATGGGGCTCCGTAGAACCCCTCGATGACACCCGAAAGGAAATTGGCGGGCAGAGACGGAGTCATGGCTTGTGGAATTGAATCATTGTGCTGTGGGAGAAAAGCCAAAATCGGGCGGTTCAGCCACGAAAATCACGAATCGCATCGCAAGAATGAAGGGGAATCAACAGGACAGAAAGTCATAGGCAGGGCTGGCGGTCCAACCGGACCGGGCCTCCCGAAACTGAGAACAGCCGCAGGGCACCTTGACTCAGTTCAGATGAATACCGAGTCTTCGTTGTAAAAACAAAGCCCCATCAGGCACCCGATTTACAGCCCGGGTGACAAACAACGTCGCGACGATGACCATTGATACGTCACCCAAGGTCTTTTTCTCGCTCTTTGTTATCACAGTTGCGTTCGTCGTTCTCACCGTTCAGGGCCTGCTGCTGCTTTTGTACCGCGAGCAAGTCATTAATGACCTTCGGGAACGGTCGTGCGAGCCAGTCAGTGTCCGATGGAAGTGGAGTTGGAACCGACGGCTGGGAGTCGAGTTTCGGGTGATTCACACCGACATTTTCGGAAAAGTTCATGCGTCGCTAGCCCGAGTCGATCCGATGCGATTGACAGTCACCTGGTTGCCGGAATAGGCGTGGTTTGAACCGCCGTGGCTCGGCGGGAGCCTCGCCCTACCGATGTGGCTCTGGTTCCATTGGTTGCGTATTGATCGTCCGATTTGATAGAAAAGCTGCCTTTGAAAGAATCCAATGTCTGCACTACCGCATTTGGAAGACTAGTGTCGTGTATCCCAAATAGCTTGCAGTTTGTTGCGCCTAAAATGCCCCAAGGCGAGGCGCGAGGAGGGAGCATACACGACAGGTCTGTGACCGACGAGCAACGAAGCCCTGGGGCATTTTAGGCGCAACCCGCAGGGCCGCAGTTCTTTTCGGCTCCCGCTTCGTTGCTCACTCCTCACAGACCGCTGCGGGTATGCTCGTCGCTCGTCGCCTCGCGGGAGCCGAAAATCCCTAGCGGCAAACTGTAAGCCATTTGGGATACATGACACTAGGGCCCACTTCCGTCCGGGTCCGGATGGAAACCCAGGGCATCAAGCATTGGTTGAATCTCTGGATTCCGCATGAACAGTTTCCACAACAACCCGCTGCGGTGGTTTTCAATCATGGCCACGGTGGGTGCCTGATTTAGCCCCATGTACACTTCCTCATACCAGCCATCGGAGGCATTAAATCCATCGTGGAAGCCGTAGATGCCCCAAATTTTGCTGCCCAGATCACGGTAAAAATGTTTGAGGGCCGCCATCGAGGCCTTCGGGGTGTACGGGAATGAGCCCAGCGCGGCTGCCACGTTGATGGTGCCATTGTCATCCCGGGGAATCGGCTTGCCTCCGCCGGAATGGATTCCGGCAGAGAGGCCCCAACAATCCGCCCCGTAACCCGCCCAATGTCGGGGATTCGCGATGCAATAGGTCTGGTTGAGTCGCGCCAGATTGGCATTGTTGACAAAGTAGTTGGCGTAGCGGTCCCGCTTACCCCGTGGGTCAAAGCCCAGAAAGGTGAATTGAGTGAAGAACAGCTCGCCCCCCACGCCGACGCCAACATCAATGGGAATATCCATGTACCGATGGCCGTTGGTGTAGTGATCGCCATCGGTGGTCCGCCCCCAACCCTGACGGTAACGGACCGCGAGGTCTGATTGACCGGCGAATCCGGTATGGAAGAGGGATGCGGGAACCGGATGTGTGGGTGACGCAATGGCCAGTAAATAGACGATCATGGTTTCATTCCAGCCCACCAGCGGATGGCTGATGTACCAGGCGTGATCGGGCGACCAATGCCAGTAAAGAAAATCACTGGTCGGCGACTTCCGGTACCAATCCCACTCAACGCTTTCCCACAGGGAGGTGATGACTTGTCGAACCTCGCGCTCGTCCGGGGTGTCCCCATTCAGGTATTGGCGGGCCGTCAGCAGGCCCTCAATCAGGAATGCGGTTTCCACCAGATCGCCGCCATCATCGAACGGGCCAAAATAGGCCAAAGTTTTGCCGGTCCGACCATCGAGGAAGTGAGGCCAGACTCCGTGAAACCGGTCGGCGCTGGACAGGAATCGGACGATCTTCAGCATCCGTTCGGTGAATTGGCTTCTGCTGATGAATCCGCGCTCAGTCCCGGCGATCATGGCCATGATGCCAAAGCCCGAGGAACCCACGGCTACCAGGTTGTCATCTCCCGGAAGGATTTCGATGGCCATGCCGGCCTGGGGATGGCCCGCCTCCCAGTAATAGCGGAAGCACCCGTTTTCGACCATGTCGAGGAGTTCCTCATCGTTGAATGGACGGGTGGAAGTGGTCACTACGGGAGAGTCCGGCGATACGATTCCATCCATGGACTCCGCAGTGACGCGGTACGAAACCGAACGCGGTGGCACCCCTGGGAAATCCACATAGCGATTCAATCCACCGTTTTGGATGCCCACGGCAGAAAAGTTTGTTCCATCGTAGGATCGATGGATCGTGTAACGGAGGATTATGGAATTGGACGGTGCCAACCATTGAAGGTCCACGTGCTGTTCGTATCCGTGAGCTGAGAGCCCAGTGGGGGCGGATGGGAACGGCGTCTCCCGAACCACGGGAGCATTCGTCGGCACGTCGATGGTTTCGATATCGTCGAGGAACAGGTGGTGCTCCCGACCATCATCCAAGCCCTGCATCCAGGCCACGCCGCTGAGTTTCTGGAGAGTGAAGCGTTCCACATCAGTCATGCCGAAGAGATTGGTGAAACCGGTCACGGGCAGGACAAGGCGTGTCCAGACCGCCGGGGCCAGTTTCTGGCCGGGCTTGAGCAACCGGACCGAAGTTGTGGCTGCGCCGTTGGATGATTCGAGGGCGACCAAGGGGGAGGCGTCTGAATCCAGGCCCTCGGGCGAATAGGCCCAGAGCGAGACGGCATTGCCGTCGAACTCGAAACGGCGGCCATACCGGGCGGCCACTTTCACCACCGCCCGCCAGTCACCCCCACTGCGCGAAGTCCAGTGCAACCGCAGACCATCCGGCGGAGTCCGCGAATGCTGGTGATCGGTGGGCAGGCGTCCCTGGATGGCCTCCAACTCGCTCGGTGAAACTGAGGAAGCCTCGCTGTTGAAGTAGCGGGATGGTTCGCCGCCGTTGTCAAAGACCACCCGACGGTCGTAGACCGATTCGGCATGAGCGATGGACATTATGAAAACCAACAACAAGGATTGGAGCTTCACGGGGCTCCATCTTGGCGACGTCACCAGACGACGGCAATAAGATGTCGCGCAGGTTTACAGACCCGCCGGGCCGTCGGTCAGTCTCGCAGCCATGGCAACGGGGATGAGCCTGGCAGACCTGGAGGTCTGCGGAACGGCAGCATCCCACCGGTGGCACTCCGGGGTCAGGCCGGGTATAACTTGCGATGCGGAGGTGGTACGGACCGCCGCGGCTCGACAGGAGCCTCGCCCTACCGATGTGACTGTGATTCATTAGGTTGCAAACGAATCAACGGTTGAGGTCAAAAGCTGTTGTTTGGAAGGCACGAATGCCTGCGCTACGTCGAAGTGGGTGGTTGATGGGGAGTCGAAAATTGAAAAAAATGTCTGGCGTTTTCCCAACAACTCATCTAAACTCTGGTCATCCCGTTATTCAACGTGTTGGGTCATTCGACTGTTCGACTCAACCAACCCCTTTTGACCGCCTTGGGGCGGTCACCCGGTGGCGCGCCGTAAGTCTGTGTGTCGGCGGGCCACCGGGCTTTTTGTTTCGAAAGAGACTGTTAATGTCGATCTCGATGTTAATCAACGCTTCCACAAAATCATTTGACAGCAAGGCTTCTGATTTTGGCTAATCATCGAACGCACTCCGTCCGTCAACAGCCTGTGGCTTGGCCATGTCCCATTCTCTGGAATAGATATTGTTCCCGATGGGTGCCTGTCTTTTTGCTGCTCGCCGCCCTGCTGATGGGTGGTCGGTGGGTATCAGCAGACGATTGGCAAACCGGACCCCATTGCCGCTCGCGTCCGCTACCTGTTCCCAAAATTGGACGGACCGGATTTACCTTATTGCCTCAAGACTCCACCGGCATTTATTTCACCAACACCTTGGGCGAATGGGAGGCTGAAGCCAACCGGGTCCTGCCCAACGGTTCTGGCACGGCAGCCGGTGATTTCGATGGGGATGGCCTCCCGGACTTGTTCATTTGTGGACTGCAAGGGCGGAATGTGTTGTACCGAAATCTTGGAGGACTGAGGTTCCAGGATGTGACCCGTGAGTCAGGCATCCAATTGACCAACCTCTATTGCCGGGGTGCCAATTTTGCCGATGTGAATGGAGACGGATTTCTGGACCTGCTGGTGGCAGTGACCGGACAGGGTGTTCGTTGTTTCATCAACAATGGCAAAGGACATTTCTTTGACCAGACTCCTGCTTGCGGACTCGCCACTCCCTATGGTGCGACTTCCATCACCATGGCCGATGTTGATGGAAACGGTACCCTCGACATTTATGTCGTTAATTATCGAACCGACGATATCCGGGACCGAGGTGAAGTAGACTTGAAGATGAACAAAGGTCGGCTGGTGGTCCCGCCCGAGCTGCAAGGACGACTTGTGGTGATCAATAATCATGTCCTCGAATATGGCGACCCCAGTTTCCTTTATTTGAATGACGGTCAGGGTCACTTCTCAACTGTTCCATGGACCAATGGGGTCTTTGTCAATGACGTGGGACAACCCTATGGCAGTCCGCCGTTGGACTGGGGTTTGACGGCCAGTTTTCGTGACATCAATGGGGATGGGTATCCTGACCTGTACGTCTGCAACGACTATTGGACACCGGACCGCATCTGGATCAATGACGGACGCGGACATTTTCGGGCCGTCGATTATTTGGCCGTGCGAAATTCCTGTTCCCACTCGATGGGCATTGATTTTGCCGATCTGAACCAGAGCGGGCATTACGATTTTTTTGTCACGGAAATGCTCGCCCGGGACCCCGCTGTACGGCATCGAGAAATGCTGACCCAGGATCCGGTGATGCTACCGGTGGGGGCCTATCGTAACCGTCCTCAGCTGACGCGGAATACGCTCCATGTGGCACGAGGCGATGGAACGTTTTCTGAACTTGCCAATTATGCCGGACTCGCTGCATCCGATTGAGCCTGGTGCCCGCAATTCCTCGACGTCGACCTGGATGGTTATCCGGACATTTTGGTGACGTCCGGACACTATCGGGATGTGCATGATTTGGATGCCAATGACGCCATGCGGGATTCGCCAAGTCAGCGCGAACGCCCGTCGGACCCGGCTGCCCGGCGTGAAGCCTTCATCCGACAGAAGGTGGCCAACGCACGACTTTACCCGAAACTGGATGCTCCCATTTCCGCCTTTCATAACCTCGGTGGATACCGCTTCGATGACGTCACCACCCAATGGGGGACCGACATGCCCGGTGTCCATCACGCCCTGGCAGCCGCCGACTTTGATGGGGATGGCGACCTGGATCTCGCTGTCAACAACCTCGGTAGTCCGTTTGCCATCTATCGGAATGAATCGTCCGCCGAGCGGATTGCCGTCCGGTTGAAGGGTTTGTCCCCCAATATGCAGGGGATCGGGGCCGAGGTTGCCTTCATCGGAGGTGCCGTTGCCCGACAGCATCAGGAGGTGGTTTCCGGAGGACGCTACATGTCGGGCTCCGATCCCGAACTGGTGTTTGCCACCGGCACGAACACCACAGGCATGACCCTGGAAGTCCGCTGGCGTTCAGGTCGGCGGACGGTGGTGGGCGGCGTCGAGGCCAACCGCCTTTACGAAATATCCGAAGAGGGTGCCGCCGAGCCCAACCGACCTACAGCTCCACCCGCACCGCTGCCCTGGTTTGAGGATATCAGCGCTCACCTGAATCATGTGGCGGCGCAGCAGGCCTTTGATGATTTTTCGCGCCAACCCCTGTTGCCCAAAAAGCTGAGCCAATTCGGGCCACCGGTCGCGTGGGTTGACCTCGACGGTGACCATTGGCCGGATTTGGTCGTGGGTGGTGCCAAGGGTTCTCGTATTGGCGTCTTTCACAATGACCGGCACGGTGGTTTTCAGCGATGGACCAATGCTCCATGGGACGGCGTCCTGGTGCGTGAGGTAACAAGTCTGGTCGGCCTTATCTGTCCCGCTCCGGGAAAGTGGAGGCCCGGACCTTGGCTTCGATGGTCTTTTTGAATCGCGGCAATCATTTTGAAGCATCCCCGCTGCCGCAGGAGGCCCAATGGTCCGCCGCCTTCACCCCGGTGGTGGCCGACTTCGATGGTGATGGCCATGAGGACATTTTCCTGAGTCAGAATTTCGCCCACAACCAACCGGAAGTGCCCCGCCTGGATGCCGGACGCGGTCTCATGCTCCAGGGCGATGGCAGGGGGCAATTCCAAACGGTGGATGGGTCAAAAACCGGCATTCTGATCTATGGGGATCAACGCGGCGCCGCTGCGGCAGACTACGACGCCGATGGGCGGGTCGACCTGGTGGTCACCCAAAACGGAGCCGAAACGCGCCTGCTCCACAATCAAACCGCCCGACCGGGTTTAAGGGTCCGCCTTTCCGGACCGCCGGGAAATCCAGGTGGCGTGGGTGCGGTCATCCGTCTGAAAAGCGGTGGTCAATGGGGGCCCGCCCGGGAAATCCACGGAGGCTCCGGCTGCGGTTCACAGGATGACACGGTTCAAGTCCTGGGAACAGTGCGCCTTCCGGAAGCGGTACAGGTTCGATGGCCAGGGGGTGCGATCACAGAGACCGCCGCAGGTGATGAGAAGGAAATGTTCATTAGAAGGTAATTATCGCTATTTCGCCTAAGGAGTGTAAATTAATAGACTCTCTTTTCGCGTCGTCGCGGCTTCGCGTGAAATTGATCGCATTGGACTCACGCGAAGACGCGAAGGCGCGAAGATGTATGGGGAGGGGAAGGGATGTCCGGACGCGCTCCTGAAAGTCCCTGATCTCGCACGGAGCCCTCGGGATTTCCCAGAAGAAGAATTGTCCGCAGATGAACAGATTTTCGCAGATGAAGGAGAATTTTGGGAATGCCTGAGAAATTGGTCGTTTGTCTTCCTCCGCAGCCACACTTGAATCGGTTGTCATTGTTGAGCGGGCGCTGCTCGAGCGGACGAGACGTCCGCGTTCCCGGGAGGAGCGAATTGAACCTCCTCCGGCCCGGTACCAGAGGGGGGACGAGAGCGGATTAGAAAGACGACGTTCTCTGCTCCCTATGATTCTCTCTTGCGATTGATTCGTCGTCATCAGCGAAAATCTGCGGCCATCTGTGGACGATCCTGAATCAATGCTTTTGGACCCGAAACGAACTCTCAAACCAAAGTTCATTCAACTCGAACTGCATCCCCGGAGCTTCAAGGCCGTTTTCGCCCGCGAAACCACCGCGATACCAATGGAGTTGATTCCGCTCCTGAATGGTTCGGCAGAGGTCCTCGAAGAAGTCGGTTTCAAATGCGATCACACCGATGCGTCCACGCCGCACTTCATCCTTGGTCAGGTTGCGCAGAAGGCCATCGGCTTCGGAGAGGGACCGCTTCAGGCACCAAATCTCCGTTTCAGAACATTTGGTCGTCAATTTGTGGAGCTTGCCCGTGCCACAATCACCGCATTCGATCCAGAGCCGCGGTCGAAGGTCATAGCCCAGTTCGACCAGGTCAGGAACAAAGGGAATCCCCTCATCCGGGACCTCGGTCTCCACCTGAAGGCGGTCGCGATAGAAGAGGAGATAGGCCAACAGCTTCAGGGCAATATGTCGAACCGACTCGTTCTGTCCCAGTGCCAGCAGCAATTTGTGCGGCAACGGTCGGAGACGGTCGTCACTGGTGAATTGAAAATTGAATTTTCCGGCCACGCCTTTTGAGTCTGGTGTCGGAACAGCTTCAGGAAAAGAACGAAGCATTTGGCAAATCGCCTGGCAGGATCAAATTCTTGCCCCATTCGGCGCGGTAAACTGGTCGTCGACGACATTGCCGGTGTTTCGGGTGGCACCCGGCTCGAAGATGAGAACCTCGGCTTCCGACTCAGCCAGGGTCCGATGCTCAACACCTCGCGGCACGACACAGGCCTGACCTGCCTCCAACCGGACCTTCCGGTCCCTGAACTCAAGGGTCATCGCCCCGCGCCAGACCAGAAAAAGTTCGTCCTCAGTCTCATGGTGATGCCAGGGGAAACAACCCGAGAACTTCACCAGCTTGAGTTCCTGCCCGTTCAATTCGGCCACCACCTTGGGCCGCCAGTGTTCGTGAATCAGGGAGAATTTTTCCGCGAGCGAGAAGGGAGTCATCGGGAAGAGGTACGTTTGTTTAGAATAGTATGGTCCGAAGCTGGGTGGTTGCCAAACAGCAGCCTCCCACACGTAGAGCTCTGGGTCTGGGCGGATATTGTTGGAGCTGAATCGCGTGGCGGTTGTAGCTCGGACCACCCCAGGCTCGACGTCGGCCATCGCCTGCAGTTCGTAGTCGCCGTTCGTGAGACGGCGCTGATCGATCGGGAGGCGTCATTCCGGTCGAAGAGGGCCGTCCTTGCGCTTCCCGGTGTCGCCGGTCCGAGGGACCATCACCTCGCCGACCTGTCCATGGACGGGTTGCGGTTGGGTAAAGTTTGCGCCGACTGACGCTCGATCCTGCGGACGGCCTATTGGCTTCGCTTTTGCGGAACCTGTGTGGTTTGAACCGCCAGAGGCCCGGTGGAACCTTCCCCATGTTGCCTTGAGAACGGGAAAGGTGATGATCCCCGCAGTAATTAGGGACTTGCAGGAGCGCATCCCTCCGTTGGATGTCCCTCCTTTGGAGGGGCTTGCGTCCGGAGGGACGCGCTCCTCCAAGTCCCAATATCGATTTCGACCACCGTCGCTTGAACACCACCTCGACCGTTCGTCCTGCGGTCAAAAGAACTCCTTCAACACCGTCTGCAAAGACTCGTAGGTCTCCGCTCCTGTAATCAAACGGGTTCCGTAGAGGACATTGCCGTCATCGCTTAGTCGTCCGATCAAGAACGAGGGTGTCCCATGCACACCAAATCGCTTGGCCGCCTTGGCAATTTGATCAATGGCTGAAAGAAAGTGTCCGCTCTTCACACATTCATTGACCTGAACCGGATCGAATCCCAACGCCCGGGCATGGTCGACCAAGACTTCCGGATGATCGAGGACCGGCAGGCTTTCGCGGAAGAACCGGTCATGCATCTCCCAAAATTTTCCCTGTTGGACGAGGCAGCGGGCCACCTGGGCCTTGACCAGACTGTCGGGGTCCAACGAATCGGGGAAATCACGAAAGAGGTAGCGCACTTTTCCCGACTGGATGAATTCCTTTTCCAGCAGCGGGTAGATATTGGTGGCGTACTTCGCGCAGAAGGAGCAGTTGAAATCGGAATATTCGATGATGGCAACGCGTGCCGATTCCATTCCCCGAAATGGTTCGCCTTGGATTCTCTGGGTGATGATCGGAGGCGGTGGAACACCGGGCTTCACTGGGATTATGGGCGGGCGCCCTGCCAATTCTTTCCGGAGAGCGTCCACTTGCTCGATGAGCTGACGTTGACTCTCCTTGAGTTGCTCGACCTCTGCTTGCAGAGATTTCAGCGTCGGCTCTGGAGAAGTGGTCGGCACCTCGTCCTTGGAAAGTGCGACGAACCTCAGGACCAAAGCGATGAAAAGCAAACGACAAAAATGACGGAGCACAAAGCAAACCTAGGGCAATTGACTAGGGTTCGTCAATTCATCGCCCACCGCAGGTGTTGAAACTCAGGATTGCCCTCGGGGAAAACAATCCGTATCCACTCTTGGAAGCCGATGGGTGCCTCCTCCACAACGAAGCCGCCGTCGCCATCCCAGGCGGCGCATACCCAATGGTGGGTGGCCAGCCTGGTGCTCAATCTGCTCCTCGCAGCGTATCTTTTGCGCCCGAGACCGACGGACCCATCTCCACTGGAGTCGGATGTCGTTCAGTTGCCAGCCCAGGAACTGGCAAGGGCATCCGTTCACCGCCCCCACCGTGTGCTGCCGGGCACGCAACCAGCGGTACTGGACACGCCGTGGTCCCGGATCGAGAGCACGAACTTGACGGTGTTTGCGGCGAACCTGCGCGAGGCGGGGTGTCCTGACGAAACTGTCTGCGATTTGCTGCGACCGGCGGCGGCCCGCTGGTTTACCCAATGCATTCGTCGGGTCAATGGCACCGGAGATTTTTGGGCGGTGGGAGTGGACCGCCAGAAACTTCGCCGAAAACAGGCGATGGCCCGCGCCGCACTCCGCGAGGAACAGGACCGGTTTCTGGCCGCACTCCCGTGTTCACGCTCGGAGGCATTTGAACAGGCCGAATCCCTTATCATTGATATGGTGACCGGGTTTCCGCCGTCACCCAAGCGGGAGCAGTTGCGGGATTTGTTCCAGGAGATTCAACGCCGTTACAACTACTGGAGGGAGCGCACGGGCCTTATCTTCCTACCGGAGGAAGTGGAGGCCATCCATCGCGAACGGGACAATGCCATGGCGCGGTTGGGCAGCCTGCTCTCAGCGACAGAGCGCCAGGAGGTGGCTTTGAGGGCATATGCCATTCCCCGGGTGATGGATTCCCTTCCCAAGGAATTGCAGGACCTGTATCTGACGGGACCTGAGCTTCGGGAGTACTGCCGAATCATGGTGTCGACCGATGCGGAAAACACGGTTCCATGGTCGGGATACCGCGATTTGCTGTCCGAAGGTGACCCAGTTCCATCCAAGGCCCAAACCGACCGCGAGCTCCTTTCCCTGCTGGGAGAGGTGCGGTTTCAGCAGTATCAAATCCATTCGGACCCCACGTTTGCGGCTGCCTCGCAGTTGGTCCATCAATTCGGCCAACCGGAATCATTGGAAATTCAACTGACGGAATCCGTGGTGGACTGGAAATCCCAGGTGGCAGCGCTTCATGAGGCGTGGTCCACCGATCCCGAGGGCACCCAGAATGCGCTCCGCTCGGGCGCGCAGGCAAAACGCGCACTGCTGGAAACGTTGATGGCGGGAATCCCGGAGGACCGCAGGAATGTCTTGATCAAATCGTGGGTGGTGGACGCCGCCCGGGAGATATGGACCAAACCATGAGACGATTTCTCGTCGGTTTATCGGTCCTCCTCAATATGGTTCTGCTGCTGGCGGTCGGATGGCGGCTCCGTCATGGTTCCAATTCCGGCATCGAGGTGCCAGTCGCCCCTCCCCCAGGGGTTACAAGGAATGCCCCGACTGGCCCTCGTGCGTCCTCAACCGATGCTCCGGCAAATGTCCCGTTGGGAACAATTGCCCCGTTTAGTTGGACGCAATTGGACCGGAGTACCTGGTTTACCTATCGGGACAATCTATTGCGGATCGGCTGCCCCAAGCGTTCGGTGCGGGAAATCATTGAGCCGTTGCTGGATAGGGAAATGGAAGCGAAAGCCCGGGACCTGATTCTTCCCTACCAACGGCTGTTCTGGGAAATCTCAGCGCAGACGCCCACGAATGGATGGCATCAAGTGGAGGAAGTGGGTGAGCGGATCAATCAGGAGTACACCGCGCTGAAGGAAGGTTTGTTTGCCGGGTTTCCCGAACTCAAAGCACCATCGGACGGAACCGAAGGGAACAGCGCATTACAGTATCTACCCGAAGGGGTGGCGGAACGGGCCGCCGAAGCTGTAGCTCTTTATAACCAGCAAATGGCGAATTCGGTCACCTCTCCCCAACAGCCCGAGGAACAACTCCGAGTCCACCGCGAAATCAAGGATCGACTGGACAATGAATTAAAATCGTTTCTCTCGGAGGAGGAATTCCTCCAGGTCCAAATGGGAATGGGGGGTGCCTTCTCTCAGTCCCCAGACATGGCGGGTTTTTGGGAAGCCCTTTCGCTCAATCGTGAAGAATTGAAAGGTGTCTACGAAATCAAGGAACGCCATATGGTTGAACCTGAAACACCCGTCAGTTCGGCCGAGGCGGAGGGAGAGCGGGCCGAGATCGCCAAACTTCTCGGCCCAACCAAGGCAGCGGAATGGGAGAGGGCCTCCGATCCGACTTATCAAAGCATGGTTCAGCTCACTTCGCGCCTCGAAGCTCCCTTGTCGGCAGCCGCAAGATTATCCGAGGCCCAGCAAAAGGCTCTCGAGGCTCGAGACGCCATCCGTCAGTTGCCGGACCTCTCTCCGGCCGAACGCCAGGGGCGCATGGACTCCCTCAGGCAGGAGATGATCCAACAAGCGGAAACCATTTTGGGAAGCCACCGGGGAAAACTGACCTGGGAGCGATTTCAGCGGTCCTGGCTGGAGACCACCTTTCAAGTTTCGTTTCAGGATATCTTGGGACCGGCAGGCTCTGGCTCACCCTGAATGCTCCCCTCCCATCCGATTCATTCCGACCACATCGCTTATGGACAACATTAAGGAAATCAGGCGTCTGGCCTCTCCTGCCCCCAAACCCCAATCGCTGGCCTGGGACGGCACGACCCTGTGGATGGGTTCCCGGCAGACCTGCCATATTTACGCCATCGACCCCACGTCCTGGAGCGTTCAATCCGAGACCCTGGCACCCGGGACTCCTTGGGGCATGACGGTCGTGAATGGCGAACTGCGTGTGCTGTGCGGCGAACCTCCGGACGACAACCGGATCGTCCGACGATTGGTCCCGGGCACCGGATTTGATCCAAACTTTCGTCTTCCCTGTCCCGACGACACGGGTTCCCAGCTGGGCTTTGATGGCCAGCGACTCCATCTCAGCCAGTGGTACCGGCAGCGGGTTCTGGCCATGGGACCCAACGGTGAGGTCGAACGGATTATTTCCGTGGCGCACCAAATCTGCGGTCAGGTGATCGTGGGCCACTGGCTTTACTTGATGACAACCGACGATGAGGAGACCACGGACTATTGGCTCTCCCGCCTCGATTTGCGTGAAGCCCAACCCGACACCGAAGACGTCGCGCGTGTCCCGTTTGCCGCGCGGGCATTGACGTTTGACGGAACCCACTTTTGGACCAACCACCGCGAGCGAAACCAAATCGTTTGCTTTCGCTAGCCGATGGTTGAACGAGGTATGGGTTGGTTCCTTCCCTGCTGACTTACTGAACGGGGACTATGTACCCTCGCTGATGTTTTCCATATTCTCAATAATGGCTTTTATCGAATTCTACAGTACTTAAGTACAGACTGTTAAATCAGAACGACATGGGTAGTGCGAGGCTGCCAAGGAACCGGCCATTGCCGAACCGCGACAAATTCGTAAGGCCGTGTGCCTTTGACCCGTAGCGCAGACATTGTTGTCCTCTGTACCGCCGACATTCTTGTCGGCAGGGCTGCACCCCGTCCCAAGGCCCCGAGTCGACCCGCCGGCCCGCCAGGTTTGGAAACCTGCGGTACAGCAGGCTGGAAAGCATGCGCTACGTCCCATGGTCAGCGGACTGCCCAACAAGTTGCTTTCGCCATTCCGCACGGGTGCGCCCAATGCTGGGGCAAAGGCGGCGGGACGCCGCTGCCACTTCGCAAGTCCCGTAGCGTTGGCAACGGGCACGAGCCCGGCAGACCTGGAGGTCTGCGAAACGGCAGGCAGGAATGCCTGCGCTACGGCTCGGTGGGTTGTTCATGGAGAGGTAAATACCCCCCAATGGAGAAGCGGCGTTGTTAAACCAAACCGACCATTGCAGGGATATCGGATTTTCTTTGAAAATGAATGTCCGCTTTCCTGTGGATTTTGCGCATGTGGGTATTGAGCGGCGATCCCTCATCGGCTGGAGAACCCGAGGGTGGATGATGCTTCCGGAACTTGGGCGGCAAAAGTAGCCGTCCTCCGGCGATCCATGTCCGATTCAGGCACCCAACAAAATCAAATATGCGCTCTGATCCTTCCGCCCCCAAAGCTGTTCGTCGCCCGACGGAACGATGTCACGCGCTCACCGAAACCATGTCCGATCTAAACGGAATTCCATCGAAGAAGGGCGCGAACCGTTGTTTTCGACCGAACCTCTGGTGTTGCCTGTTGGCCGGTCTTCTGGGTTCGCTTTTACGATTGGCTGCACAGCAGCCGGACTTTCTGACCAACGGACTGGTGGCCTACTACCCCTTGGATGGCGATGGTATTTTGTTGACCGGGCTCGATTCCCCGGAGTTTGGGCCATCCATGAGCAACCACGGCGTAACGCCCGGCGTAGACCGGTTTGGTCGCGCTGGAAAATCGGTTTCATTCGATGGCAATTCCTATCTAACCGGTGCTTCCGACACACTTCCATCGACTTCTCGCACATTTTCACTCTGGCTCAGGACTGATTCCTTCAACGACTCGCTTCCAGTTCTGGCATACGGTGGCGTGGTTTGTGGCACGAGTTTCACCATTACTTACAATATCAATGATATCGGCATTACCGATGTCCCAAATATTTCAGTTCAGGGTCACTGTCGGGTCGGTGCTCAAAGTCTGCCCATCACAAATTCCATTTTTGTGTCATGGAATCACCTCGTGATTTCCCAATCTGGAGCGACAACGATATTCTATTTGAACGGTGTCCCCGTCAAGACAGGGTCGGGAGCAATTCAGACGGTCTTTACCGCAGGTCGGGCGTTCACGATCGGTGCGTCGGTGACTCCGTACGGGACCGCTCCCTATACGGATCCGGCTTCGGGGAACACCTATTTTAAGGGACAGTTGGACGATATTCGCATCTATAATCGCGTCCTATCCGATGCGGAAGTTACCGCCCTCTACCAGTACGAAAGCACCGGGTTCTCCCCGCCGGTGGTGACAGTACCGGCAGCCACCCTTCCAATTCCGGCTGGAGGAAATATAACCCTGACCGAAAGCGCGACCGGTGTGGCTCCCCTCACCTATCAGTGGTACCAGGGGAATAGCGGCGACACGAGTCAACCCGTTGGCACGAATGGTCCCACGTGGACCACTCCTGCCCTGCTCAGCAGCACCTCCTATTGGGTGCGGGTCACGGATGGGAACGGCCAGAGTGCGGACAGCCCTGCGCTCCTCGTCACGGTCGCTCCAATCGGGTTCGGACTCGGCAACACGGTGGCCTGCGCAGGCAGCGATGTCTCCATTCCCTTCATCGCAACAGGCTTTGCAGGCATCGGAAGTTTCCAGGCATCCATCCAATGGGATCCGACTGTGGTGACATACACCGGATTCGATGCTTCCGCCATTCCAAGTCTGAGTGCCGACGACATCTTTAGCGATCCAGCTCTCGGAGTCGCCATCATCGCGTGGGAAGACGCAACCATCGCTGGAGCCACTGTGCCCGATGGCAGCACTCTCTTCTCCCTTCATTTCCATCTCATCGGCGTCCCCGGTGCATCCAGCCCGGTGGTAGTAGCCAACAGTCCAACTCCGCTGGAAGTGACCGATGCAGACGGCGCCGTGCTGACGTCCGCATTGTCGGCGGGGCAGATTCAAATCCTTGGCTCGCTGAATCTGACGGGAAGTGTGGCCTATTATCGCGCCAGTGCACCGGTACCGGGTGTCACGCTCCAATTGGGCGGCGGGAGCAGCAGCTCGATATCGAGCGGTGCCGACGGTCTGTTTTCGATTCCGGTTCCCAGTTGTGCAGACCTGACGCTGACACCGGAGTTGTCCACAGATATGCCCCTGACCAAGGGGATCACGATGCTCGATGTTCAGGCAGTTCGAAGTCATATTCAGGGGCAGACGAGACTCACCTCCCCCTTTACCTTGCTGGCAGCCGACGTCAACGGGTCACGGACCATCACTGCGGCAGACCTTCGGCTCATCCGACTCTTCATTCTTCAACTCCGAACCAACTTTCCGGCCGTGGGCGGCAGTCTCTGGCGATTCGTGACGGCGGACTACGTCTTCCCCGATCCCCTATCGCCCTGGGATGCCCCGGGAATTCGCTTCATGACCGGCCTCCAGGCCACCCCCGCCGGACAAAATTTCCAGGCTGTCAAATTGGGCGACGTCGATGGGAGCTGGGACCCGGCCCCACAGAGTCCAAGCCGACCAATCAGCATCCTGGATACGCATGCGGGCTCGGTCCACCTCAGCGCCACCGAACAACTGGTCAATACGGGAGACAGCGTTCAGGTGGCCGTGAAAGCATCCCAAGTAGACCGCCTGACCACCGCCCAATTCACCCTGACCTGGGACCCGTCTGTCCTTCAGTTTGCAGGCACCTCCGGATACAACCTGACGGGCATGGATGCGGAAAGTTTCGGAACCTCCCGGGTGGATCGCGGACGGCTCAATGTGGCGTGGGATGATCCCAACCTCCATGGGGTCACGGTACTGGAGGGGCAGACCCTTTTTATCGTCAACTTCAAGGTCATGGGTAGACAGGGATCGAGCAGTACCATCCAAATTTCCGGAAATCCCACTCCCATCGAACTCTCCAGCGGTCGAAAAATTGTTCCGACCACCACGGCGTCGGGACTGGTGGCCGTGCGCGCCGCCACTTCAGGAACCCTGTGGGTGACAATTCCGAATGAAAATCAGCTGCAGCTGTCGTATGAGTCACCCGAAGGAACTTCCTGGGAGGTTGAAGCATCGGGCGATCTCTTTCACTGGACATTGGTCGGAGCAGGGGTCGTCGATTCGAAGAACTTCCTGGCGACAGTGACCCTTCCACTCCGGACCAACCAAAGGCAGTTTTATCGGGCGGTGCAAGTGTATTAGGAGTTGGGCCTTAAGTCGGCAGCCCTCAGCGGGCGAGCTGTGAAATCGGCTCATCCGCTTCCGCTTTGTGGCCTTTTCAATTCGGTACGTGGGACGAATCCGAGGTGCGATTGACGAGGCTTATTCCTAATGTCAGGCTGTTGTTTATGCGCTCGACTTCAGAGCCCGATCTCGTCCGGTTTACTTCCAAGGGCCAGGTCATCATCCCCGAGTGGCTGCGCAAACAGTTCCAGATCGAGAGCGGCACAAAGGAGATAGTTCAGGCCACATCGGAGGGCATCCTGCTCAAGCCTGTGACCGCACTTCTCATTCGCCAGGGCCGCGGCATTCTCAAGCGCAAGGCTGGCGAGATGGCGCTGATCGAAGAATGGGCCCAGCACAAGCGGTTGGAAATGGAATTAGAGGACAAACTCGACATCCACCTTGGTCCGTAGACGTTCTGCCTCCGTCGGGATCGCTTCGGGAAACCACGCTCGCATCTTTTCATTCCACTCCAGCCAATCCGCAAAGGAAAGGGTTGGCGGCACTGAATAAAACGGATCCCCGTCAGGAAATTCAAGGTCCAGGGACCATGCTGGATCCTGGTTCGGGCCGGGTAACCCGGCAGAAGGTTTCATAGATTTCCCGGGTTCCATATTTGAGGAATAATTGTTCGTACTCCTGGCTTCGGAGGTTGAGACCGCGTTTTCGGACAAGCATTTCGACGTCGGTCGCATCTTTCATGGTTCGATCTGCGTGGCCTTGCTTTAAGACATGGAGCTTCAGCGCCAACAGGTGATTGAGACATGGAACCCTCGCCTGCGCTAAACCAAATACCGTTGACTCTGACGCTTCCCACATCGGCTGGAAAGTTTCTCTTTTAACCAACATCAGGTCCATGCCAGACATGCCATGTTGAGCCGAATATTGAGCGAATGAGGAACTTTTATTGACCAATTGCAATCCGGTTTGTTCCAAACGTTCCTTCCAGTAAGAATGATCATCTGCAGGTATAAGGATATCGGTATCGAGTGTCGTCCGGCTGTAGCCATGGGCGGCGACGGCATGCCCTCCGATAATCAGAAACGGGAGACCGGGTTCCTGATGCCCCAAGGTGACAAGTTGGCCGAGTTCCATCAATTCGATCCCTTACCTGAACACTTGGGTCGGAAGGGCAACCGCCGCCCGGGTGCGGTGCGACTCCAACGCCGCCGCAAAAAGTTCGTGGCTGAGAACGGCTTCATCGGGAGTCACGCATCCGAGACGGTCACCGAGGACGCCCGCCCGCTCGGCGGCGTACGCCGCCCACATCTGGAGAAAGCAATCCGGGAAACCGGCTTCAAAGATGCCGCCGGTGATGGTGGGAAACGCAGTTTGAAATCCGAGATCGGTGCGGCACCACGTTTGTTCCTTGTTCCGTTCGAAGTGCCAGAAGGATTTGGGCTCAGCCGTGCTGAAGCGGGCACCGCCCTCGGTTCCGAGGATTTCGATCGACCAAGTGTTGGTGGCACCCGGGGCGAGTCGTTTGGTTTCGAAACGGACCGGAACCTCACGACCGTCCACCGCGATCTCGGTGTGCAACAGGGCATTGTCCCAAGTGTCACACTCAGCCATGCCGCCTTTGCCGTCGGGACGCTGTGTGTAGACCTTCTGAAGCTGGGCATAGACCCGGACGGGAAAATAGCCCAATCGGAAGGGGACATGGACCACGTGCATCCCCAGGTCTCCCATCACTCCGATTTCTCCACAGGTTTTGACCTGACGCTTCCAATTGACCGGCTTGGTCGGATCGAGGTCGCTGGCGTGCCAGAAACAGGAGTGAACCTCAATGAGCTTTCCGAGTCGACCGGAGCGGGCGAACTGAAGGACGCGCAATGCACCCGGGAGGAAAGGGAACTCTGAGCTACAACGGACAAATCGGCCCGAAGTAGCGGCGGCGTCACGAATCTTCCGCGCTGCCGACAGATCGATTCCGAACGGCTTTTCGGCCAGGAGGTCCTTCCCCGACGCCAGCACTTCCAAGTAGAGGGACTCGTGGAGGTTGTGGGGAACCGCCACATAGACCACGTCGATATCCGGATTCCGGAGGAGTTCGCGATGATCGCGGGTCAACTGACGCACCGTGGGCACCTGTCGGAACCAGTCGAGGAGACTTTCCTGGAGGTCACAGACGGCCACCAATTCGGCCCGAACTGGAAACTTGTCCAAAACAAACCAGCGCCCAAAGGCACTGGCTGCTTCCCGGCCCATAAGGCCACCCCCGATGATTCCCACACGCATGGTGTTGTGCATGGGCGGGAGAATGGGAAACCGGGGCGGTTTAACGCAAGCGCGGCGAATTAATGAAAGAGCTCCCCAAAGAAGGTCTTCATGGCCTCCCAGGAGCGGGCATCGGCCTTGGCGTTGTACTTGGCCCCCGCCATGGCGCCGGTGGCACCAAAGTCGGTGAAACTATGAACAGCGCCGCCATAGGACACGAACTGCCAGTCGGCTCCGGATTCGCGCATTTCCTTCTGAAAATCAGCCACCTCCGGTGCCGGAACAAACGGGTCATCGGCCCCGTGGAGCGCCAGCACGCGGGCTTTGATGTTCTTGGCGTCCTCCGGAGTGGGTGTGCTGAGCCCACCGTGAAAACTCACCACGCCGGCCAGATCAGCCCCCGATCGCGCCAACTCCAGAACAGTGGTGCCCCCAAAGCAATAGCCGATGGCCGCCACCTTGCCGGTGTTCACCTGCGGCAGCGTCCGCAACTGGGTCAAGGCAGCCTGGACTCGTTTCCGGAGAAGGGCACGGTCGCCTTTGTACTTGCCGGCGAGCTTGCCCGCGTCACCGGGGTTTGAGGCACGGACGCCCTGACCGTAAATATCCGCGCAGAAGGCGACGTAACCGAGTTCCGCGAGCATGCGGGCCCGCTTTTTCTCATAGTCGCCCAGCCCCATCCACTGGTGCACCACGACAACACCGGGGCGAGGTCCTTTGAGGGCATCATCGTAAGCCACAAAGCCTTCCAAGGTCGTATCCCCTTCCTTGTAGGTAATCACTTCAGTTTTCACTGCGGCCCGTGCCATGAGGCCGGCCATCAATCCGCACATCAAGAGCATCCGTTTCATGAAGCGGATCATAACTCGAGGTGCGGCTTCGGCAATTCAGACCCCCCAACCCTTTTTTCCTTTTCCAGCGAGGTGGAGGGGCAGAGGTTTCACTTCATCCTATGTCGCAGGCAAAGCAGGCCCGGTTGCGTCGCGAGCTATCCTGGCGCGAAACCCTTCTTGTCCTCCTGGCGGTTGCCGCTTTGGGCGGTGCCGAATACGGACTATTGAAGAGTGCTGGTGGGTTGTAAAGTCCAGGCCGACAGGTGTTGCTGTAGGCCCAATCGGGGATAGTAACCAGTGGCGGCAGGAGCGCTCAACAGGATGACGGTGGCCTCGCCACCCAATTCCCGGGTTCGCCGGATCAGCTCCCGACCGATCCCCTGGCGTTGATGGGACTGGCGCACGGCCAAATCACTCAGGTAGGTGCAGTAAGCGAAATCGGTCACGGACCGAGCAATGCCCACCAGGAGCTCACCGTCCCAAGCCGTCACCACCAAATTCGCATTCCGCAACATGCTTGCCATCCGGTCGCGGTCATGAATCGGGCGTCGTTGACCCAAAGTCGATGTTTCATACAAATCGAGCACGGCATCCAGGTCGAGATTGTTGCCGATCCGATAACTCAGCGATTCCACGGGGAGTAAACCTCTCGCTTTCGAAGGGGAACGACAAGCGGGAAGCGAACAGATCGGATGTACGAACCGTTTCTTTTCAAACAGCCAGACCCAGCCTAGCGTGACGCCGGTTGATGACTTCCGGATCGGAAACATACGGCAAAAAGCGCGCCTTGGTGTTGGGAATTGGTGTTTTTGCCCAGGCTGCGACGCGATGCCTGCGCGCTCAGGGCGTCGAAACGGTGACCTACCTCACCCGGAATTATGGCCATCATGGGCCCCGGCTGGAGGGTACGGTCGTGACGGTGGACGAAATGCCCAACCCCTGCCTCCTGCTGCGGGAGTTCCAACCCGATGTGGTGGTTCCCATGTCTATCGAATGGGCGCTAAAGCCATGGACGGACGAATTTCTGGAACTCCAACCGCCCCTGCTCTGCCCCATTGGGGAAGCCCTTCGGCTTGAGCGTGAACGGGATTTCGCGCGGGACCTTTGCCTGCGGTATGGGGTTCCCTTTGCTCGATCGGTCCTGGTGCCGACGCGAGAGGAGGCCGAGGCCTTGGTCCGGCGGGAGGGACGAGCCTGGGTGATCAAGAATCCGCTCTGCTCTCCCACCAGCCCAATTCACACCATCATTTGCGAATCGCCGGGGGATACCCTTGCGTGGCTGCCGCGGCTGGACGATTCCGAGGGCATTTTTCTCCAGGAATATCTGGGGCGGCGCGAAGCCGGACACATTGCATTGGTCAGCGACGGCGAAGTCTATTCTCTGGTGACCAATCAGGAGTACAAGCGGGCGTTCGACGGAAACCTGGGAATTGTCGCCGGTGCTCCGCTTGGGGGCTTGGTCGAGCAGGACCCTGGAGACAAATACGGGCTCGCCCGGGAACTACTCTGGCCGCTCAAGCCATGGTTTCGGGAAAGTGGGTTCCACGGACCGGTGCAGGTCACGGCCATGCACCATGAGAATCGATGGCATGTCCTCGAATATAACGTCCGCCTGGGCGTCACCAGTGGACCCATGATTTTCCGCATGCTCGCCAACCTCTTCGACACGGTGGTGGGTTGTACGCGGAATCAACCGTTGAAGGTCGAGTGGCATCCGGAGACAGAATTCGGGTGCAGTCTGACACTGGCGGGATACGGCTATCCGTTCACTCAATTGACAGGGCCGCGGGTCCCTGTCCAATTGCAAGGCACCCCCACTTGTGACATCTGGTGGCAGGAGGTTGAAAAAGGTGCCGACGGCACATTGGAAGCGACCGGACACCGGATTGCTGATGTGACCGCGCTGGGTTCCTCCTTACCGCAGGCCATCTCTAACGCTTACTCCAACATCCGCCGCATCCGGTCGGTCGGCAGCTATTTTCGGACGGATGTGGGTGACTCTTTGTGGCCCCCGGGAAATCCATGAGCACCCTGGAACAGGAAAGTGGTGGTGCCTGGCCAACCACGGCCGGTTTTGACGTTCCATCCGAAACGAGGGCGCTTCCTTTGCGTCCGGCTTGGGTCGAGGTGGACCTGAACGCCTTGGCCAGTAATTTCCAAATCATCCGGCAGGAATTGCCACGCTCCGTGCGGTTGCTTTACGTCTTGAAGGACGAGGCCTACGGACAAGGGGCGATCCAAGCCGCACAGGTGGCTCTGGCCAACGGGGTTGATCATCTCGCGGTCTATACCCTGGAGGAGGCCATAAAGCTTCGGGAGTCTGGAATAGCCGCCCCCATACTTCTGCTTGGTGAACGAACGCCCGAAGAGCTCCCCTGGTTGCCAGCTCGGGACCTGACTCCGTGCATCGGGTCGGTGGCGCTGGCTCAACAATGGGACGCATGTGCGCAGCGACTGGGCCGTCCACTTCCAGTGCATCTTAAGATCAACACGGGCATGAACCGGTTTGGCTTCTCTTGGCGCGATGCGGCCCAGTGGATAACTGCCCTGGCTCGACTCCGTCACCTGGAATGGGCCGGCGTTCTCAGCCACTTCGCCCAAAGCGACGAATTGGACAAAACGTTTGCACGCCTTCAAATCGACCGATTCCAAGGAGTGGTGTCGGGTCTCGAAGCGAATGGAATCCGCCCGAAGACACGGCATCTTTGCAATAGCGGTGGGTTTCTCGACCTTCCGGGGGCCCACTTCGACATGGTCCGGATCGGCCTTCTGGCTCATGGGGTCTATCCGTCGCAGGTCTGTCGACAATTGAACGGACTGACACCGGTCCTTAGCGTCAAAGCCCGAATTTCAGCAGTGCAGCACCTGGAAATGGGGGACTCGGTCGGATATGGCATGCGCTTCGTGGCTGAAGAACGGCGGCGAATTGGGGTGATTCCATTAGGTTACGGAGACGGTTTCCCACGGGTTCGAAACGAAGGACATGTCCTGGTGAGTGGCTGCCGCGCACCGTTGGTGGGCGGGGTGGCCATGGATGCGTTGATGGTCGACCTGACCGGAATCCCCACAGCCGATGTGGGTAGCGAGGCGGTTCTGCTGGGACGCCAGGGACAACTCGAAATTTGCGTCCACGACGTGGCGCGCCTCAAGAAGAGCGTGAGCTATGACGTGTTGGTGGGCTGGAGAAGCCGGCTTCCACGCGTCTACCTCGGAACGGAAACGGCCAGGGCAACGGCTTCCGGTCGGTTCCAATGAAACTGCTTTTTTCAGAGGCCGTTCCCGATCCCGCCCATTACGTCTATCCGTTCGCGGTCTGGGGGTTTCTTGAAAAAGGCGAGACTCCCGCAACAGCCTTCGCTGCCGGGTTCCTTCCCAGTTCCCCGAATTTGGACCGCTATTACTTGGTCCGCCAGGTGCGGGTCCCGTTGCCCGGTTGGAAACCAAATTCCGAAAACCGGCGGATTCTACGAAAACTTTCGGATACCGAACTCCAACTGCTTCCCCGCCATGAATGGCGTGAATTGCCTGGGGACCGTCAGCGATGGCTGACTTGGGCCGAGCAGAGCTTCGGCCCCGGCGTGATGCATCTACAACGGCTGGACCGGCTGCTGTCCTCGCCGGTGGTCAGCCATATTCTGCGCCTGGTAGAAACAGCCTCCGGCCGCGAATTGGCCGTTGCCCTCCTCTATTTGGAGCCTCACGCGGTGGCCTACTACTACTATGCCTTTTACGACACCGCCCCGGAATGGCGGCATCTGGGCATCGGCCTCATGACCCGCTCAGTCGAACAGTTCTCGGCTCTTGGATTTCGCCATCTTCATCTGGGAACCTGCTATACCGAGTCGTCACTTTACAAAACACAGTTCGACGGTGTGGAGTTTTTCAACGGGCTTTCCTGGTCCAACCAGTTGCCCGAACTGAAGCATCTCGTCAGAACTCCGCTTCAAGGTTGCCATCGATTGGAAACGCCGGATTTCCTGGCCTTCCAAAATGCACCGCTCAATGAGCTTGCCCGGGCTTCACCCTTCCGAACCGGAACCGGCCCGGTGTCTCCCGCAACTTGAAACATGGGAATCCTGCATTTCGCGCAATGAATACAGAGGGACAGGTAGTTTATTATTCAAGCATGCAAAACAAGCCACCGGTTACGTCAGCGAATTCTTGAGGAGACGGATCGGAGGCGGTTGATGACTGGTGGGAGATGGCTGATCACGGATTCAACCTCCAGTTCTGTGGTTTCCCGCCCCAAAGAGAGACGGACCAAAGCATTCGCCTCGGCCTCCGATACACCCATTGCCTCCAAAACATGGCTGGGCTCCAACGAGCCCGCTGAACAGGCTGAACCACTGGAAGCACAGATGCCTTCCAAATCGAGTGCCGCCATCAAAGCAATGCTGTCGGCACCTTCGACGGTAAATGCCAGTGTGTTCGGCAATCTTTGCGTTGGATGGCCCCGAAGGATGACCCCTGGAATTTGGGCGGCAGCTGAACCCAATTGGCCAGTCCAGTGCGCCAGAGTTTCTGGATCGAACACCGGGCGCGGGACAAACCGCTCGAATGCCTCCACCAATCCGGCGATGGCGGCGAGATTTTCGGTTCCAGCACGCCGTTCATTCTCCTGTCCGCCACCCATCTGCAAGGCAAGAGGTTGCAACGGTGATCGAATGAACAATGCGCCCGCACCTTTGGGGCCGTAAAATTTGTGGGCACAGACCGGCACCAAGTCGGCTTCGAATTGGTGGATGTCGACAAAAGGGAGTTTTCCAAACGCCTGTACTGCATCCGTGTGGAACAAAATGCTCCGCTCCCGACAAATCCGACCGATTTCCGCCACTGGTTGAACGGTTCCAACCTCGTTGTTGGCCGCCATCACTGAAACCAGGATGGTGTCCGGTCGCAGCGACTGGATAACGCTTTCGGTCGAAACCTGACCAAAGGAATCCACTGGAAGAATCGTTAATTCGAAGCCCTCCTTCCGAACGAGGTGGCGAAACGCATCCCGAACGGCAGGGTGTTCGATGGGCGAAACAACCAGGTGGCGACCACGGTCTGCCCGGAGCCTGGCTGCCCCGATGACCGCCAGATTATTGGACTCGGTTCCACCGCTGGTGAATACCACCTCACTGGGTCTGCATCGCCAAAGGGCGGCGAGTCGGTAGTGAAATTCATCCAGTGCGGATCTCGCGGACCGACCAATGGCATGAACACTCGAGGGATTTCCCCACACCCTTTCAAAATAGGGTTCCATGGCACGGCGGACCTCGGAATCGAGAGGGGTCGTGGCGTTATAATCCATGTAGATCGTCCGCATGGACGCCATCATGCACCGGAAAAACTGGCTATCCAAGCAGACCCACCCACCGAAGTTCCCGGAAGGACGACAGTCATGGTTGAACCCAAGGGAACTCCTCCATAACCTCCACCTGCCGATGGACCCCCAGCCAGCAGCGCCAAGCCCGTATCCGTCAACGGAACGTCCACCCTTACGAGCGTTGATCGTGGAAGATTCACGGGTTGATGCCGCCGTACTGATTCAGTTGCTGCGGGCAGGCGGCTGGCAGGTGACACATGAGCGCGTCGACCGACCTGAAAATTTTAGGCAGGCTCTCGATCAACGCCCGTGGGACGTGATTCTTTGCGATCATACCATGCCAGGATTCAGCGCCCCAGAGGCGTTGGAGGTCCTGCAAGGCACAGCGTTGGATATTCCGTTCCTCATCATTTCGGGGGGAATTCAAGAAGGTGTGGCCATTCAAGCAATGAAATCCGGCGCGTCGGATTTCATCATGAAAGGGGCACTCGGGCGGTTGGTGCCCGCTGTCGAGAGGGAATTGCGCGACGCTGCGTCGCGTAGAGCCCGTCGACAGGCGGAGGCCACTCTCCGGGAAAGCGAATTGCGCTATCGATCGGTCTGGGAAAACTCTACGGATGCGGTCCTCCTCCTCGACCTTGAAGGGATCATCCGCTTTGCCAACCCTGCCGTTCAAAGGGTATTTGAAAGGGACCCCGAGGAAACCGTGGGCCTGACACTTGATATTTTTCAACCCGGTGATCTTCCGCCACAAACTTGGTGGAGCCGGGTAAGCGGCCCCAAGGGCGGCCAATCCTATACCACCGTCGCGAGGAAGGCCGACGGATCAGCGGTGGAAGTCGACCTGGCCGCGACGACCATGAAAATGGGCGACCAGCAATGGATCGTAGCGTTTTTCCGGGATGTCACCGAGCGACGCCGAGCCGAGCGGGAATTACAGCGAAGCCGGGAAGAATTTGCAGCCGCCCGGGAAATTCAGCAGCGCCTCTTTCCTCGGTCCTTTCCGACCCTGAGTGGATTTGATCTTGCCGGTATTTCTCATCCAGCAGAGTCCGCTGGTGGCGACTACTTTGATTTTCTTCCGATGGCCGATAACGGGTTGGGTCTGGTTGTTGCCGACGTCAGCGGTCACGGCGTGGGACCAGCCCTGCTCATGGCCGAAACTCGCGCCTACCTCCGTCCGTTGGCCCGTCGCCATGCAACTCCGGGGGAAATGCTGACCATTGCCCAGCAATTGTTAGCCGAAGATTTGGGTGATGAACGCTACATCACGGTTTTGGCCGTGCGTCTAAATCCTGCCGAACGCACGTTGACCTATGCAAATGCGGGCCATCCTCCGGGTTTGCTCCTCGACGTCAATGGAGCCGTCAAATATCGACTAAAAAGGACTGGACGCCCCATTGGCAAACAAGGCGACACGCCTTATCCAACCAGCGAAACGATTCCCCTGTCGTCGGGGGACTTGCTCCTCATGCTGACGGACGGGATCGACGAAGCCATGAGGTCTGATGGGGAATGCTTTGGCCTGGAACGGGCAGCCGAGGTCTTAAAGGAACATCGAAGTGCTACTTCCAGTGAAATCGTTGAACGCCTTTGCAAGGCAGCAAGAGATTTTGCAGCTCCTGAGCCTCAAGCGGACGATTTGACGGTGTTGGTGGCAAAAGTTCTTTAAGTCTTTGGAAGCACCTGCACGAAGCTGTGGGGGAAATAAAAATGGTCCCCAAGCAATTCGATTACGGCTGGACCATCACCGGAAGTTTTTTCAAATCCCGCATCCCAAACAAGGTCTGGTCAGCAAGGAATCGAAACTTCCGCGCCCCATCCTTGCGCCTGGCCCCAAAGCGCTGCCGATGCTGCTCAAACACCTCGTTCACCCAGGCCCGGCTTCCTATCACCGTTCCGTCGGTAAAATACCGTACCCGACAACGCACATAGTCCCCCCAACTCAGCTTTCCTTTGGCTGCCAGTACTTCCCGGACCTTCTCCGGTGCGATCCCGGGACGTATCGCCGGTCCATCCGGACTCGGTATCCCTTCCACCAACCCCTCCCCAAACACCCACATCCGATAGGTCGCCATCGCTTCGGTCAAGGTTCCCTCCGCCCCTGCGCTGAGGTGAATGATCGCGCCGATGCCCTCCCGGGCCACCCGTTTGCCCGCCACCGCCGCGGCATAGCCACTCCAGCGGTAATCCTTCGGGTCCTCCACCAACCGCGCCCGGATGGGATTCAGATCAATGTACGCCGCCACCCTCGCCAGCGCCTCGCGACTTCCCTCCACCACCACACTCTTGAAGCGCTCCTCCCACAACGTCCCCTTGCGATTCATCCGCCGGTTGTACCACTGCGAAAAACGCTGCTTCACCAGCTTCATGTACGAGCTCAGGTCCCACATCAGCCCCAGCAGCCCGTCAAACCATTCCCTCCGCTGCTCCGCAGGCCAGGAGGCCATCTCCGAGCGCATCCGTTCTACCGCCTCCTCCCCATGAATCAACCCGTACCGCGTCAACAACTCCTCCTCGTCTGGTAAGATTTCAGGACGCGAGGGCACCTCCACCAGAATATGGAAATGATTGGACATGATGCAGTAGGTCAGAACCCGCAATCCGCAGAAGCCGGCATATGCCGTCATCCAGTGGACAAACTGCTCCTTCTCATCCGCCTCGAAGATGAACCGCCGATCCACCACCCGCGAGATGCAGTGATAATACCCACAACCCTCCACCTTCAGCCGTGCCAGTCGCATGCAGACAACCTACCCAACCATCACAAATCATCAATACAAAATACCTGTCCCTTTGTCTCTTTATCATGATGACATTTTAAGTGACAACACTTCCATGAATCGGGAGTATTAGACCAATTAATACGCTTTGGAACAACTTGACGGTCACTACCCGCGCCCATGAGTAAACTCCGAACTCACGCTTCCTACTGGTTTAAGCGGTTTGAGCTTCACACGATTCGAAAAGGGTGGCCGACGCTCATGGTTCGCAATCACTTCGGTCATTCAATTGCAAAGGACGAGGCCTTTTTGGAACTCTATGGACGGCTGTATCGACAAAAGGTGCTTTTGCAAACCATTAGTGAAGCCTATAATCTTTGGGACCTATGCCGATCCACAGGAGAATTTAGCAACGCCGATATCGCTGAAGCGGGAGTTTACAAGGGCGGAAGCGCCCGCTTGATGTGCGGCGTGCGGGGGGCCCGAAACCTCCACTTGTTCGATACCTTCGGTGATCATGGTGGCATGCCGGAAACTTCGGCGGGGATCGATCCGATTCATCGAAAGGGTGATTTTGGCGATTCGAGACTCGATCAGGTAAAGCAACTTTTTTCCGGGGAGAGTCACATCCATTTTTATCCCGGCTTCTTTCCCGCGACCGCTGCATCGTTGACAAACCTCCAGTTTTCGTTGGTGCATTTGGATATGGATATTTACCAATCGACCTTGGACGGGCTCATTTTCTTTTGGCCGCGGGTTGTCACCGGCGGAGTCATTATTTCCCACGACTACAGCTGCAATGGCAATGCAGGGGTCAAGAAAGCATTTGACGAATTCTTTGCCGGCCAGAAGGTGCTGCGCATCCGCTTATGGGACACGCATGTTGTCGTGGTAAAGCCGCCTCATGATGGGCAATAGGCTTCCAGGAAGAAAAAACAGGACATCGACTGCGGAACTGACCGTTTGTTTTGGGAAAATCCCTGCAAAGGTAGGTTGAATCACCAAAACGACTGCAGGCGGTGATGGTGTCACATTTTGAAATGGTGCGGTCCAAACGGACTTTTCATTTCACGATAAACGGCTCAAGATGGGGCATGGACAAAGATGCGGTCGCTGCCGTCTTGGTCGAAATCGGTACTTTACTGGAATTAAAAGGGGAAAACCCATTCAAGACCCGTGCCTATCACAATGCTGCCAGGACGATTGAAGGACTGACGGAACCACTGGCCACCTTGGTGGCAGACGGACGGTTGGAAGGGATCAAGGGTATCGGCGATGCCCTGCGCGAAAAAATCACACTTTTGGTCACGACCGGGCGGTTACCTTACTACGACGAGCTGAAGGCGTCGTTACCCCCGGGTTTGGTCGAGTTGCTTCAGCTCCAAAGTGTCGGCCCCAAGAAAGTCAAAAAACTATTCGACGAATTGGAAGTTGACTCGATTGCCTCCCTTGAAGCGGCATGCAAGGCAGGTCGGGTTGCACCTCTCGACGGCTTTGGGGAAAAATCTCAATCGAAGATTTTGGAAGCGATTTCGTTCCGGCAACAATTTGCATCACGTTACCGACTTTCAGACGCATTGGTTGCAGCCGAACCCATTCTGGAAGCCCTTCGGGAGCACCCCGACGTCCTGCGCTGCTCCACGGCCGGCAGTTTGCGTCGCTCGAAAGAGGTCATCGGGGACATCGATTTTTTAGCCAGCAGCCGGAACCCAAATGCTGTGCTGGACTACTTTGTCCAACAACCGGGGGTCCAGAACGTTTTGGCCCGTGGAGATACCAAGGCGAGCGTGATTGTTGGAAAAGGAATCCAGGCGGACCTTCGGGTGGTTGCAGACGACGAATTCGCCTCAGCGCTGGCCTATTTCACCGGCAGCAAAGAGCACAATATTGTGATGCGTCAACGTGCCATCAGCCGTGGACTTCGTCTCAACGAATACGGGCTCTTCCGCGCCTCGACGGAAACCCGCGACCCAAAGCTCAGAATTCCGTGCCCGGACGAGGAGTCCATCTTTCGGGAATTGGGTCTCAGCTATATTCCTCCCGAATTAAGGGAAGACCAGGGAGAATTCACGGCTGCGGAGGGCAACCGGCTTCCGCGACTGATTGAATGGACCGATCTGAAAGGGTCCCTGCACAACCATTCAGATTGGTCGGATGGCCGGGACACATTGGAGAACATCATCGCCAGAGCCGAAGATTTGGGGCTTTCCTATTGGGCCATCACGGACCATTCACGGGCCTCCTTTCAGGCCAATGGACTGGACGTGTCGAGGATTCGTCGACAACGCGACATTATTCGCCGTCACAACGACGAACTGGAAAGCGAGGGACACGAATTCCGACTGCTGACCGGATCGGAAGTGGACATTTTAAAGGATGGATTGGATTTCGACGACGAGGAGTTGGCGGAATTGGATGTGGTTGTTGCCAGTCTTCACGTCCCATCGAGTGACGAAGCGGAAAACACCCGACGGCTCATTCGGGCCGCGGAGAATCCCTGGGTCCACATCATCGGACATTCAACGGGACGACTCCTGTTGGACCGGGACGCCTACAAGGTGGACCTGCCCGCCGTCATTGATGCCTGTGCTTCCACCGGGACATGGATTGAACTGAATGCGGCACCCGCCCGTCTCGACATGGACTGGCGCCACTGGCATGCAGCACGCGACAAAGGGGTGCGTTGCGTGATCAATTGCGACGCTCATCGGTTGGACCATTTCAACTGGCTGCGCCTGGGCGCGGGGGTGGCTAGAAAGGGATGGCTGACCAAGGCTGACGTGATCAACACGTTATCACTCCCGGAATTGCGTCTCGCCCTGCAGGCAAAACGCAACAAATTGGGTCACGGCTGAATCGAAAAGTCATGCTCAGCAAGGACTAGCCATCCGACCGGTTCTTTCCGATGATGGAGGTCGCATGTCGATGCTTGCTGAAATTGAATCGGTGCTGGCCGAGGCTCGCCTAGCTCTGGAGTCCGCGCCAAGTCTGGCTGCTCTTGATCAGTCGAAAGGTTCCTATCTTGGGGCCGAAGGACGTTTTACCGCCCTGATGAAGCGGCTGGGAGGGGTCCCCAAGGAGGAGCGGCCCGCCCTGGGCAAGGCCGTCAATGCAGCCAAGATCGAGCTTGAAGGCATTCTTGCCACCGCCCGGGAACGGTTGGAACTCGAGGCGTCCCGTCCCCGATTTGCAACGGATTTCACCCTGCCAGGTCGGCGACGTGGGCTGGGGCATCGACATCCGCTCACTCAAGTCACAGAAGACATTGTCCGGGCATTCCGCCGACTGGGATTTGCCGTTGCCGACGGACCGGAGGTCGAGGACGAGTACCACTGTTTCGATGCTCTGAACACACCGGCAGACCACCCCGCCCGAGATTCCCAGGATACCTTTTACCTGGACCACCCCGGTCGGCCGCTCCTACGCACCCACACGAGTTCGGTTCAAATCCGGGTTTTGAAGAGCCAGCCACCGCCCATCCGGATTGTTGTTCCCGGGAGAGTCTTTCGCCGGGACAATGCCGACGCCACCCACAATCCCACCTTCCAGCAAATCGAGGGATTGTACGTCGACAAGGGGGTTACCGTGGGGGATTTAAAGGGAACCGTCGAAGCCGTGTTTCGAGATCTGTTGGGCAGCGACGTCCGACTGAGATTCCGCCCCCACTACTTCAGCTACACCGAACCCAGCTTTGAGATCGATTTCGCCAACGCACTGGTCAAGAAGTTGGGGAAAGAATGGCTGGAAATTGCCGGTTGCGGGATGGTGCACCCCCAGGTTTTCGAAAATGTCGGGCTTGACCCCGAAATCTGGACCGGTTGGGCGTTCGGCTTCGGAATTGAACGGATCGCCATGATCCGCTACGGCGTCAACGACATCCGTCGGTTCTACGAAAACGACCTGAGGTTCCTCCAGCAGTTTTAGCACGGCAAAACTTCAACGAAGTTTCTCCGCCTTGGCCCGATGCAAAGACAAAGGGACAGGTAATTTGCATGCTCACGCTGTCCCTAAGCCGCCAAACCGGACTGGCGGTCTTGCGTCGGTTGTTTGAAACAGGGGGGACATGTAATTTGTATTGATGAAAAAGTTTTTGGTCACCCAAATCCTTCGATTTGCCGATGAAAATCCGGCGGAGGAAACCCGTAACACCCTGTTGACTCATACCCGAAACACATCAACCAGCTGCTTCGCGAGCGCATTGGGCATGGGCATGCCCAACGAACTCCTCCAAGTGCCGAATGATTTCGGCACACGAAAGCGAGCGAACCATCATCAGGGAGCCCGCACGGCCATCACAAAGGTGGCACTACGGGTAAGCCCTTCCAAATGCCGACGAGGTTAGCTGACGGGCTGGGTCTTCGAAGTGACTTGGCAAACCGGTCTCCCGATTCACCTACGCCCCGATTGTGCAACAGGGCACAAACTTGGGTCCCCCGGGTCCCACCGTAGGAAGGCGGTGCGACTTAGGCCGCGAACGATTCAAAGAGGTATAAACGTCACCGGATTGTCAAGGCCCATACGAGTGGTAAACATCAGGGGTCATGGAAGAGACGTGTTCGCTCGGGGTTGGGTAATAAAGATTCGGAACCCAATGTCCGACGAAGAATCCCATGCCGTTTCAATTCCATCGACGGTTCCATTTCCGTTGATGTCTTCGATATAGTCGGCAAACCCGTCGGAGTCGAAATCGAGTGGTTTTCCATTGGCATCCACGGTTACATAATGGAAGCCGATATCCACCAATGTGGCCCCCTCCTTGAGTTGAGTTGGCTGCGTGGTTTCCTGGTACAGCCCGGCAAGACTGGCGGATCGGCTCCCGGCATTGACCAGGTTGGTTTGACCTTGGTACCAACGGCCGAATCCATTCGTGGGCGTGACATAGGTGAAATTCGTTAGAATCAAATCGGAAGGGCTCAGCGGCAGCAATTGTCCCAGCCCATTTGTCCGAACATAGGCATTGTTCGAATAGGCAAACAACGGGGGTTGGTCTGACCAAATGTCAACCGTATCGAACTGGTTGTCGCGGACGGACCCCTGATTGTTGAAGGCACCCGGGAAAAGATGCAAAGAACTCTTCAACATCAATTGGTTGTAGAAGGCCAATGGCATTAATCCCTCCATATCGACGTAATTCCGATAAAAGAGGTTGTTGTTGAATGACAAGGGTGACGACGGTGCGAGGGGGCTTGAAGAGCCTTGAACAATGATGTTTCCCCCAAAGAGCTGGCAGTCGTTCCATTTGATGGAGTTGAAATTAAATCCCGAAAAATCCCAATAAAAGTGGTATCCCTGAGGTGAATTGAGATAAATCGAAGTGAATCGACAGGTGACGGAGGGATAATTCGACGGAACGGCATTCGTGACATACCCAAGAAACACGGTGTCCGAGGCTTGCGGGACCGTACCTCCGGGGATTGGACCTTCCATGACGGTGGAGGATCGTGTCAAAATATTCATCTGTTGAGCCCAACCAAAACTTGAGAGATAACTTTTTGCCTGAAGCCAGATACAGGAGCTACCGGCGAAGCCCATGGCAACACCATCGGCAAGGGTCAGCACTGCGTTGGTCACGACCAGTGGTGCCGTCAGATGATAGTCGAGGGCCGGATAATGATAGCCCAAGTCTGGGATGTCCGTGTCCCTTTGTCCCGCAGGCGTGAGCGTGGTGCTGGAGACGACCGGATTGGTCCAAAGCAGAGGGGGAAAGGTGCTCATTTGGCGGAAATCGCGCGCCAGCGCCGGACTGATACCTGAGACGCCCGCATCCCGATAAGGACTACCCGCCGCCAGATAGTGACTGCCACCACCGACGGTTTGAAACAATCCCACGGAAGAGATTGCCGTCGAAACCGCCGTCGGAGTGTAGCTTCCAAGATTGGTGACATTGACGAGGAGAGAATTGGTCAATTTCAAATTGGCGGCGCTAAAGGTGCTGTTGGCGTTAAGCCAGGCCGCCCCATCCACCGTCAAATGCTCGATTCGGCTGGTGGAGGCGGCACCGTCAAAGTTTGTTCGCACGTTAACGAACAACGCGTTGTGCAGACCGAAGTCGGTCGATAGCGGCCGGATGCCTGTCTGGCAGTTCACCAGCTGGAGGTGACTGAAATTGTGGCCAGACGCCTGATTGATGAGCAGCCCAGTCGTGGCATAAGCAATTCGGAGGTGGCCGAAGGAGTAGCTGGTTCCCGAATTCGGCGGCTCCAAGTCGAGAGCGGTCGCGGCGTAATAACCGGACGGTGAATTTGTGCTGACCTGTTCACCAACGGTCGAGTCGTCAGAGGCGGTCAGAATGACCGGCTGATAAATGTCCCCCAACCAGGTAACGGGGCACGTGACTTGAAGTCGGGCCGAATTGGTTCGTGAGAACTTGACCACGGTTCCGCCTTCAAAAGTGGCATTGGTGCCAGAAAGCGCTACGAGACCCGTGACCAGATAGGTGGAATCGCCGGCAAAAGTATAGTTGGTCAGACTGGTATTCAGGGTGCTGTAGTCCAGAACGAGGCCGCGACGGTTTGCCTGCTGAGCCATCATGGTGGGGTTGAATCGACGAAGCTTGGATGCCACGGTGGCAGCTGTATCGCGCCGCGATGGCAGTTGATGAAGGACCTGCAAGCGATGACCGTCGGCTTGAGGAATGGACGCCCCTCCCGGTGCCACCGGAAGGGACTCAAGTGATTCTGCAAGTGCAGGAATGGCGACGGCTTCGACCAGGAAACGTCGATTGCCGTCGACAACCCACTGTTTGGCGACTAAAGCCAGACCGTCCTCCTCCTTGCCCAGGATAAACGTCTTTCCAGTGCCCATCCGCATCGAACCAAAATCCAATTCTTCATCCCAAACCATGGAGGAGGGGTCCGGCCCCGACGGTGAAGCGGGCCCGAAAGCACTTCGGAAATGCCGATTGGGCTCCGGGGACTCCACAAACTCCGTCCATACTTCGAGACGGGTGGTTGCCGGGTTCATCCCAAATCGCTCCGGAGCCGGAGGTGCCTCGTGAAGGATGACGTCCTGTTCAAGGCCAACCGTGGTGTAGGTGTAACGGACGTCGGCTGAAAGGGAGTCAAACGCCTCTGGATAAACGATTTGGTTCGGTGGATAAAGCCAGGCGTCGGCTTCGCGAGTCCGGGCGATCAGGACGGCCCGGTCCTTGGCTGCATCGTAGTACGCCAAACCGTGAACGTGACTGACCATGCGCCTTCCATCGGGCAGCTGCATTTGAATGGTCCGCCGACTCTTGAACTGACCCGAAAACCAAACCTTGTGTTGACCATGCACTGCCGCCGCGCCCCCTGCCTGGTCCGGCTCGATGTCGACGCGGCTCAACTCCCAATGCCCTGAATCGGAGAGGAAATTCAAGCCGGACTCGAGTTGAACAAACCGGTTGGTTTGCCATTGGGGGACCCCATTGATGCCCGGATTGGGGGCCAGATGGGTCCAAAACACCTCGCGGGAGTGAGGTCCCGGGTTGGAGTATTCCCATTTTTCCCATTTTTCGGACGGAATGGCAGTCGCGGTTCCAGAAGGGATGGAGCGGGCTGGATGTGGACCCGGCGGTGTGGAGTTCCGCCCCGATCCGTGAAGCGGTAGAAGAACAAAGCTGAGGAGCATTCCCAGGCGTGCTGGGTTTAAGCTTATTAACGGTTTCATTGGCGTCCTGGTTTCTGCCCAAGGCCCCACCCGAGACATCAAACGGCACCCCCCCATCCGACCATCGGGTCTGCCTATCTGCTTTTCGTGAATCTGTAAAGATCAGTAAGAAGATATTCCCATGATTTCAAGACGAATTTATCGTCGGAAACCAAATGGGATTGCAATAAGCTGATGGACTGGGAGTTGGAGCGGAACAAATTGTTCACCTCCCGTATGAAAGACGAAATCGGCGGATAGTGCCGCCCACCAGCGACAGGGGTGTTACCCGGTCACGAATAGCGACCGGAAAGCTAGGTTGACTCCCGTTTTAATTCGCCGCCTACTGGTTACATCATGATTCAACGAACCGTTTGTCGGGCGGCCAGGCGGTGGCGGCGAGCTGGGTTCACCCTGATCGAGTTGCTGGTGGTGGTGGCCATTATCGCCATTCTTGCGGGAATGCTGCTACCTGCCCTAAGCCGGGCCAAGGGAAAGGCGCATACTGCCCGCTGTATTTCGAATCTGCGCCAAATCGGGATCACCTACGCCCTCTACCTCCCCGACAACCGCGACATTTTTCCATACTCGGGTCGCGACTGGCCACAAATGGGATTTGTTGACCTCCTCAAGTTGTTGAACCCGTACATCAGCACCAACGCCCGGGCGTTCTATCTTTGTCCGGCGGATGCGGGACGAGGCTTCAATCTGGAATGGACCATCGCCAACAATTACCCGATCAAGACCAACGAACTGCTCTTTCCCTGCTCCTACTACTACTACAATCAGTTTTACCACACCGACGATGGTGCCGCCCTGAAACAAAGGCGATTTTCGGAAGTGAAATCACCCTCCAAGAAGGCCATCTCACCGTGCTTCGCCAGTGCCAAGGGAAAGTGGAATGACGTTCGCGGCGGTACCGCCAGTTCGGGACACGGCCCTCGGGGAATGGCACTCCTCTTTGTCGACAGCCACTCGGAATTTGCCCTGTATCCAAAGCTCAATGCCCCCTTCAACGACGGAAAGACGTTGACGTACAACCTGGACTGGACCATCGGAGGATTGGGCGGGGAAGACCTGAAATAGTCCTCTTGGGTTCATTCACGTCCGATAGGGACGAATTGTCCCTCGAACGGCTTTGAACTGCGTCAATGTGGCGCATTTAAATCCCGTCGACGGTGAAAATAGTCAGAAAAGTGGTCTGATTTTCCGATGGATCGGTCGGCATCCCGGATGCAGGTCGAAGGGAGTATGAGTCTTGAAAAACTGACCTTAAAAGCCCAGGAGGCACTGGCAGCAGCGCAACAACTCGCCGAAGAGCGGGGTCACCAGCAATTGGATGGAGAGCACCTGCTCGTGGCTTTACTTCGCCAATCGGATGGGCTGATTGGACCCCTATTCCAGAAACTCGGAGTTGCAGCGCCTGCGATTGCCTCCGAGTTGGATACCGAGCTGGCGCGCCGGGCAAAAGTAGTTGGCGGAGGAACCACGTATCCCACAACCGACCTCCAGAATGCGCTTCAACAGGCACCTCAGGAGGCCAAAAAGCTCAAGGACGAGTATGTCTCGACCGAGCATCTTCTGCTGGCACTCCTGGAAAAGGGCGGGGCCTCCCTGAAAAAACTATTTTCCCGGCATGGCGTTCAACGGGATGCGGTTTTAAAAGCGCTCTCGGAGCTTCGAGGCAACCAGCGGGTGGTGGATGCCAACCCCGAAGATAAATTTCAGGCCCTGGAAAAGTATGGTCGCGATTTAACTGCGCTGGCGCGGGAAGGGAAAATCGATCCGGTGATTGGACGCAATGACGAAATCCGTCGGGTGATGCAGGTCTTGACCCGTCGGACAAAGAACAATCCCGTTTTGATTGGTGAACCGGGGGTGGGCAAGACGGCAATTGTTGAAGGCTTGGCCCGCCGGATCGTGGACGGCGATGTCCCGGAATCGCTTAAAAACAAGCGAGTGATCGCCGTCGACCTGGGCGCGATGGTCGCCGGGGCCAAATATCGAGGCGAATTTGAAGACCGGCTCAAGGCGTTTCTGAAAGAAGTCACGAGCAGCGAGGGTCGGATCGTTCTCTTCATCGACGAATTGCACACCATCGTCGGTGCCGGACAGGCGGAAGGGGCAGCCGATGCGGCCAATTTGCTCAAACCCCAGCTGGCCCGCGGAGAGCTGCGGTGTATTGGAGCCACCACGCTGGACGAATATCGCAAGCACATCGAAAAGGACCCCGCGTTGGAGCGGCGTTTCCAACCGGTGCAGGTGGGTGAGCCCAGCGTCGAGAACACCATCGCCATCCTGCGAGGCTTGAAGGAGCGGTATGAAACTCATCACGCCGTACGGATTCAGGACGGTGCCTTGGTGGCAGCCGCGACGCTGTCTCATCGTTACATTACCGACCGTTTTCTTCCCGACAAAGCAGTGGACTTAATGGATGAAGCGGCATCGCGCCTCAAGATGGAGTTGGATTCCAAGCCAACCTCAATAGACCAGCTGGACCGACAAATCCTCCAGCTTGAAATCGAACGAACGGCGTTGGCAAAAGAACGGGACGAGGCCTCCAAGGTTCGGACGAAAAAGATAGAGGCCGAGCTCGCGGACTTGCGCGAACGACAGAAACAGTTGAACGCCCAGTGGCAAAATGAGAAGGCCGCGTTGGATGCGGTCAGCGTAGTCAACGCTCAGGTGGAATTGGCCAAAACGGAATTGGAGCAAGCCCAGCGAAGGGGCGAACTGGCCCGGGCTTCAGAAATCCAATACGGGCGGCTTCCCGAGTTGCAGCGGCAGTTGGCCGGAGCTGAAAAGGCTCTGCGCTCGATTCCGGCCGGACAGCGGTTGCTTTCCCAGGAGGTGACCGAAGAAGACGTTGCCCGGGTGGTGGCCTCCTGGACTGGAATTCCGGTGACAAAGATGCTCGAGGGAGACCGCGAACGATTGGTCCAGATGGAAAGCCGACTGTCGGGCCGGGTCGCCGGACAACTGCAGGCCATTCGCGCCGTGTCCAATGCGGTCCGACGGGCGCGGTCAGGCCTCCAAGACCCGAATCGACCCACGGGATCGTTTATTTTTCTTGGACCGACCGGGGTTGGAAAAACGGAGTTGGCGCGCGCCTTGGCCGAGTTCCTCTTTGACGACGAAAATGCCACCATCCGGATCGACATGTCCGAGTACATGGAAAAGCACGCCGTCTCGCGGCTGATCGGTGCGCCTCCCGGATATGTCGGGTATGAGGAGGGAGGTCAGTTGAGTGAAGCGGTGCGCCGGCGCCCCTATTCAGTGGTACTGCTGGACGAGATCGAAAAGGCACATCCCGACGTCTTCAACATTTTGCTTCAAGTCCTTGATGACGGACGATTGACCGATGGCCAGGGACGAACAGTCGATTTTAAGAATACTTTGATAATCATGACATCCAATCTGGGGTCTCATATTATACAGGAATATTTTCTGGATGGGAAAACCGATCCCACCTCCCGGCATTCGATGGAGGGAAAGGTGCTGACCGAATTGAAGCACCATTTTCGCCCTGAATTCCTGAATCGTATCGACGAGACCATCTTGTTCGACAGTTTGGGAGAAGCCGAATTGGCCCAGATTGTGGAGCGCCAATTGGCCAAGGTTGCGGCGCGTGTGCAACTGCAGGGGATCACCCTCACGGTCACACCGGGAGCAGTCCAACTGCTGTCGAAGGAAGGCTACGATCCGCAATTCGGTGCACGCCCGCTCAAACGGGCCATTCAGGACCTGCTCCTGAATCCTCTGGCCAGGCTGATGATGTCCGGCGATTTCGGCCCAGGCGACCAGGTGGAAGCGCGTGCGGGAAAGTCTGACGAATTGGAATTGGTCCGGATCTAATCCAGATGACCCATTCCCGCAATGTGCGGGTCACGGTTTCGGTCGTTGGCGGTAACGGTCGTAAAGCCGGGTGTGACGGGAGGAGAGGTCCACCTCCCGTCCGGCGATCCACATCCGCTTCACACTGGTCTTGGGGTCAAGGATGTCCCCGTCTGTCGCCACCAAGTCGGCCTGCTTGCCGGGTTCGAGGGTTCCGAGACTGGCTTGCAGCCCAAACAGCGTAGCCGGGTAAAGGGTTAACCCCTTGAGGGCTTCCTCAGCAGACAACCCAAAGGCCACCGCCTGTCCGGCCGAATAAGGGAGATTGCGGACAAAGGAGGCAGAGCCCTGTCCATCCCCAAATATCACCGTAACCCCCGACTTTTGGAGGCGTGACGGTGTCGCATACTGCACGTCATAGGGATCCGAGTCACGGGGCGGCAGGGCAAATTCGCGAGTGTAGATCACAGGGATGTGATTGGTGGCGAGGAGTTCCGCACAACGGGCGGCATCGAGCCCTCCAACAATGGCCCCCCTAAATTTGCGACGGACCAACCATTCTGCGGCACTGCGAATCTGCGCCGCATCATCGGCATGAACCAGCACGGGCACCGCACCTTGAAGGACAGGGCGCATGGCCTCCCATGCGGGTGTCTGCTGAAATCCAGGTTCATTTCCACGAACCTGCGAGAGCCGGACATAGGCTTCGGCTTCGTCAAAGTAATTATCCAGCTCCCGGAGACTCTTGGTCCGTTCCTTGACCTGGTCCTCGATAGACTTCCATCCATCTCCCCGAACTGATTTGGGGGCCAAATCCAATCCAAACGATGGCCAAAACACGTGGAGTGCGGCGAGCCGCTGCCGGACCATTTGTTCGGTGGTCCACCCTGCGAGGCAGATGACGGAAGAATGTCCCGCAACGGAAGCCCCGGCGGGGACCACCTCGGCATGCGTGATTCCATTGGCCCGGGTGACCGGGATGACTTCGGAATCGGGATTTACCGCCTGCCAAGCCTGGGCTTCCGGGAGGAACTCACCCACTTCGGTGGTATCCACCGTGGCGCGTACCGAATCAATTTCGATGAGGCCCAACGTAGTGGCCGAAGCAATCAAGCCGGGATAGAGATGCAGCCCTGAAAGGTCGACGGTCGCGGTCCCCGCAGGCGGGCCTTGGGAATTGATCGAGGCAATGCGCCCATCCGCGCGAGCCACCAAGGTGGCATTGCTCACAATTGGACCGGAGACAGGATGAATCACGGCCCCGACCCAGGCGAAGTCCGTATTCTCAGCGTTCCCGGCGAATTGGACCCCAAGCGAGACGGCGGCGACAGAGAGCAAACGGATTAACGAAATAGGCTTCACAAGTAAGGGATCGGTTTAATTGGTAGCCCGGTCGACATCGAGGCAATCAACCACTTGGTGGGCATGGGAAGATTCCAGGGAGGTTCGAAAGAATCGTTCCTCTCCGGCGGGGGTCGCTGGTTTTCCGCCAGGCCCCCCGGCATCCTCACCCGACAGTTTGCGGGCTTTGGCGATAAGGGCCGTTCGTTCATCCGTCAGGGCCTTGACCCGTTCGGCCTCCTGACTTCGGTCAAAATAGCGAATCCCGTCGACCCATGTTTGAAGGCATACCGAGGTGACATCGAGGGGACCGCCGCTCCAGACGACAAAATCGGCGTCCTTGCCGGGTTCCAAGGAGCCGACCCATCGGTCGATGCGAAGCTGGCGTGCCGGATTGAGAGTCACAAACTTAAGGGCTTCCTCCGTCGGCACCCCGCCGTAATGAACGGCCTTGGCGGCTTCGAGATTGAGGCGCCGGGCAAGGTCGCTGGAGTCGGAATTGAAACTCACCAGGACGCCACGGTCCCGCATCAGACTCCCGGCGTATGGTATGGCGTCGATGACCTCGTACTTGTACGCCCACCAATCGGCAAACGCACTGGCACCGGCTCCGTGCCGGGCAATCTCATCGGCCACTTTATAGCCTTCGAGAATATGTTGCAGGGTGCCGACTCGAATTCCGAAGGATTCCATTGTCCTGAGAAAGGCGAGAATTTCATCCTGCCGATAGCTGTGACAATGAATCCAGCGCTTACCCTCGAGAATCTCAGCCAGGGCCTCGAGTTCAAGGTCGCGATGCGGTTTGCGACCGCCTGAGTGGGCAAAGGCTTTCCATTCCTCCAAGTACTGACGGGCAGCGGTAAAGCGATTGGCGTAAAAAACTGGGACACCCAGCCGGGACTGAGGAAAGCGGGTGGTATGATGTTCTCCCCAATTGGACTGTTTTACGTTCTCGCCCAGGGCGAATTTAATTCCACCGGGGGCTCCGGCCAGTTTGAGGTCGTCTGGAGCGGCACCCTCGCGGAGTTTGATCACGCAATTTTGGCCCCCAATCGGATTGGCCGAACCGTGCAACAGGTTGGCGACAGTCAACCCTCCAGCTAACTGTTCGTGAATCGTCGAGGCCTCGGAATTCACTACATCACCAATCCGGCACATGGCGGTCGACGGTAGGGTCTGCTCGTTGACACCTCCCAGGATCATCGAGTGGCTATGGCAGTCGATCAGACCAGGCGTGACGTGCAATCCGGGAAGGTCCAGTTCGAGAGTTCCGACGGGTGCGATGACCGTATTGGACGAACCCACAGCAATGATTTTTCCCCCGGAGACCAGCAGACTCGCATTGGTCAGAATCCCACCGGGCCCGCAGGTCCACAAGGTGACCGACTTAAGTAAAACACTCTCCGGACGGTCCTGGGCTGAAACCTGCCGCCGCGGAGGTTGAGCCACTCGCCGGGTGGCAAGTTCGCGCAGCTCTTTTTTCCTATCGGGTTTCTTTTCGTCGGTTGCTTTCGAAGGGCTGGCCGCCTCCTTACCCCCATCGGACGTAGTTCCGGGAAGATTCGCCACTTTATTGGAAGCCGATGCTGAAGGTTGAAGGAACGGCTCGCCCTGAATCCAGACGCCGAGCAGTTTTGCATCCGGTTCAAAATACCCTGCCGCCGAAGTCAGGGTCAGGTTGGCAATTTTTCCAGGGGCAATGGTGCCGAGCTGGTCGCTGACGCCGCACAACCGTGCTGGTTCGCTGGTCAGGGCGGCCACCGCGTCCCGTTCGGAAAATCCGCGATCAAGTGCCGCCCGAAGGTTCGGACGGAATTCTTTGAGGTCGGACAATCCGTAAGTGGTCAGGGACACGCGGGCATTCAGTTGGCGTAAAACGGCTGGATTTTCGGGTGCCCAATCCCAGGACCGCAGGCGGTCGAGCCCGACCTGTTCCCACTCGAGGTCGGAGGGGAACTTAGGGACCGAAGGGAAATCAATCGGAACAATCCAAGAAGTGCCACGTCCGACCAACCGGGATATCAAGTCAGGTCGGCGCCATTCGGCGCCGCTGGCGACAAAATGAAGCGACACCCCCAACTCGTCCGCCAGTTGACCCAGCCGGTCTTCCATGAGGACCGATCCCGCCTCCACCACGACCGGCGCGGCATTGGTGAGGAACGGGGCCATGGCAGCGGCCGATGTGGCCCAACGATGCCCCGGACCGGGAAGCACGGTCGCGGAATTCCCCGTCTCCAACTGGTAGCGGGCATCAAGCACCGTCTGCCGGACCACGGCAATAACACCCATCAGGGAGCCGGGGTAAGCCGAGTCGGCTTGGGTTTCCAACGCCAATTCCGCGGTGGTATCCGCACGAAATAGACCTTCCGTTGCGGACTTTGCATTCAACTGATACAGGGCGGACCAGCCACGAAAAATGCCGCTCGAAGGAGAAAAATTGGCCGCGGTAAACCCTTGGTCCCTGAGTTCCTCAATCGACTTAACGGGAGGAACATAGGCATCGGCAAGGTGCCGCTCCGGGGTGACCGAGGGCAGGCGGTCTCCAAGGATCGAAGTGCCCGTCGGGCGGTCCGCAGTGGCGATCCCATAATAGGGGCCACCGGCAGCAGTCAGGGCATGGTTGTCGGACGAACCCGGGTGGCCCCTCTCTGCAAGGGGCGGACGGGCGCTCCCGGCAATGACATGGGCATCAATGAAGCCGGGATAAATCACCTGGTCGTGGCAATCCCAGACGCGGGCTTCCGGAGGCACAGCTGTATCGGTACCGACGGAGACTATGAGTCCGTCCCGGATGACAAGCGTGGCATTGGTGACAATCGAGTCGGCATTCAGCCACACCTTGGCACCAACCAACACGTGAACCGACGGAGGGTGCGGATGAAATCCCGGAGGCAATAAATCAGCCCCGGACAAAGCCGGTGCCACGGAAGCTGCGCAGACCAACAGGGTTGTCCATGCGAAGCGATGCGGTAATCGACCAATCACGACCTAAGACTAACGGAGGCATAGAACCTCTGGCGACCACCGAATGTTCAAATCAGGATGATTGGGTCCCTCTCCAAAGCCAACTTGCCCTCGACAGAGCGCCTCCGAGGCATAAGCTCCCCCTCCCATTTATGAATAGAATCCCGCATGTGGCGGTCGTCGGTGCCACTGGTGCTGTCGGCATCGAAATGATTCGAACATTGGAACAGCGTCAATTTCCGGTCGGAAAACTGACCTTGCTCGCCTCTGCCCGTTCGGTGGGAAAAAAGCTGAAATTCCGGGATGAGGAGTTCACGGTAAAAGAACTGACGGTCGATTCCTTTGCAGGGATCGATCTGGCCCTATTCAGCGCAGGTGGCTCCATTTCACGTGACTTTGCCCCGGCGGCTGTGAAGGCGGGTTGCGTGGTGGTCGATAATTCATCCTACTACCGGATGGACCCTCAGGTCCCCTTGGTGGTGCCTGAGATTAACGCCGAGGACGTTCATCGGCATCAGGGGATTATTGCCAACCCGAATTGCACGACAGCCATTACTTTGATGGCTCTTTACCCCCTGCACCGGGCGTTCGGCGTGACCCGGGTGGTGGCATCCAGCTATCAGGCGGTCTCCGGAACCGGTGCAAAGGCGATCGAGGAACTGGAACTTCAAGTCCGGCAATTGGCGTCGGGTGAACCAGTGACACGCGAGGTTTACCCCCACCAAATCGCCTTCAACGTCCTGCCACAGGTCGATTCCTTCCTCCCCAGCGGTTATACCAAGGAAGAAATGAAGATGCAGAATGAGGGACGCAAAATCATGCATCACCCTGACTTTAAAGCTTCAGTGACGTGCGTTCGGGTGCCTGTATACAGGGCGCATTCGGTGGCAGTGAGTGCGGAATTTGAACGTCCGGTCTCTATTGAAGCTGCCCGGGCAGCCTGGGCAGCCTCGCCCGGCCTGGATATCGTGGATGATCCGGCCCGGTCCCACTACCCCCTTCCCCTGGAAGTCTCCGGCAAGGACAACTGTGCCGCCGGTCGCTTGCGCCTGGACTGCGCATTAGACAATGGCCTTAGCTTCTGGGTAGCTGGCGATCAATTGCTCAAGGGCGCAGCGCTGAACGCCGTCCAAATCGCTGAGGAACTCCTCAAATCAAAATAACCTCCCGAGGTTCGCTCAGCCGATGGTTGATTCACTACAAAGGGACAGGTCATCTATTTGACATGATTCTGCCTCTCGGGTACTTTCCTTCCATGCGACAGGCTCGCTTGAAGTTGGATTCGTGTGTGGGAGCGGCGTACTACCATTGCATTTCGCGGGTGGTGGAGCGGCGGATGGCCTTTGGTTCCAATGAGAAGGAGCAGTTTGTCCATTGGATGCAGGCGTATGCCGGGTTCTGTGGAGTCCGGGTGCTCACCTACTGCATCATGTCCAATCACTTCCATATCCTGGTGGAGGTATCTCAGCGTCCGGAGGTTCTTCCCGGGGATGAGGAGCTGTTACGACTCCATGCCCTGGTGCATGGGGAGGATGCAGCGGAAAGTCAGCGGAAGCTGATGACGATCTGGCCGGAGGAACAACGGCAGGAGTGGCGGAATGGGTTGTATGCGCAGATGTGGGATGTGAGTGCCTACATCAAGTTGCTCAAGCAACGGTTCACCCAGTGGTTCAACCGCTGGCATCGGC